>NZ_JBVKCZ010000249.1:0-1002 GCF_055634335.1 Streptomyces sp. NPDC111802 | reverse complement strand
CCACCGCGCGAAGTCCACGCCGAGTACGTGAAGCTGCGAGCAGTCGCGTGAAATAGACAGTCAGATCCCTGTCCGGGAAACGCGAGGCCCCTCAAAGATCCTCCACTGCTTGATCCTGGAGATGGCCCGTTCGACAGGGGCGTGCAGTGCGGCGTGGACCTTGTTCGACTTCTTGTGCTTGTCGGGCAGTTCGGTTCCGGGGCGTCGCTTGATCGGGGTGATCACAGTGCCGCCAGCGCCTTGGTAGCCCTTGTCTGCGAGAACGTCGAGGTCGAGCTCGGCGCAGGCCTCGACGATGCCGTGGTCACGGGCGGCGGTGATGTCGTGGGTGCCACCGGGCACAGCAGGCGAGAGCCACAGGAGTCTGCCCTCTTCCGCGGTGATGACCTGCAGGTTCACGCCCTCCCGGCGGGCCTTGCCGGAGAAGTGCCCCGGCGCCTGGACCCGGTCGGTCTCCGTGACGGTGCCGTCAAGCAGCAGGTATCCGTCCGCGTGGTGGCTGGTGAGCGCCTCCGTCAACGACGGTGCGTGGGCGGCGAGTTGCTCGATCGTGTGGTTCACATGGCGCCAGGCGGTGGCGATCTGTTCGATGGTGTCGTGCTTGCTCAGGTAGACAGGGTGCAGCGGGCCCGGTCGTACGGGCGCAGCTTGCACTGCCGGCCAGCCTCGCAGGACGCGAGCACCATCGTGACCAGTTCCAGGAGTTCCTCATCGACATCGCATCCGGCAGGATAGGTGAGGACGGGGCACCTCCGCAGGTGAGGCTATGTTTGGCGACTCTCCAAACCAGCGGGATGCCCCGTTCGTCACGTCACCGTCAACGGTTCGCCGATACCTCACCCGCCAGCCGTACAAGTGAAAAAGGCTCCCTGTCTCGAGTGGACGCGGTCAAGTCGGGCGGGCGCATGGTGATCGTGCAGGATCCGCAGAGCGCGGAGTTCCCGGGGATGCCGCAGGCGGCGGTGGACGCCGCAGGGGTGGACTTCGTGCTACCTCTTGAGA
>NZ_JBVKCZ010000248.1:0-1020 GCF_055634335.1 Streptomyces sp. NPDC111802 | reverse complement strand
GACCCCAAGCCCTTCATCTGGACCAAGACCGCCAAGGAGATCCTCGACTCCCTCGCCCGCTTCTGCCGACGCATCTCCGGCGCAGGACACTAGTAGTGCGTCGTTAGGTTCTGTCCGGCGGATCTTGTGCCTGCCCCGGCCTTGGTTCGTTGGCATGATCATGCGGCGGGGAGATCTCACAAATGAAGCATGGGCCCGGCTGAAGCCGCATTTGCCGAAGTCCGGTCAGCGCGGGGGCCGTTGGGAGAGTCATCGCAGGGTGATCAACCGAAGCCCCCGCGGCTTCCGGGAAAGGAGCGGAACACACGTTCCTGCAGCACCGCCCCGATGAGGGCCTGGGACGCTCACGGGGCGGCCTGACCTGCAAGATCCACCTTGCCGGTGAGGGCGGACGCCGCCCACTCGCCTTGCTGATCATCCCGGGGCAGTGGGGCGACGCTCCGCAGCTCATCCCGGTCATGGAGCGTGTCCGCGGTCTGGCCGCCTCGGCGGAGACAAGGCTTACTCATCCCGTCGCAACCGCCGCTAGCTGCGGCAACGCCAGATCAAGCGATCGGCCCGCTGGCTTCGGCAGGGCGATCTGCAAACGCAGGAACGAGGTGGAGCGGACGATCGATGCCCGTCAAGCAGCTCCCTCACGATGTCCGCGTGCCCCGCGTGCCGTCCGGTCTCCTCGACGAGATGGATGAGCATCCGGCGGAGGTTGGCATTGCCGGAGCAGCAGTCGGGGTGGCGGCCGGTGTCATCCGAAGTGGCCGCGGCCACGATCTCGTTGCTTCGGGGGCACTGGGCCTCGTACGACGCACAAGCGCGGCCGGGAGTGCGCCTCCTCGCTTCGAGGGAACCGGATGCGCACCACCGGCCGTCGTTCAGGGCCCGGGTGTAGCCGCCGTCGGCGAAGAGTTCGGCGCCGGTGACGAACGAGGAGGCGTCCGAAGCCAGGAAGAGGGCGGCCTCGGCGATTTCCTCGGCGTCAGCCAGCCGCCCCAGGGGCACGCTGGCCTCGGCGAACCGGTCGAC
>NZ_JBVKCZ010000247.1:0-1021 GCF_055634335.1 Streptomyces sp. NPDC111802 | reverse complement strand
AGCGTCGTTCCAGCTCGGCGAACCACCGTTCGACCTGGTTGATCCATGACGAGTAGGTCGGGGTGAAGTGGAGGTGGACGCGGGGATGCGCGAGCAGCCACTTGTGCACCACCGGCGCTTTGTGGGCGGAGAGGTTGTCGCAGATGACGTGGACCGCCAGGCCGGGATCGGTCTGGCGGTCGATGTCGTCGAGGAAGTCACGGAAGTCCACGGCCCGGTGCTGTGCGGACAGCTTCGTGATCACCTTGCCCGTCGCGGTGTTCAGGGCAGCGAACAGATCGACGGTGCCGTGGCGGACGTAGTCGAAGCTGCGCCGCTCGGGGACGCCGGGCAGCATCGGCAGCACCGGTGCGGTCCGTTCAAGGGCCTGGATCTGCGGTTTCTCGTCCACTGCGAACACCGCCGCGTTGGCCGGCGGGGCGAGGTAGAGGCCGACGACGTCACGGACCTTGTCGATCAGCAGCGGATCCGGGGAGATCTTGAAGGTCTCCGTCCGCCACGGCTGCAGGCCGAAGGCGTGCCAGATCCGCAACACGCTCGCCGGCGACATCCCCACGGCCTTGGCCAGCTCCCGCTTCGACCAGTGCGTCCCGCCTTCGGGTACCTCTTCGAGGGTGCGGACCACGACTTCCTCGACCTGGGCATCGGTGATGGTCCGCGGCACCCCGGGCCTTGGCTCGTCCGACAGTCCGTCCAGCCGGTCACGCAGGAACCGGGTGCGCCATTTGGCGACGGTGCCGCGGTTCACGCCCAGCCGGGCAGACACGGCCATGTTCGGCCCGCCCTCCGCACACGCCAGCACGATCCGTGCTCGCAGGGCAAGCCCCTGCGCGGTCTGACGGCGCTTGACCCAGTTCTTCAACACCTGGCGCTCGGTCTCACTCAGCACCAGCGGCTCCAGCCTGCTGTCACCCACACCCGACAGCAGACCGCAGCCAATCGGCACCAGGTATGCGAACCCGTGAAGTGGTACGGAAAGCAACCCACGTGGTGCCGAACCAACTCACAACCAGATCACTAG
>NZ_JBVKCZ010000246.1:0-1043 GCF_055634335.1 Streptomyces sp. NPDC111802 | reverse complement strand
CCGAGCGAGGCCGGCAGGGAGACCTCCAGCCGCTTGCCGCCCACCTCGACCACGACCGTCTCACGGCCGCTGTCCTCCTCCGCCTCGGCGTCGGCAGGGGCGGCGAAGGGCTTGATCTCGTTGACGAACTCGGTCTCGATCCAACGGGTGTGGACCGTGAACGGATCTGCGGAACCGGTCAGTTCCGGCGCGAAGGCCGGATCGACGACGGCCGCGCGGTGGAAGGGGATCGCGGTGGCCATGCCCTCGACCTGGAACTCGGCCAGCGCACGGGCCGCCCGCTGCAACGCCTGCTGCCGGGTGGCGCCGGTGACGATCAGCTTGGCCAGCAGCGAGTCCCACGCCGGACCGATCACCGACCCGGACTCCACGCCCGCGTCCAGCCGGACCCCCGGCCCGGACGGCGGCGAGAAGAGGGTCACGGTGCCGGGAGCGGGCAGGAAGTTACGGCCCGGGTCCTCGCCGTTGATACGGAACTCGAAGGAGTGCCCGCGCAGCGGCGGGTCGTCGTAGCCCAGTTCCTCACCGTCGGCGATCCGGAACATCTCCCGGACCAGGTCGATACCGGTGACCTCCTCGGTGACCGGGTGCTCGACCTGCAGGCGGGTGTTGACCTCCAGGAAGGAGATCGTGCCGTCCAGGCCGACCAGGAACTCCACCGTGCCGGCGCCGACGTAGCCGGCCTCCTTCAGGATCGCCTTGGAGGCCGAGTACAGCTCGTCGACCTGTGCCTGGGACAGGAACGGCGCCGGGGCCTCCTCCACCAGCTTCTGGTGGCGGCGCTGCAGGGAGCAGTCACGGGTGGAGACCACCACCACGTTGCCGTGGGTGTCGGCCAGGCACTGGGTCTCCACATGGCGGGGCTTGTCGAGGTAGCGCTCGACGAAGCACTCCCCGCGGCCGAAGGCGGCGACGGCCTCGCGGACGGCGGAGTCGTACAGCTCCGGGACCTCTTCGAGGGTGCGGGCGACCTTCAGTCCGCGTCCGCCGCCGCCGAAGGCGGCCTTGATCGCGATCGGCAGGCCGTGTTCCTCGGCGAACGC
>NZ_JBVKCZ010000245.1:0-1063 GCF_055634335.1 Streptomyces sp. NPDC111802 | reverse complement strand
AGCATGGTCCCCACCCATGACCACACCAACGAGCGAACTGGCCAGCAGTCACGGCAAGCACCGTTGCAGTACTAGGCCGTTTCCTCTGGATCACCGTGCGGACCAGATGAAGATGCCCGCGACGTGCAGTGCGGCGAGGTAGACGGTGGCGGTCTTGTCGTATCGAGTGGCAAGGCCGCGCCATTGCTTGAGCTTGTTGATGCACCGCTCGACCGTGTTGCGCTGCCGGTAGGCGGTCTTGTCGAAGGCGGGCGGCCTGCCACCGGATCGGCCGCGCCGTCTGCGCTTGGCGATCTGGTCGGCTGGCTGGGGGATGACGGCCCGGATGCCCCGACGGCGCAGGTGGGCGCGGATGGCGCGGGAGGAATAGGCCTTGTCCGCCAGGACCACGTCCGGAGTGGTCCGTGGCCGTCCGAGTGGCCGGGGCACCCGCAAGCGGGCCATGAGGGGGGTGAATGCCGGTGCGTCACCTGCCTGGCCCGGTGTGAGGTGGAAGGCCAGAGGCCGGCAACGGCTGTCGGCAGCAAGGTGGATCTTGGTGGTCAGCCCGCCGCGGGAGCGTCCGAGGGCATGGTCGTCGGGCTCGTCGGCCGGGGCCCCTTTTGACGGGCCCCGGCGGCGTGCTGGTGGGCGCGGACGATCGTGGAGTCGACCGCGACGACCCAGTCGAGGTCGCCTTCGGTGTCGGCCTGGGCCAGCAGCGCGGCAAAGACCTTCTCCCATGTCCCGTCGGCCGCCCACTTCCTCAGGCGGTTGTGGACGCCTTTCCAGGAGCCGAACTCTGCGGGCAGGTCCATCCACGGGCAGCCGGTGCGGTACTTGAAGGCGATCGCGTCGATCACCTGTCGGTGATCCCGCCACCGTCCGCCCCGCTTCGGTACCCGGTTGGGTAACAGAGGCTCGATCCGCGCCCACTGGGCGTCAGTCAGCGACACGCCCGGACCAACGATCAGATGATCCGAAGGAAACGGCCTAGGTGTGTTGTCCGGGCAGGTTGGTGACGCGGCTGGCTGGGGTGTGGCCGCTGATGCCGGTGTGGGGTCGGTGGTAGTTGTACCAGTCC
>NZ_JBVKCZ010000244.1:0-1079 GCF_055634335.1 Streptomyces sp. NPDC111802 | reverse complement strand
CAACTGGATCTTCGCAGGTCGGACGGGCACCTCTTCTATTCGGGGTCACACTCCGTCAGCACCCCCGGCCCTCACGGTGAAACACCAAGGCCGGGTGGTATCAAGGACTTGCACGCCTCGATCGGACCGAGCGCCCCCCCCAACGGTCCGCCGCGCTGTCGCGACAGCGCCCAACTTGCCTTCCCCTCCCCCACTTCAGGCTGCTTCGCCTCGCCCACGCAGCAACGACTGGCGCATGGGTCGGCAAGGCGCAACAGCGCCGCAGAACTCACCCGCCCGAAGGACAGGTCACCAAAGATGGTGACGCTGTCGAGGGATGTGGTGCAGAGCGCGATGACGTGCTGTTCGAAAGAAAGGGTGCGCTCAGCACATTGAGGGGGCGCAGACACCGGTCGTTGGTATGGAGTGCACGTGAGTTCGGGCGGCGCTACCAGCTGCCGGCAACTGAGCTGCCGGGTGGCGTTCTCCCCAGAGCTGTTTTGACGCGATCTCCTCCACTGGCTCGGAGCTCCCACGTCACTTACAAATGTCCCCGAGAAGTTCACCCCTCGTCACCTCATCGTCGTCGAACGCTGTCGTCACCGCACCAGCACCAGACGTGCTCAGGGGTCGACACGCTACCGGCGCGCATCGCGATTGCCAGGGGCACGTTTGCGGCATACGAAGCCCCATGTGGCGTATTTCGCGTAATTCCTTGCCCCCTGCGCCGTCTGTCTTGTACCCGCGAGGACAAGACGAACGGGGATGGAATGCACGGCTCCAGCGTCAGCCGGAGGGGGTTGATCGAGCTCGGGGTGGGTTTTGCAGCAAGCATGGGCGTCGTCGGATGCGGCTCGCCCCGGAAGGAAATGGCGTCGGGCAGCGCCAACAGCAACCACAAAAAGCACTCGGCCGGCGCCGCGCCTCTCGAGCTTGCAATCGGCGACGGTTCCACCTCCTACACCGGCAAGCAGCCGGGCCAGCCCGGCAGGCCCGAGCCGCTGCAGCCGGGTCAGGAGCCCCCGCAGTTCGTCGTGTTCTCCTGGGACGGTGCCGGCGAGGTCGGCAACGGCCTCTTCCCGCGCTTCCTCGACCTGGCC
>NZ_JBVKCZ010000243.1:0-1085 GCF_055634335.1 Streptomyces sp. NPDC111802 | reverse complement strand
GCGCGCGGCCTCGTCGTGGACGACGGGGGCGACGCCGTGCGCCGAGAACATGACGATGTTGCCCGGCGGTACCTCCTCCGTCCGCTCGACGAAGACGGCGCCCTTCTTCTCCAGGGTCTGCACGACGTACTTGTTGTGGACGATCTCGTGCCGGACGTACACCGGAGCGCCGTACTGCCCCAGGGCTTTCTCGACGGCGATCACGGCGCGGTCCACACCCGCGCAGTAGCCACGGGGGGCGGCGAGCAGAACGCGGAGACGGGTGGTGGGGGTCATGTCTGCCTCCTCACTGTGGAGTCGGCGAGCTGACGCAGGGCGTGCTTGGCGGCAGTGTCAATAGGCACGGTGTCCAGGGCGGTCATGGCTTTCTCGTATCGTGCGGTGATCATGTTTTCGACGATGCGGACGGCTTTCGTGGTGGTGATGATGCTGCGTGCCACCTGGGCCTGGTCTTCGGTCAGGGTGGGGCAACCGAGGAGAACGCGGAGCTGGTCGGCCTGGACGCGGGGTGCGCGGGCGAGAGCGAGCGCGATGAGGACGGTGGCTTTGCCCTCCCGTAGATCGTCGAGAGCAGGTTTGCCGGTGGCCGCCGGGTCGCCGAACACTCCGAGCAGGTCATCCCGGAGTTGGAAAGCCTCACCAATAGGGATGGCGTAGGCGGACAGGGCGGCCAGCAGGCTTTCGTCTGCTCCGGCGAGGGCCGCGCCGAGTTGGAGGGGGCGCTCGACGGTGTATTTGGCGGTTTTGTAGCGAATGATGGTCAACGCAGAGGACACATCCGGCTGCTCCTGGTGACTGTGGGCCAGGTCGAGATATTGGCCGAGTACGACTTCAGTGCGCATGACGTCCAGTAGGGGCAGCACGGCGGACATCTGCTTCGGGGTCAGGTTGCCGTTGTGCAGGAGTTCGTCAGACCACACCAGCGCCAGGTCGCCCAGGAGGATGGCCGCCCCGGTGCCGAACTGGTCCGCGACGGCGGCAGGTCCTTGGTGCTGCCGGGCAAAGGCGCGGTGCATGGTCGGGTGGCCGCGGCGGGTGTCGGAGCGGTCCATCACGTCGTCATGGATGAGCGCGAAAGCATGGAA
>NZ_JBVKCZ010000242.1:0-1103 GCF_055634335.1 Streptomyces sp. NPDC111802 | reverse complement strand
GACGAACTACCCAGTGTCACCAAGGATGAAATCAGCCCAAACCGACCATCAGCGGGCTGCTGACCAGCAGAGTTCTGCTAATTCACTGGCATTGGCCCGGCCAGGACCCTCCTCGGTGAAGCTGCGCATCCCCCGCTCGCGGTCCTCCGTCGCGAACAGGCCCGCGAACCAGTTCCGTTCGATGGTGAGACCGGTGTCTATGTCGGTCTCCAGACCCTGGTCGATGGATTCCTTGGCGGCCCGCAGGGCGAGTGCCGGGCCCTTGGCCAGCTGTGCGGCCCAGTCGCGCGCCTTCTCGTACACGTCGGCAGCCGGAACCACCAGGTCGACCAGGCCGATCCGCAGGGCTTCGTCAGCCTTGACCATCCGGCCGGTGAAGACGAGGTCCTTGGCCCTGGAGGGGCCCACGAGCCGGGACAGGCGCTGGGTGCCGCCCGCGCCGGGGATCAGGCCGAGCAGGATCTCGGGCTGGCCGAGCTTGGCATTGTCGGCGGCGATCCGGTAGTCGGCGCACAGGGCCAGCTCGCAGCCGCCGCCGAGCGCGTAACCGGTGACCGCGGCGACGACCGGCTTGGGGATGCGGGCGACGGCGGTGAACGCTTCCTGAAGCGGGCGCGAGCGCCTCACCATCCCCGCGTGGTCGAGGAGTTCCATCTCCTTGATGTCCGCGCCGGCCGCGAACACCTTCCCACCGCCGTACAGGATCACCGCCCGGACGTCGTCGCGCTCCGTCACCTCGGCCGCCAGCTCGTGGAGCCGGTCCTGGGTGGCGATGTCCAGGGCGTTCATCGGGGGCCGGTCCAGGCGGATCGTGCCGACGCCTTCGGCGACTTCCAGGTGCACGGACATGGGCTTCCTCAGCTGTCGTAGTCGACGGTCAGCGTCTCGGAGACGGGGAAGGTCTGGCAGGTCAGCACATAGCCGGCGGCGACCTCGGCGGCTTCGAGGGCGAAGTTGCGGCGCATGTCGGCCTCGCCTTCGGTGACCAGGGCGCGGCAGGTGCCGCACACGCCGCCCTTGCAGGCGAAGGGCAGGTCGGGGCGGGTGCGTTGGGCGCCGTCGAGGATGGTCCGCTCCCTCGGCAGGGCGGCGGTGGTGGAGCG
>NZ_JBVKCZ010000241.1:0-1117 GCF_055634335.1 Streptomyces sp. NPDC111802 | reverse complement strand
CTAGCTTGATCTTTAACGTCCGGCGTCGAATGGTGCGTCGAACTTGATCACTCGGTCCGGTAACTGCCGTACGCAGAAGCGGCCTTCGTCTGAACATGTGCTCCGACCAAGGAACACACACGTCCAGCACGAAGGCCGTGAGAATGAGTCTGCTGCATCGGGATGCCCGGCAGGAGGCGTTGGCGGAACTGTCACGCTTCCGGGACGAGTTCTACTCCTGTCTCGCCGCCCGTTCGGACGCGCTGTTCGAGCTAGCTGATGCCGTGTTGTGCGGTGACGGTCCGGTGAGGTCGCTGGCCGAACTGTCGCTGGTGGGCGAACACCGCCGCGGTCATGGCGGGCTCTACGCCGCTGTCGCCCGTGGCCGAGTCGATACCGGCCGGCTGCGGCGGGCCCTGGCCTCGGTGCCACTGCCGCGGGCTGCCGACGGCCGGCTCGTCCTGGCCATCGACATCACCTGCTGGCTGCGGCCCGACGCCCACACCTCACCACAGCGGATCCTGTGCCATACCTACGGACGAGGCAAAGACCAGCACATCCCCGTTCCCGGCTGGCCCTACTCAATCATCTGCGCGCTCGAGCCAGGCCGCAGCTCATGGACCGCGCCCCTGGACGCACTCCGTCTGGCGCCCGGGGACGACTCCGCCGCCCTCGCCGCCCGGCAGCTACGTGATCTGCTGGAGCGATTGATCACGGCAGGGCAGTGGCAGGCGGGTGACCCAGACATCCTCGTCCTTGCGGACGCCGGATACGACGCACCTCGCCTGGCATTCCTCCTGGGCGACCTGCCCGTGCAGGTCCTGGCCCGGATGCGATCGGACCGAGTCCTGCGCAGGGCTGTCCCGCCACGCCAGCCACACACCATGGGCCGACCGCCCCGGCACGGAGGCCAGTTCGTCTTCGGCCAGCCCGACACCTGGGACACCCCGGACACCGAAACCGTCACCGACACCCGCCTCTACGGCACCGCCACCGCACGCTCCTGGAACCGGCTCCACCCCAAGCTGACCCACCGCTCCTCCTGGGCAGCAGCCGACGGCACTCTCCCCATCGTCGAGGGAACAGTGATCCGCCTGGACATCGACCACCTGCCCAGCGGAGCAACCCCGAAGCCGGT
>NZ_JBVKCZ010000240.1:0-1124 GCF_055634335.1 Streptomyces sp. NPDC111802 | reverse complement strand
AGGGTCATGTGGCGGTGCCAGCCGGGATAGCGGCGGACCTGGTAGTCGTCCAGGCCGCATTCCTGCTTCGCGGTCTGGAAGCATTCCTCGACAGCCCACCGGCTGCCCGCGATGCGGATCAGCTCGTCCAGGGTCGTGTCGGCGGGGCAGTAGGCGATGTAGTAGGAGATCTCTTCGGGCCGGCTGACGCTGCGGCGGGCGATCACCCAGTGCCGGCGGTCCTCGCGGTGCCAGGGCCTCACTTCGACGCGGGCCCAGTCGAAGATCCGCCGGCCGTGGGCCCCGTCACCGCAGGAACGGCGCTTCCACTTCTGCCGCGGCAGGCCGGGAAACAGGTCGTGGACGGGGTGGTCGATGGACCAGCGGGTGACGACGGTGTCGTGCCGCGTGGTGGCCATGACGTGGAAGACGTCCGCCTGCTCCAGCTCGAACCGCCAGCCCTTGCTGAAGCCGTAAGCGGCGTCCGCCGTCACCCATCCGAACGGGACCCGGTCGGCGATGGCCCTGCGGACCATCGCCTTGGCCATGGCCACCTTCGTCTCGAAGCCGACCGTGTCGTCGATGCCCGCCCGTCGGCAGCGTTCCCGGTCGTCCGTCCAGGACGTGGGCAGATACAACCGCCGGTCGATGAGCGTGCGTCCGCGATCTGTGGCGTAGGCGAGGAACACCCCGATCTGGCTGTTCTCGGTACGGCCGGCGGTCCCGGAGTACTGCCTTTGCACGCCGGCCGAGCGGATGCCCTTCTTGAGGAAGCCGGTGTCATCGACGATCAGGACGGCCTCGCGGTCTCCGAGGTGTTCGACGACGTAGTCGCGCACGTCGTCCAGGACCTCGTCGGCGTCCCACTCGATCCTGTTCAGCAGCCGGTGGATGCGATCGGGCCCCGAGTGCCCGGCTTCCTCCGCCAGCGTCCAGCCGTTCTTGCGCTGCAGCGGCGCAACCAGGCCCCGCATGTAAGCCAGCGCCGACTGACGCGGCTCCTCCCGGTTGAACCGGTGCACGAACCGCTCATGCAGAGCGTCCAGTTCACCCGCCCACAACCTGACACCAGCATGGTCCCCACCCATGACCACACCAACGAGCGAACTGGCCAGCAGTCACGGCAAGCACCGTTGCAGTACTAG
>NZ_JBVKCZ010000239.1:0-1165 GCF_055634335.1 Streptomyces sp. NPDC111802 | reverse complement strand
CCAAGGCCGGGAAGTTAGGCACTTCCGGCGTCGGTCAAGTCCGCTTTTTCCGGCGGTGGTTGGGGGACGGTGTAGTCGCCGGGACCTGTTCGGGTGAGGATGCCTTGGCGAACCCAGCGGCATAGCTCGGTGACCAGGCTTCGATGTCGGGTTTCCGGATACTCCAGGGCGTGGAGGATCTCGCGGGCCTTCCATGAGCGGTCTGGGTCTGTCTGAAGGAGTGCGATGGTGCGTTCCTTCGCGGTGTGTGCAATTTGTCGGGGACGGCACGGATCGACCCAGGCGGGGGCAAGGACGTAGGCGCCAGGAGCGGTGCGTTGCAGAACCCCGGTGAGAGCCCATTGACACAGCTGGCCGGCAATGACGGTGTGTTTCGGGAGGTCCAGGACGTAGGCGATCTCGCGGGCCGTCCAGGAACGGGTGGGCGCGGTCTGCATCAATTGGACGACCTGCTCCTTTCGGCTGGAGCGCGAGGCCGCCGGTGAGTCGTTCCGGGCTGCGGCGGATGCGGTGGCCGGGGTGAAGGGGATGTGGCCGTCGTGCACCACGATCGCCAGTCGGGTGATGTTCATGCTGCTTGCCGACCACTCCCCGTCCCTGGACGCGTAGCGAGATGTGCCGGATTTGACCTTGCGCGTACTGATACGCAGGCGACGCTCCGGCATCATCGCTGCCAGCACGGCGCCACCGATCGTGCCGGGTGCGGTGGGTGGATAGGCGATGTCGTCGACTCCGAAGGTCAGGCCCACTTGATCGCGGGCGGTCTCCAGGGCCACGGTGAAACTCAGGCGGTCGGGATCCACGCCGGGCTGTCCCAGCGCCGCGTCCGTCATCGCTCGACGCAAGAGCTGGTAGACACACAGGCTGGCCCACAGCTCCTGATGTACACCCGCCATGTCGCGCGAGCGCAGGATCCGTCCGCCCTGGAGTGTGTGGCGCAGTGCGTGAACGCGGACTCGATCTCCCAGCGCTCGTGGTAGAGGCGTACCAGGTCGGCTGCCGGGTCGCTGACCGGATCGAGCAGGGTGGTGGCCAGGCGGTAGGAGTCGCCGATCTGCTTACCGTCGGCGCAGGTCGCCGTGACGGTGGCGTCGATGATGCGGACCGGGCGCCCGTTGAGTGTGGTGATGAACGAGCCGTCGGACAACACCCTTTCGATCAGGGG
>NZ_JBVKCZ010000238.1:0-1189 GCF_055634335.1 Streptomyces sp. NPDC111802 | reverse complement strand
ACTCAACTGGACTCAAGAACTTGCGTGTTCGGGTCCCCATACACCCGGTATGCCGAACACGGCCAGAACATCAAACACGACGTCAAAGATCAGTAAAAAGCACCGTGTGCGATCCGGCAGGCACGCGAGCGGGAGGAAGGGAGATGCGAATGATGGACGAAACAGCGTCTCGGAGCCTGATCGCCCGCGAGGTAGAGAGGCCCAGCGGCCGGCGCCAGTGCATGCACGGCCTCACATGCGGCCAGCCCTCCCCCGTACTCTGGTCAGGCCAGGGCGTATGCGCCGATCACATCACAATGGCCTGGTCCTGCCCCGCCCCGTCACAAACCACGTAGGCCCAAGCAACTGCTGCGGAATACCGGTCGCGTTGAAGGCCCGCCAGCCCGACACGGGCGATAGTCTTCCGCCTTCCTGGCGGATGCTGCGCATGCGGAAGCTCCGGCAAAGGCGGGCTGTATGGACCCGACGAGGCCGAGAGTGAGAAGACGACGCTGGACGGGGCGCTCCTTCAGGGCTTCGGCGTAGTCGCGGGTTGAGCGGGTTGTCCTGATGTGAGCCCGGACCATAGAGCAGGCACGAGCTTCCAAGATCATGTGGGTGTCGAGTCCAGTGATCCCTACGGAAGTCCGTGCCTGCCGTCGTATCTTCTCCGATCCCGCCCGTCCTTGACCAACTCTGCGATCAGCCTGACGTCGCCGAGGACGAACTGCCCGGGCTGCTCGCCCGGTTGGCCGAGGTTCCCGATCCCCGCACACCGCGCGGCGTGCGCCACACCCTGGTCTACGTGCTGGCACTGGCGGCCTGCGCAGTGCTGACCGGCGCGACCTCGCTGTTGGCGATCAGCGAGTGGGCCGCCGATGTCCCGCCGACGGACCTGGACCGTCTCGGTGCGCGACGCTGCCCGCTGAGCGGTACCCGGCCGGTGCCGTGCGAGACGACCATCCGCCGCACCCTGGCCCGCCTCGATGCCGATGCACTCGACCGGGCGGTGGGCGCGTGGCTGGCCGACCGCCGCATCCAGCCAGGCCCGAAGGACAGGCGGGCGGTGGCAGTTGACGGCAAGAGCCTGCGCGGTGCCGCGAGGGCCGGCGGCCGCAAAATCCACCTGCTGGCCGCACTCGACCACACCAGCCGCCTGGTCCTCGCCCAGATGGACGTCGGGGACAAGACGAACGAGATCACCTGCTTC
>NZ_JBVKCZ010000237.1:0-1214 GCF_055634335.1 Streptomyces sp. NPDC111802 | reverse complement strand
CCACCACCGCCAATACGACAGCGACCGCCTGAGCCAGGCACAGCCAGCACCACCGACCTGCCCCAACTCACCTACACCATCGGCAACTTGACAAGACCCACAGGCAGGCTGGTGCAGGGCCGAAGTGCGAGTTGCCGTCCATGATCGGCTGGTCGTCACGCTTCTCCGCCTTGAGAAGTAAAGATCACGCACCGGTGCAGGATGTTCGTCGTCTTTTGGGAGGGTGGCCGCCGGTGCAAGGGGGGAGTCGCGCCGCGCTGTCGCGGTGCCCGGCCGGCCGCCCCACGCACCCCGGCCGGGCCCGCATCAGCGTCCGTGCGGCCGTGTGAGGGGAGGGCTTGGCCGCCACTGGCGAGTACCGCTCATCGGAACGGTGTGACAACACCGTCCGTACTCGCCACCGGTGCACTGTGCCACCAGTGCACCGCCCCAGGTCAGCGCTGTAAAGCGTACCGGTACCCGCAATAGCGGAGACACCACACAACCTTGTGTCCTTGTGAAAGTGACAGGGATTCCTTGCCCCCCAGGCGTGGTGCATATCCGCCACTGGCTGGCCGTGGCCATCGTGCTGCCAATGGTGTGGGGTGGCGGCCACCGCCGCGGGGCTGACACGGCGGTGGCCGCCCGCGAGGAGGATGCGGCTCCCCTTCCGCGCAGGCTCCTCGCGTATGGTCCCTGACCGGCACCGGGGTGAGCGGGAGGCACCCCGGTTCGGGACGGGCCGGCCGGGACGAGGCTCGAGCTGACGTGATGTCGGCCAGGAGGCAGCTGCTGGTCACTGACTCTCAACTGAGCGCCTGCCCTGTCGCGGGTGATGCAATCCCTTTCCAGGAGTGCAGAATCCGGCCGATCTCAGAGCATGTAGAAAGCCAGGACGCACCGGCTCCCTGCCGCTCGGCTGCGTGCCGTGAGTGAGGCGGCGTCAGGTGGATGCTGCCCTGGCGGGAGGCCCAGAGCGCGTCCGCTGTTGAGGTGAGTGACGACGCGGAGCCGGTTCGACGCCGGTGATCGCGTTGTGGCGCAGTCGGTGAACCAGGTGATCCACGGCCTGCGGGCGGTGCCGTCGAGCGTAGATGGGCCGGGACGTATGCTCCAGGGGCTTATACGGGATGCCCGGCATACTGATTTTTGACTATGGGCTTGATGCCGGTGGAGCGAGTTCGAGGCCGGTTCCGGCGAGGAATCCGATGAGGAGTTCGGGATGGCGCTGGATG
>NZ_JBVKCZ010000236.1:0-1222 GCF_055634335.1 Streptomyces sp. NPDC111802 | reverse complement strand
ACTTGTCGGCGCGGGTCTGTCCGGCCTGCGGGGTCTTCGCCACCCGGGTCAAGGGCCGGGCACTGACCCGGCCCCGGGATCTGCCCTATGGGGAACGGGGGCTGGAGTTCTTGTGGCACAAGCGCCGCTGGTGGTGCGGGGAGCCCGCCTGCCCGAGGAAGTCGTTCACCGAGAGCCTCCCGCAGATACCGGCAGGGGCCCGGATCACCGAGCGGCTGCGGTCGGCGGCCGGACGCCGGGTCCGCGATGCCGGTTCCACCGTCATCCAGGCCGCCCGCGATCTGCACCTGTCCTGGTCGACGGTGATGGCCGCCTTCACCGTGCAGGCCCGCGAGGTCACCGGGGCGCCGCTGCCCGAGGTCAAGATCCTGGGTATCGACGAGACGAGGCGGGGCCGGACCAAGTGGGAGCAGGACCCCGATTCGGGAAAGTGGCAGTCGGCGCGCGATCGCTGGCATACGGGGTTCGTCGACGCGCTGGGGCACGGCGGGCTGCTCGGCCAGGTCGAGGGCCGCACCGCCGCCGATGTCCTGGCCTGGCTGTCCACCGCCGAGCTGACCTGGCGCAAGAACATCACCCACGTCGCGATCGACATGTCGGCCACCTACCGCGCCGCGATCCGCACCGGCCTGCCGGCGCGATCACCATTGTCGACCATTTCCATGTCGTCCAACTTGCGAACAAGATGCTCTCGCAGGTCAGGCGCCGTACTACCGCCGAACTGCGCGGCCGGCGCGGACGATCCACCGACCCGGAATGGAAAGCCAGACGCCGCCTGCTGCGCAACCGCGAGGACCTCACCGACGAGCAGTTCGCGAAGATGTGGAACCCCCTGCTCGATGTAGGACAGATCGGGCAGACACTGCTGACCGCGTGGATCGCCAAGGAGAACCTGCGCAACCTCCTCGCCCTGGCACGCACCGGTGCCGACCGCCACCAAATCGGCCACGCCCGCTTCAAGTTCCTCACCTGGTGCGCGGACAGCGACATCCCCGAAGCCCGCCGCCTCGCCACCACCATCGACCGCTGGTGGAACGAGATCGCCGCGTTCATCGACACCGGGTACAGCAACGCCAAGAGCGAGGGCATCAACCGCGTGATCAAGCTGACCGCGCGCAACGCGTTCGGGTTCAGGAACGCGACCAGCCAACGCCTCCGAACACGCTGCGTCACCACCCGCAGAGCCCGCGGACACCTCCGCACCGCTCAACTATGAAGACCC
>NZ_JBVKCZ010000235.1:0-1224 GCF_055634335.1 Streptomyces sp. NPDC111802 | reverse complement strand
ACAAGACGAAGCTCCTCAAGCGCCAGACCTACGGACGGGCCGGCTTCGCCCTCCTCCGCCAGCGCATCCTGCTCAACTGACCTTCGGGCCAACAGGACGATCACCCGCTACGAAAATCAGGGCAGAGCCTAGCCGTTGACAGCCCCGTACGGAGATCTGCTCCGAGTGCCAGCAGCGCCCGGAGCCCGACGGGGCTCACGGTGACCATGACCAGGTCGTACCGCCGAGTGTAAAACAGGGGCTGAAGCGCTCTCCCCCTCCATGCCTCTCACTGACATCCGCTCAAGCCAGCCGAAGCAGGGCAGGCACCATAAGCCCGCCGGTACATACCGCCCGGACAGCTAAAGCACCATCCGAGCGCAGCCGCCGCCGGCCCGAGGAGCCGCCCGGCCAGCGGCGACTGCGCAGCACGGGGACCACACCAAACGCTCCCTCATCGACACAGGGCCCCGCACACAAACCGTCCACCCTCCGGCCAGACCAGGGCCCACATGTGAGACGACCCCGACCGGGACACAACAGCCGGCAGGACAGCGGGAAAAGAACCGGACCATTACCGTGCAATCCCCGGCCCCTGTCCAACCCGAAAGCCTAGAGCCAAGCCCCGGCCCGGCGACAGGGCGCATCCCGGGCGCACACAGCGGAACCCCCGCGCACCCAGCACCCCCGTGACCAGCAAACCCATCAGACCCTAGCTTCAGACCCCCAAGCCACCAGGAGGGGAAGGCGAACAGCTGTCTACCCGTCGGTGCGGAAGGGACGGACGACCGTACCCGGACCAGGAGACATCACCGTCTCGTGCCCATCCTCGAAACGGACCCGGTACGGGGGACCCCCATCCGAGCCAAGCACCTCTACCACCTCAGCGCTGCGATCACGCTGACCCACGATCCGGCCGTGAATAACAAGCCGGTCTCCCACACTGGCTCGCACACTGTCCCCTCTCCATCGGACTCTCTCTCCTGCTCTACCCAGCCGAACCATCCGACCATCCTCTTCCCCCCGCCTCGCCGGCACCGGCACCGAGATAGCGCCACGCGGCGCGGGCCCCTTTCGCGTGCCCGGATCCGCGGCCACCGCCGTACACGGGATCACGGACGCCGACGTACAGCACGCACCGGCTGGGACGGTTGGCAGACAACAAACGTCGCGAGAAACGACGGGCGGGGTCCTCGCGTTGGAGGGGCTGCGCGAGGCCCCCGCACCACGGCGGCCGCCGCTGAC
>NZ_JBVKCZ010000234.1:0-1236 GCF_055634335.1 Streptomyces sp. NPDC111802 | reverse complement strand
CCGACACCCCGTCAGGCGATCAGGCACTTGTCAACGTGACAGCACCGGCGACTGGTGTGGCTGGGCGCGACTTGGGGAGCGCGGTCAACGCGGGCGAGGTGTAAGATTCAACCAAGTCGGCCACCTCCTCTGCGCAGCCATAGGAGAAACTGAAACCGGACCCACCATGCCCGAAGTTGTGGGTGATGTTGAAGCCGTAGTCGCGTGACACGCACACGTTCTCCAGCCGGTACGGGCGCAGCCCCACAGTGGGCTGGATACGGGTATCCTCGAGGTTCAGGGTGCCGAGCCACTCCGGGAGGAACGCCCGGCACCTGTCGAACATTTCTCGCGCAGGTTCATATTCCTTGCTGATAGAAGTGTCGTACTCGGACGGTTCGACCAGGCCGCCAAGCACCACTTCATCAGTCCGCGGCACCACGAAGACCATGTCCTGAGCGTGATCGCTTTTGGCCATCACATAAGCGCGCTCGGGACCTGTCCCGCCAGCGAACAGTGCTCGGGGAACCCTCCACAGCAGCCCGCGTAATGGCACCATGGCCGCACCTGCAAGTTCGGCCGCGCCCATCCCAGCGCAGTTGACGATTGCGTCCACGCCAAAGGCACGGCGCAGCTCCGCCTCCTGAGGGACGAGCGGACCGGTGACCCGCTGCGGTATACCGTCACAGCCGGAGCTCACCATTTCCACCCCAGCCGCGACCGCCGTCTGCCGTAGCCACGGGATGTACCGGGGGGTGTCGATGGCTGGCACCACCATGCGATATCCCTCCGCCACACGGAACGTAGCAGGGACGGCTGTCAGTTCCTCGTGGGACAGCGGCCGCAGACCTTGGAGCACTCCGCGTTCCGAAAGTGCGGTCAGCTCCGCGAGCTTGGTCCGCTCCACCCTGTCTGCCCGCACCGGCGAGGTGAAGTAGAAGTCGGCTTCCACCATGCGTACCCCCGTTTGCGGTCCGAGCGCCGCGATCCGCTCCAATTCCTGGTAGGAGGTCACACACCAGCCCTTGGACCTCGCCACGGACAAGGGATTGCCATGCTGGCCACAGACCGCGGGCGGGAACTCCCACAGCGCGCCGGCCACGGTGGATACCGTCTGCTCGGCCGGGCTCGCCGCCAGCAGCCGCACCTGATGCCCGCGCCGTGCCAGCACCAGCCCGGTCGTCAGGCCACTGACACCCCCGCCGATCACCAAAACCGCCAAGCCCGTACCAGGAACTCGCGCCATCGAGCGCCCCC
>NZ_JBVKCZ010000233.1:0-1308 GCF_055634335.1 Streptomyces sp. NPDC111802 | reverse complement strand
GCCTGACCACCAAGCTGCACCTCGCCGTCGAGCAGCGCCAAAAGCCCATGTCGATCGTCATCACGGCAGGCCAGCGCGGGGACTCCCCGCAGTTCCAGGCTGTTCTGGGCCGTATCCGGGTACCCCGGCTGGGACCCGGCCGGCCCCGCACCCGACCAAGGCGAGTACGCGCCGACAAGGCATACGCCTCCCGTAAGAACCGTGCCTACCTGCGCCGTCGCGGCATCCGCTGCACCATCCCGGACAAGGCCGACCAGGCCCGCAACCGCAAGAAGCGCGGCTCGCACGGCGGCCGTCCACCGCAGTTCGACCCCAAGGACTACAAGGCGAGGCACGCGGTCGAGTGCGGCATCAATCGCCTCAAGAGACACCGCGCCGTAGCCACGAGGTACGACAAGTTGGCGGTCCGCTACGAGGCGACCGTCCTCGTCGCGGCCATCAACGAGTGGCTGTGACCAGCACATTCGATACACGCCCTAAACCCGGCCTTGGGGCAAGGACCCAGCGTCCATCTGTTCAACTTGCCCTGCCGCCGCTACTGCGGCGCCCGGCCGTTCCGCCCCACGCGCACCCGGCCGGGCCCGCATCAGCACCCATGCAGTCGCGGAAGGGGAGTGGAACGCGACCGCCACTGGCGAGTACCGCAAATCGGAACTGCATCACGACGCCGCCGCACCCGCCACCAGGCACCGTGCCACCAGTGCACCACCCCAGGCCAACACTGCAAAGCGCGGCGGCACCGCAATACCGGCAAACACCACGCAACATGGCGCACTTGTGAAAACGACCGGCTCTCCTGCCCGCCACGCGTGACACATACCCATAGTCGGCCGGCCACGGCCGCCTCCCGGGCCGGGGTCAGCCCGGCCACCACGAATCCGCCGGGAAACACAAGTCCGGCCGACGCCGGCACGGAAACCGGTGGCTCGGCGCCGCGCTGGGCACCGCGGCCATGGCCGCCTGCCGCACGAAGGAGAAGACCTACCTCGGGGCCCGCTACCACCGGCTCATGCCCCGCCTGGGCAAGAAGAAGGCCCTCGTCGCTCTCGAATACTCCATCTTGACCGCGGTCTGGCACATGCTCGCTGACGACGTCGCCTACCAGGATCTCGGCGGTGACTACTACGCCAAGCACGACCCCGAGCGGGCCATGCGCCGCATCACCCGCCAGGCCAACGCCCTCGGCTTCACCGTCCGCTTCGACCCTATCGAGGCCGCCGCCTGAACACAGCCCACCGATCACCTCACTGACCTGGGGTCATGCTTCATTTTCGGACCAGAGCCACGGTGTTGGAGTCACCCCGCACG
>NZ_JBVKCZ010000231.1:0-1328 GCF_055634335.1 Streptomyces sp. NPDC111802 | reverse complement strand
GCGCTGAACGTGGCGTTGTTGACGGGTTGCGCACGCCAGGAGGAGGTGATGGACCGGCCCAGATCGAGCGTGTGCACCACGGGTCGGGTGCCGGTCCCGCTTCCGATGTAGCGGATCGCATGGGAACTCGTGTCGAGTTCGATGTCGCCGGGGGAGCCGTACTCGTCGGCCAGTGCGTGGCGGAAGACCGGGGCCCGCGGCCGGTCAAGGCGCCAGAGCAGGATCTCGTTCCTGGCCGCGCCCGCCACGAACTTGCCGTCGTCGCTGAAGGCATACTGCTCCGGGCCTGTCTGGCGGAGCATGAGCAGTTCCTTCCCGGAGGAGAGCCGCCAGCGCCGTAGTCCCAGCTCATCCGGCACCGCCAGGGTGTTTCCGTCGGGGGAGAACTGTATGCGCCACGGGGTCGGGCAGGGCACTTTCGTGATCCACTCGGCAGCCGATCGGCGGTCCTGGCGCAGGTCCCACAGCTCGACGTGATCGTCCTCGGTGCAGTACGCCAGCAGGCGGCCGTCCGCGCTGACGTCCGCCGCCACCGCCTGGGGGGCATCCGGGGCGGAGAGCAGGCGCCGCCCGGTGCGCGTGTCCCACACCGCTATGCCGCGGTCGTCGGTGCTGAAGTACATCGCCCGCCCGCTGCTGCTGAATGCCATGAGGAACGTCGAGGCGGAACGGGAGGGGCCGAAGGCGGGGCCGCGGTAGCGTCCGGCGCGGATGTCCCACAGCCGCACCTGCATGCCCTCGCCCGTGGGAATGGCGAGCGTCGCGCCGTCGGGGCTGTGTACGAGACCGCCGCCTGCCTTCGGGTCCGTTTTTTCCTGCGGCAACGCGCGGTAGGTACCGGTCACCCGCCCCGTCTCCGCGTCCTGCACCGTGATGCGCCTCTTCTCGATGCGGGTGAAGGTGCGGCCGCCGTCGCTCAGGAACTGCTGGGCGTAGTAGTCGGAGGCCGGCGCCTCGAACCTCGCGCGTTCCCGCTGCTCCAAGGCGCCCAGCAGTGCCGACTCGGTTTCCGGAGTATGGCTCAGTTCCCAAGCGGCGACACTGAGTTGGAGCGCCAGCCGGGGGTCGGAGGAGCGCAGCCCGTTCGCCGCGGCGGCGGCCTTGCGGGCGGCGGCGAGAACCTTCTGCCGCTCGCTCTGCTGAGTCTGCTGCCAGGCGACTACGCCCGCCAGGAGGGCGAGCACCACCACGGCGGACAGCGAGCCGACCAGCGTGCGCAGCCGGCGTCGGGCCCGGGTCACCGCCTGCCGCTCCTGATCGCGTGCCGCGGCACTTGCGGTGAGGAAGTCCGTCTCCAGCACGGTGAGAGCGGCGCTGTGTCCGGGCTG
>NZ_JBVKCZ010000230.1:0-1347 GCF_055634335.1 Streptomyces sp. NPDC111802 | reverse complement strand
CTTGGCCCGCAGAGCACGAGCGGCAACGCGGCCTGACAGACACGAGGTCATATCTCAGACTCCCACCAACACCCCTCTGCCGAGCACTAATTGAAATACGGGCCCCCGGCGGGATCGGCCTGTGCCAGGTCGCCGTCCATCTCACCTACGCCTCGGTGCACGGGCACACGCTGATCGACCGCGCCCTGTACCTGGGCGCTGGCTGGGCCGCCGACGAGGAACGCCGCATGCTCACCCACGTCCCCGACGAGACCCTGTTCGCCACCAAGCCGCAGCTCGCGGCCGCCATGCTGCAGCGTGTACGCGACCTGGGGATACCGGCCCGCTGGCTGGCCGGCGACGAGGTGTACGGCGGTCGCGAGCTGCGGCGCCGTGCCCGGGCACTCGGCTTCGACTACGTCCTCGCGGTCCGCGCCGACCACCGCGTCACCACCCCGGCCGGCCGCTTCACCGCCACCGAACTCGCCGCCCGCTTACCCCGCCGCACCTGGATGCGCATGCGTACCGGCCACGGGACCAAGGGCGATCGCTACTACGACTGGGCCATGATCGACATCCTCGCCGACGACACCCCCGAAAACGCCGCGCAAGAGGACTCCTGTCTCGTGGTGCGCCGCCACCGCTACACCCGCGAACTCTCCTTCTACCACTGCCATTCCGCCACTGCTGTCACCATGGCCACCCTGGTCGACGTGGTGTGCTGCAGATGGAAGATCGAAGAGGACTTCCAGGCCGGAAAGTCCGCCTGCGGCCTGGACGAGGGCCAGACCGCCTGCTGGAACTCCTGGATGCGCTGGAGCCTGATCAGCATGCTCGCCGCAGCCACCCTGGCCGTCACCCAAGCTCGCGCCGCCGCCCGGACGCCCAGCGGCCCACTCACCCCCGCAAGCGCCCGCGAACTCCTGCGGCTCCTGCGCGCCACGGTTCTACGCTCTCCCCGCCGCGACCTGGAGCACCTCCTGCACTGGTCCGCATGGCGCCGCCACCATCAACAGCAAGCCACCCAAGCCCACCGCCGCTGGAACAACATCACCGCCACAGCAACCACCTGACCAGCAACAATGACCAACCGATCAAGAACTACAGCTGCCGTGCTCGACCTCGCGGTACGACAGCGGGAACCGGTGATACAGCCACACAGCATAGCGTGACTGATGATCTCGGCCGGGAACCGATAGCCCTTGTACGACGGTGTGTCCACAACCAGCCCTCCCCCGACGACCTCACCAAGATCATCGCACGCCCACACGAGCAACACCGTTGCGTTAGCGGTGTTGGCGGGTTAAGAGTCCGTGTTCGAGGAACGTGATGTCGGCGCGGAAGGTGTAGGTCTGCGTGGTCGCGGGC
>NZ_JBVKCZ010000229.1:0-1347 GCF_055634335.1 Streptomyces sp. NPDC111802 | reverse complement strand
TGCCCATATCGTGCCACTAGGCGTTTTCGGCCTTTCGCGCTAGGCACACCCGCCTGACCTGCATCGATACCTCACCGCACCCCCAAGAACCCCGCAACTGTGGAACGCAGGTGCCGTGGACCGTGACGCCGGGCAGCACCTCGGTCTGGCCGGCCTGTCCTTCTTCGTCGCGTAGGAGTTCGCGTAGTGCGGCGTAGTGCCGCTGCCACTGCGCCGGCCACGACGGGTTCCAGTCCTCGTCCACGGCTTCCAGCGCGGTCTTCCACTCGGGGTGTCCGTCGAGGGCACCCGGCCGCCGAAGATTGGACAGCCATTGCCCCACCGGCCGGTCCAGCATCGTCGCGGGCCGGGGCGCGCACAGCGTCCAGTGCTGCTCGTAGTACGCCTTGGCGGCTTCCAGGTTTTCCTGGAAGCGTTCATCCGCCAGGCTCCAGACCATGCCGAGCTGTTCGAGTCGCCTCGCGCGTTGGCCGGTCATCTGTCCGGCTGTGTAGGCGCGTCGTTGTTCCGCGACCCATTGACCAAGCGGTGTCGCGCCCTCGCGGTGTCCGTAGGGCACCCTCGCGTTCCCGACCCGCTCAACGTACGTCTTCAACTTCGCCCAGCCGCGGGCCCAGTCCTGGCGTTCGGTGTCGATCACGTTGAAGGAGACCCAGTCCGCGACCATCACCGGATCCCTGGGGGCAGCGAAACGGAGCAGCAACCGTGATTCGGCTTCGCCTTCCTCGGGCGGCGTGCCGATGTTCACGGACGGTTGCGCGACGTCCTTCTGCGACTCCTGCGGAATCGCCAGCAACTCGACGGCCTCTTCATCATGAGCCCGCAGCCCTTCGAGAACCTTCACCAAGGGCCGATACGATCCCGAGGTGAACATGTCCTCGGGCTTTTCTCCGGGCTGGAGGAAGACGGGCACGATCAGGGAGGCGAGCTTGCCCTGTCCGGGCTTCTGGCGGAGTGCCCGGCCGATGGCCTGGACGATGTCGTGCGGCGCTCCCTTGGGGTCCAACAGGGCAACTGAATCCACCGCGCGGATGTCGACGCCCTCGCCCAGGACCCGGCAGTTCGAGAGCACGGCCCGCTGTGCCGTGGACCCGAACGAACCCAGGACCTCCCGCCGGCGCTCGGGGACGTGCTCGCCGCACAGCCAGTCCGCCCAGATCCGCTTCGGGTAGCTCTCAGGCTGGTCGGCGTGCAGCTTCGCCGCCACCCGCTGAAGGCCCTCCGCGTACGCCTGCGCCTCGATGGTCCGGTAGTGGAAGGTGATGCACGTCGACAGGTCGTGCTGCGCCATCGTGTGCAGCAACGCGGCCTGCAAGGCCCCAAGACGCTGCCCCCGCACCTCTTCCG
>NZ_JBVKCZ010000228.1:0-1369 GCF_055634335.1 Streptomyces sp. NPDC111802 | reverse complement strand
GCCAGCGTAGGGTCGGTGCGGCTTTCCATCACCTCGCGCGCCACGTCGGTCAGCCGCAGCCCGTGGTGGCGGGCGTAGTGGCGCAGCTGGTCGAAGGCCTCGTCGGCGGTGATGTGGCGGCGTTGGGCGAGGGCTCCTTTGGCCTGTTCGATGATGATGCGGGAGGTCAGTGCGGTCTGCAGCTGGGTGGCGAGGGTGGCCTGCTCGTGCAGGGCGCGCTGCTGGAGGATGCTGATGGCGGCGGTGTCCGCGAGTGCCTGGCCCAGGCGCAGCTCGGCCTGGTCCAGTGCGCCGGACCCGGTGCGGAACAGGGTGAGCGCGCCGATGACCTCATCGCGCAGTCTGAGGGGGGCGCCCGCGACCGAGGTGAAGCCCAGATCTGCGGCGCGGGGGGCGAACCGCGGCCAGTTCGCCTTCGCGCGGGGATGGGCCAGCGCGGTGTCGGGCAGTGGGCGGCCCAAGCGGTAGCAGTCCAGGGAGGGGCCCTCGCCTAAGTCGATGCTGGTTAGCGCCAGGGCGCGGGCGCGTTCGTCCGAGGCGCAGACGTCCACCAGCTCGCCGCGCAGGGTGGCCAGGACCACTCCGGCGGCGGTGATGTCGAGCAGGGCGACGCAGTGGTCGGTGAGCGTGTGCAGGAAGTGGATCACGTCGAAGTCGCCGACCAGGGTATCCGCCAGCTCGACGAAGGCAGCGGCCAGCCGCTCCTCGCGGGAGGATTCAGACATCACAGTTCACCTCTTTTCCATGGGTGAAAACGGCAACCAGCAGTCCGTACAAGGGAATTCGGGCCGGTTCTGGGGGATGGATACTGCCCGCTCCGCCCGTTGCGTGCATGCGGGAGGGACGTGTTTCAGCCCTCTTCCGTTCCTGCCGGCGGCCGGCATCAGGAGACACTGCCCTGGGGAGGGGGCGGGAAGAGGTGCTCGCTGCCGGCCGCGGGCCCGGCATCCAGGTCTTGGTCCAGCGCCTCGGTCAGCGATGCCGTCACGGTGAATACGCCGTCCAGGTGTGTGATCCGCAAGAGGAGCAGGATGCGGGGGTGGGCGCAGACGAGCACGAGCCGTCCACCGCCTGCCGTGACCCGCCTGCGGGCCCGGCACAGCAGCCCCAGCCCGCCGGCGTCGATGAACTCCACCCCGCTCAGGTCGAGCACGATCCGCCGGCACGGGAGTGCGGTGGCAGCATCGAGCTGGGGGGTGATGGCGGCCACGGCCGCAATATCAATCTCACCGTGGAAGGCGATGACGGTGCAGCGGCCCGCACCGTGGGTGCGGATGTACCCGAAGACGGGTGTGATGTCCTGGTGCATGGTGGTACCGCCTGAAAAACAAGCAGGCCACCCGACCCCTGCCCCCAGGAACGAATGGCG
>NZ_JBVKCZ010000227.1:0-1388 GCF_055634335.1 Streptomyces sp. NPDC111802 | reverse complement strand
TCCACCGCGCGAAGTCCACGCCGAGTACGTGAAGCTGCGAGCAGTCGCGTGAAATAGACAGTCAGATCCCTGTCCGGGAAACGCGAGGCCCCTCAGTCCACCTGATCGTGGACAACTACGGCACCCACAAGACCCCCGCGATCAAGACGTGGCTGGGCAAACACCCGCGGTTCCAGTTGCACTTCACCCCGACCGGCTCCTCCTGGATCAACCAGGTCGAGCGGTGGTTCGGCTTCCTGGCCGACCAGATGATCCGCCGGGGCGCTCACAAGAACGTCCAGGCCCTCGAAGCCGATATCCGCACCTGGGTCAAGAACTGGAACGAAGACCCCAAGCCCTTCATCTGGACCAAGACCGCCAAGGAGATCCTCGACTCCCTCGCCCGCTTCTGCCGACGCATCTCCGGCGCAGGACACTAGGCGATCACAGGGACCTGGATCCGGATGCCGGGGAAGTCCCTCAGATCCCGCAGGATGTGACACCGCCCAACGGACACTCAGTCAGGCGCGTAGCGGCCGGCTGCGGGGACCAGAGCGCGGGTTTCTATCTGGCTGCTGAGGACGGGGGTGTGCTCGGTCAGGGTGAGACGTCGAGGATTCGGACGCCGGCCCCGTCCCAGTCCTTTGGCGTGGTGGTCACCACGCGTGCCCCTTCCGGGCGTTCCGGACTGGGCTGGGCCACATGCCGGGTGTGTGACCAGCCCAGGGCACGGGATTGACCGGATGCGGCAAGGACAGCAGCCAGGTCCAGGGGATGAAAGAGGATCTGGTCGAGCATCGCCACGTGGCCAGCCACTCCGGCACGAACACGGTCGGCATCTGCCAGCGCGGCCAGGGCTACGTGAATACGCCAGGCGTCGGTGGCTGCGGACTGGTGCAGCATCCGGGAGACCAGGATGTTGCCGGCTCCCAGGGCGAGGAGTGCGTGTTCGTCCAGGACCACGTCCACCGTGCTGGGAATGGTCGAGGTCATGCGGCGGCACCGAGCCGGCGTGCCAGCTCAGCGTCTGCCGCACGGTCCTGCTCGGGGCTAGGGGTGTAACCCGACATCTCGCTCAGTACCGCCAGGGTGCGGGCCGTGCGCTCAGCCCGCTCGTTGTCGGTCGGGCTGTGCACGGCGAAATCGCTGACCAGCTGCGCGATGGTAGTGCCCTTCTCCGCCGCGAGGATAGCCAGCCTGTCCCGGACAGTGCTCTCGACCTTGATCGTTGTGTGCGCCATGACTCTAGAATACATCAGGTATACCCCGAGGGGGGGGCGCCGACCCGTCGAACCGGCGTTGATGTCCCTGACTGGCCTTGTCAAGTTGCCGATGGTGTAGGTGAGTTGGGGCAGGTCGGTGGTGCTGGCTGTGCCTGGCTCAGGCGGTCGCTGTCGTATTGGCGGTGG
>NZ_JBVKCZ010000226.1:0-1406 GCF_055634335.1 Streptomyces sp. NPDC111802 | reverse complement strand
GACGCCAACACCAAGCCCGCATCAGCCACTACAGGCGACGCGGACACAGCCCATAAACCTGCCCACCAATCAGCACAAGCACCGTTGCAGTACTAGTGCAGCGTTTCTCAAAGGGCGTACACATATCGGAGGCGCAAGTGCCGTGTGGGCGGTGCGGGTCTGCCCCAGATCCAGGGTCGGGCGCGGGCGTTGAGCTGGGCTGTGGCCACTTCGGTGGCGTGGGTGATGTGGTCGCGGTCGCCGAAGGAGCGGCCGGCCAGGGCGGTCTTGCGGAAGATGCGCCACCAGCCCTCTTGGAGGTTGAGCCAGCAGGCGCCGACCGGGATGAACACGTGCCTGATGCGGGGGTGGTCCTCGAGCCAGGTCCGGGTGGACACGCTGTTGTGCGAGGACAGATTTGTCCGTGATCACATAGATGTCCCCGACGGGGTTGGCGTCCTCTACCAGCTGAAGGAACTGCTGGTAGAAGGCACTGTTGCGGGAGGTGGCGGTCATCGTGAGCTCCTGGCCGTCGCGGACGCGTAAGGCGCCGTAGACCCAGGTTTTCTCCGGTCCGCGGGAGTAGTCGATCTCGTTCTTGATGCGGTGTCCGTCCGGTGACCAGCCCGGTGCCGGCGGGAAGGTGCGTGGGATCACCGGGCCGAGTTCGTCGGCGCAGACGACCGTCGCACCGGCGGGCGGGCTGGTGTAGAGCTCGACGATCCGTGTCCTTTTCCCTCGAAGTCCGCATCTCTCGAGCGCGTCCACGAGCGGGTGCGCCGCCAGCGCACGCCCTCGGCCAGCAGGATGCGGCGCACCTGGGAGCGGCTGACCTCGATTCCCAGGTTCCGGGCGGCGGCAGCCAGTGCGTCCAAGGTCCACTCCGAGGGTCCCGACTCGTCCGCGGCCCACATCTCGTTCGACGGCTGCACCTCGAGCCGGCCGGGCGGGGCCTGCTTGACCATCGCGATGATCCGGGAGCGTTCGGCCTCGGTGATCCGTCGCTTGCGGCCCTGCCCGCCCAGATCTTCCAGGCCCTCAAGCCCCAAGCGATTGAAGCGGTGCAGCCAGCGGCGCACGGTCTTCCGACTGCACCTCAGCTCGTCGGCGATCTGCGGGACCAGCCAGCCGTCCCAGCTCAGCTCCACCATCCGGCACCGCTCCACCAGCACCTTCGGCGCCTTCCTGGCAGCCGCCAGACGGTGGACCACCGCTTGCTCGCCCTCGTCACGGCCCGGCCGTGCCCGTAACACCATCGTCCAGCACCCGCCCCCGAGCACCCGCAACCACCCCGCTACCAGCAGCTATACCCACCGAAAGCGGAATTCAGCACTAGCTTGATCTTTAACGTCCGGCGTCGAATGGTGCGTCGAACTTGATCACTCGGTCCGGTAACTGCCGTACGCAGAAGCGGCCTTCGTCTGAAC
>NZ_JBVKCZ010000225.1:0-1425 GCF_055634335.1 Streptomyces sp. NPDC111802 | reverse complement strand
CTCAGAACCAACACAGTGGACGCGAGCCTCTATGGACAAGCCCTCGGCCTATTAGTACCGGTCACCTCCACACATTACTGTGCTTCCAGATCCGGCCTATCAACCCAGTCGTCTACTGGGAGCCTTACCCCATCAAGTGGGTGGGAATACTCATCTCGAAGCAGGCTTCCCGCTTAGATGCTTTCAGCGGTTATCCCTCCCGAACGTAGCCAACCAGCCATGCCCTTGGCAGAACAACTGGCACACCAGAGGTTCGTCCGTCCCGGTCCTCTCGTACTAGGGACAGCCCTTCTCAATATTCCTACGCGCGCAGCGGATAGGGACCGAACTGTCTCACGACGTTCTAAACCCAGCTCGCGTACCGCTTTAATGGGCGAACAGCCCAACCCTTGGGACCGACTCCAGCCCCAGGATGCGACGAGCCGACATCGAGGTGCCAAACCATCCCGTCGATATGGACTCTTGGGGAAGATCAGCCTGTTATCCCCGGGGTACCTTTTATCCGTTGAGCGACGGCGCTTCCACAAGCCACCGCCGGGTCACTAGTCCCGACTTTCGTCCCTGCTCGACCCGTCGGTCTCACAGTCAAGCTCCCTTGTGCACTTACACTCAACACCTGATTGCCAACCAGGCTGAGGGAACCTTTGGGCGCCTCCGTTACCCTTTAGGAGGCAACCGCCCCAGTTAAACTACCCATCAGACACTGTCCCTGATCCGGATCACGGACCCAGGTTAGACATCCAGCACGACCAGACTGGTATTTCAACGACGACTCCACAACCACTGGCGTGGCCGCTTCAAAGTCTCCCAGCTATCCTACACAAGCCGAACCGAACACCAATATCAAACTGTAGTAAAGGTCCCGGGGTCTTTCCGTCCTGCTGCGCGAAACGAGCATCTTTACTCGTAGTGCAATTTCACCGGGCCTATGGTTGAGACAGTCGAGAAGTCGTTACGCCATTCGTGCAGGTCGGAACTTACCCGACAAGGAATTTCGCTACCTTAGGATGGTTATAGTTACCACCGCCGTTTACTGGCGCTTAAGTTCTCAGCTTCGCAACCCCGAAAGGTCACTAACCGGTCCCCTTAACGTTCCAGCACCGGGCAGGCGTCAGTCCGTATACATCGCCTTACGGCTTCGCACGGACCTGTGTTTTTAGTAAACAGTCGCTTCTCGCTGGTCTCTGCGGCCACCCCCAGCTCACCGTGTAAAACGGATCACCAGACGTGGCCCCCCTTCTCCCGAAGTTACGGGGGCATTTTGCCGAGTTCCTTAACCATAGTTCACCCGAACGCCTCGGTATTCTCTACCTGACCACCTGAGTCGGTTTAGGGTACGGGCCGCCATGAAACTCGCTAGAGGCTTTTCTCGACAGCATAGGATCATCCACTTCACCACAATCGGCTCGGCATCAGGTCTCAGAC
>NZ_JBVKCZ010000224.1:0-1437 GCF_055634335.1 Streptomyces sp. NPDC111802 | reverse complement strand
CCGCAGAACTTTCCATCGAGCAAATACAGCTCGAATTCGCCGTATGCGATCAGCAGGCAGGTGATGAGCCCGTTGACCAGCGTGGTCTTGCCCATCTGTGTCAATCCGGCGACGAGCATCGACGCTTTGTCGAACGTGGGCACTCCGGCGAGCTGACCGGTCACGTCATGACCGAGCGGAACGCCGGCGAACGTCTCGATCTCCTGCCGGGTCGGGGCCGGGAACGGGCGGGTGAACGGAGGCTCGTGCAGCTTGAGGAGCTTCACGCGGCGTTCGTTGTCGCGACTGCGCTCCATGGTCAGGTGCAGGCGGGTGACGCCGAACATGCCGGCGATGTTGCCCAGGCGCTTCTCTACGTCCTCGTATGTACGGCCCTTGGGGACCAGGAAGTCGTAGACGTCGCCGGTCTGCACCGGGGTGATCGTGACCTGGTCGGCCCGGATGACCTGCTCGCTGCCGATGACGGCGGCCGTGCGCAGTGCCGCGGTGAGCTCCGGGTGCGCAGGAACCGCCTGAGCGTCCGTCTGATCGCCGTCCAGAGCAGCCGCGGGAGCCTCCTGATTCCCCTCCAGGGCGGCCGCGGGGGCCTTCTGTTTCAGGGTTGCGGAAGGCTCTGCGGCGCCTGCCAGCAGCCGTTTGATGCTGCTGCGGAGCCGCCAGGCGCCGTAGCCGAGGGCGACCAGCGCCCCTGCGGTGAGCGCTACGGTGGCCGGCCAGGACAGGCCCAGCTTGTCCTTGATCGCGGCGAGGGTGCCGAAGGCGATGGCCAGGCCGCCGATGGCGCCTGCTGCCTGGCCTGCCATGTCGTCGCTGGCCTGCTGTTTCTTTCGTCCCACTCCTTCTCCTCACGGTGATCATGAATGGGCGGGCGAGCATAGTCCGCACATGTATTCGATTCCTGGGGGTTTTCATCAGTGCTCGCCGGGTCTGCTTCCTGGGTCTGCGGACGCGGTGGTCCGCTCGCCGGGTCACTCACCGGGTCTGCGCTGGTCAACTGCTCTTTTCGCTTCCGGCAGTTGCAGCAAGGGCCAGCCCGCACAGGCGGGCTGGCCCTCACTGGTGGTGCCGGACAAACGGGGCGGCCGCCCCTTCTTTGCTCAGGCGTCCGCGTCCTCGGGCTCTTCCTCCCGGTCGGCCTCGTCGGCCTTTTCGGCCGTACCGGTCTCGCCGTTCTCCTCGTTCGACAGCAGCGCGCCCCAGGCGTGGCGCACCCGCTTCTCGCTGCCGACGAAGCCCCGGTCACGGAACCCGCCGACGGCCTGGCGGTAGGACAGCGGCGGGTCGTCGGAGTAGCGCAGGTGGCGCAGCACGACGTCCAACTGGCCGTCGGTCAGCGGCTCGCCGGGCTGAGGCGTGGGCACGCCCGTGACGACCGCGAGGTCCGTAAGCGTGACGGCGTCACGGTCTCCGTCACTCCCCGCGTGACGCTCGCCGGGA
>NZ_JBVKCZ010000223.1:0-1450 GCF_055634335.1 Streptomyces sp. NPDC111802 | reverse complement strand
GGGTGTACTTGTTGGGTGATGCCACTTCGTGCTTCCTCGTTTCCTTGACAGGACAACCCTATTGGGTCCCTGTCCGGAATCTCCGGGGCACCTCAGATATCGACCAGCAGGTTCTCCAGCTGATCGGACCACTCCACCAGCCACTCAGCGTCGGTGACCTCCGGCGACATGTCCAGCAACTCAGCCTGCATACAGGACAGTTACCCGGCAGCCGTGATTGACGAACTACCGCAGACCGCCATGATCTCCAACTGAAAGGTCAGTCCGAGATCACCGGAAACTTCTTGGGAGCGAGCAGTAATAGGGCCAGGAAGGCCAGCGCCGCCGCGCACGAAGCGCCCAGATACACGGCATGCACCGCGTCGGCGATGGCCCGCCTGGTGGCCTGCTGGGCCGTGCCCGAGTCCAGCGCCCGCGTCACTGAGTCCAGGTCGCTCCCGCCACCGAGCCGAGCGGCCAGTACGCCGTTGGCCACCGCACCGAAGATGGCCGCGCCCAGCGTCTGGCCCGTCTGCCGGCAGAACAGCACCGAGGCCGTCGTGGTGCCCCGCTCCGACCAGCCCACCGTCGACTGCACGCCGACGATCAGCGGCAGTTGGAACATCCCCAGCGCCACCCCCAGCAACAGCATCAGCAGCGTGGGCTGCCACGCCTGACCGGGGTAGGGCAGGAAGGGGAACGCCAGCAGGATCAGGGAGGCCGACACGATCCCCAGCATCGCCGTGTTGCGGAACCCGATCCTGCGGTACACCTGCTGACTGAACGCCGACGACACCGGCCAGCTTAAACTCCACACGGACAGCACGAATCCGGCCGTTACCGGCGCCAGCCCCAGCACCGCCTGCGCATACGTCGGCAGGAACATCGTCGGCGCCACCACCAGCAACCCCAGCGCACATAGCGCGAGATTCACCGCAGCAATCGTCCGGCTGCGCCACACCCACCCGGGGATGATCGGGTCGGCCGCCCAGCGCTCCACGCCCACCACGACGGCCACGAGCACAAGTCCCGTACCGAACAACGCCAGTGACGGCCCCGAGAGCCACGGCCAGGTCACTCCGCCCTGCACCAGCGCCGTCAGCAGCACGCCCCCGCACACGAAGACTGCCAACGCGCCCGCCCAGTCGACACGCGCGCGCGTGGACGCCCTATTAGAGGCCGTGTCGCGCGTCGGCTCATGCAGGTGCCGCACGATCAGCCACAGCGCCACCGCCCCGATCGGCAGGTTGATCAGGAAGATCCAGCGCCAGTCCGCGTACACCACCAGGACCCCGCCTACCGCCGGCCCTGCGGCTGCCGTCACCACCCCCACCGTCGACAGCTTGGACTGGATCTTCGGGCGCTCCTTGAGCGGATACAGGTCGGCGGCAAGCGTCTGGACCGTGCCCTGAAGGGCGCCGCCGCCCAGCCCCTGCACGATCCGGAACGCGATCAGCGCCCCCATGTTCCA
>NZ_JBVKCZ010000222.1:0-1471 GCF_055634335.1 Streptomyces sp. NPDC111802 | reverse complement strand
GGTGATCGTGCAGGATCCGCAGAGCGCGGAGTTCCCGGGGATGCCGCAGGCGGCGGTGGACGCCGCAGGGGTGGACTTCGTGCTACCTCTTGAGAAGATTGCCGCGGTCGTGCGCGGACTGGTCGAGGCCAAGAGGCAGTGATGCGCTGATGGGCGAACCGCAGGACGCCGGGGACAACGAGGCACTGGAGGAGCTGCTCGGGTTCATCCGGGAGGCCCGCGGCTTCGACTTCACCGGCTACAAGCGCTCCACGCTGTGCCGGCGCATCCATAAACGGATGACTGACGTCGGTGTCGGCTCCTACCTGGACTACCAAGATCTCCTGGAGACCAACGCGGACGAGTTCGGTGCCCTCTTCAACACGATCCTGATCAACGTCACCTCCTTCTTCCGCGACCGGGAGGCGTGGAATCTCCTGCAGCATGAGGTTGTACCCGAGCTGCTGGCGGCTCTCGAGCCGGGCCAAGAGATCAGGGTGTGGAGCGCGGGCTGTTCCAGCGGCGAGGAACCGTACTCGCTGGCGCTCATGTTCGCGGAGACACTCGGACTCGAGGAGTGCCTGAGCCGGGTCAAGATCTACGCCACGGATGTCGACGAGGAGGCGCTGCGTGAGGCCCGGTCGGGGCTCTATACGCCGAAGTCCCTGGAAATGCTCTCGGCGGATTTGCGGGAAAAGTACTTCGAGCAGAACGGCGCGCAGTTCAGCTTCCGTCCCGACTTGCGGCGGCGAGTCATCTTCGGGCGGCATGACATCACCCGGGACGCCCCGATCTCCCGGCTCGATCTGCTCGTCTGCCGCAACACCCTGATGTATTTCAATGTCGAGGCTCAGAGGCAGATCGTCGACCGTTTCCACTTCGCCCTGCGCCCGAGTGGTTTCCTCTTCCTTGGCAAGGCCGAGATGCTGCTCAACGACACCGAGCGGTTCGAGGTCGCGAACATGCGCCAGCGCGTCTTCAGGCGGCGGGCCGGCGACACCGTACTGCCGTACCACCCGGCACCGGTGAAGAGCAGATCAGGCACGGGCGTCGAGGTGCACTCCTTCGTGCGCACTCGCCAGCTACGCGACCTGGTCCTTGACGCTGGACCCACCCCATCGATCGCCCTCGACAGCGATGGAACCGTTGTGGTGATCAACAGTCAGGCGAGGATCCAGTTCGGCCTGACCGCGACCGATATCGGCCGCCCTTTCCAGGACCTGGAGATCTCATATCGTCCGGTCGAACTCCGCTCTCTGATCGACCAGTCCACACACGAGCGCCGGACCCTGCGCGTCAACCGGGCCGAGCGCAGGATCGGCGAGGACCTCCAGTACTTCGACATCCTCATCCAGCCGCTCTCCGGGCCCAACAGCCTGCACGTCGCCACCACGATCTCCTTCACCGACGTCACTGTCGCCACGCAGCTGAAGGCGGAGGTCAAGAGGATCCGGGAGGACCTGGAAACGGCGTACGAGGAACTGCAGTCCAC
>NZ_JBVKCZ010000221.1:0-1473 GCF_055634335.1 Streptomyces sp. NPDC111802 | reverse complement strand
TCCTCCACCTCGCGGTAACTGAGCGGGAACCGGAAGTACAGCCACACCGCATGGGAAATGACCTCCGCCGGGAACCGAAACCCTCTGTACGACACCGCCGCCCCGGCCCCCACAAGCAGCTCCTCCCCAGGAAGATCAACAAGCCCGGCGATCATCCCAGACCTGAGACACCCCACTTAAGTTGACGATGCCCTTCACACCCCTGAGCCTGCCGGACGAGACCGTGGCAGATCTCCAGCTGCTCACCGCCCACCGAGCCGACCTGATCGCCGACCGGGTACGACTGATCAACCGCCTGCGCGATGCCCTGGTGGGCATCTGCCCTTCTCTGGAGCGGGCCTTCGACTACTCGGCAGCCAAGGGGCCGGTCGTCCTGCTGACCGAGTACCAGACCCCGGCCGCCCTGCGACAGACTGGCGTCAAGCTGCTCGCGGACTGGCTAGCACGGCGCGCGGTCCGCAGCGCAGCCGAGGTCGCCGCCCGCGCGGTCAAGGCAGCCGAATCCCAAGTGACTGCCCTGCCCGGCGAAAAGCGAGCCGCCAAACTCGTGTGCGACCTCGCTCATCAGCTCCTCGCACTCGACGAGTGGATCAAAGACACCGACCGGGAGATCCGCGAGTCCTTCCACCTCGATGAGCGCGCCGAAGTCATCGAATCCCTGCCAGGTATGGGCCCCATCCTCGGGGCCGAGTTCCTCGCCATCGTCGGAGACCTATCCGGCTACGCAGACGCCGGCCGCCTGGCCGCCCACGCGGGACTGGCCCCGGTGTCGCGCGACTCCGGCCGCCGGACCGGCAACCACCACCGGCCCAAGCGCTATCACCGCCGCCTACGACATGTCTTCTACATGGCCGCCCAAACCGCCATGATGCGCCCCGGACCCTCCCGGGACTACTACCTCAAGAAACGCGCCGAAGGACTGATCCACGTCCAAGCACTGCTCGCCCTCGCACGCCGCCGAGTCGACGTCTTATGGGCCATGCTCCGCGACAAGAGGCACTTCACCCTCACCCCACCGGCCCCCCAATCGGCTTGACACCATCATTGAGACTCACTCGACGAGGGCATGCGGGACGTCGAGTACGGCACGATAAGGAACCAACGAGGCCCCCGGACTGTGATGTTGAGACTTCAGACATCTCGCTCAACAGTCCGAGGGCCTCGCCCGTTACTCGACCGGCCTCGTCACCCGATCGGTGGCCAAATTGAAAAGCCTCATTGTCTACACAAGCGCGCAATGTTGCCTGTGGCACCTGGCATTGCTCTCGCTGTCTGCCTGTACATCGGTGTTAACCCTGCGGTGCACTGGCGCGGTCAGCGGTGACTGACGGGTCCGATTCTTTTGTCCTGGTTTGCTTGTGGCGCCTTTGGCGCAGGAGGGGGCGCTCGATGGCGCGAGTTCCTGGTACGGGCTTGGCGGTTTTGGTGATCGGCGGGGGTGTCAGTGGCCTGACGACCGGGCTGGTGCTGGCA
>NZ_JBVKCZ010000220.1:0-1485 GCF_055634335.1 Streptomyces sp. NPDC111802 | reverse complement strand
TCGCTTCGCAACAAGTTGATCTACCAGGAGTCCCGTTGCCTCGTTCCCGCACCCCCTTGACAAGCACCTCAAGATCCAAACGCAACGGTGTTGACTACCGCAGACCGCCATGATCTCCAACTGAAAGGACTGTGGGTGCGTGGCTACCTCGAATGGGCGCTGACTGTCACCACCGGTTCGTACAGGCCGCCGATACCGACAACGCCTTCCCAGCAAATGCCATCAGCAACTTGATGCCATGACGAGACCCCGCCAACAACCACACCCCGCGTGGTCTGCGGGGACGAATACGCTCAGCGCAAGGGCCGGTACGCCGTCGCTCTTCCTGCTCGGGGTCCTCCCTGCCGTCCTGTCCGTCGTGCCGGCGCTCCTGCCACCCGCAGATGACCCATTCATCCAGCAGTTCCTGAAGCTGCGTCAGGCTCCAGCAGGCATCCTGCTCCGCGGCCGCGCCCCGCTGGGAGACGTCCGAGCCGGTGTGCTGCAGCCTCACCAGTTGACATAGCCCCCAACCGCTCGGAACTTGCAGCTACAGACACAACTGCGCAAGTTTGCGACATAGTCCGGCCATCTGCACTGTTTCCAGGCTTCCCGGTCCGGCCGTGCGGTGCATTCATGGGTAAGGCAGCTGTACGGCGATGCGCGAGCCTGGCCGTCACGACCAGCACAGAAAGGAGATCGCTCGTTATGCAGTTAGAATCCTGGCGATATTACGAGGTTGATGTCCCGATACACCACGCCACCGACCGGACGCTCCAAGGGCTGCATGTCTTCACCGGTCAGGCCAACTCACGCAACGAGGCCCTGAACCGGGCCCACCGAGCCTACGACGCGGCCCTGGCCGCGCGCCAGGCCGGACTGGACAAACCGGACCGCCACAAAGGCGGCTGGGGAGCGCGCGGCGTGCGCGACGGCTGGGAGCCGGACTGGATGGCAGCGAAGGCTCACCCTTGGATCTCCCCGTTCAGCTGGAGCGGCAGAAGCGGCTACGAACTGTAGATACACCCCGGCCTGGCTGAGGTCTCCGGCCTCGGCTGCGACACGATCTTGGGCTTCGGCGGTGCCGACGTGTTGTGCGACCCAACGGACTTGTCCCCTTCTTGATCACCTGAGTGTCGTCCAGCACCGGCGTCGCGGCCGGAGCTCCCAACTCCCGCGCCACATACGCCTGTACCTCGGCCAGCAGTGAGTCGGCGCTCCACGAGGCCTCGCCCAGGAACTTCTGGATCCGGTGCGGGATGGCATGCCCGGCCATCATCGAGCCGTTCTTGCGGTCTAGGGCGTGTTTCGGAAGTGGATCTTGGGCATGAGATGATCTTGATCTGTGGCGCGTGGAGATCTGACGGACGAGCAGTGGGCGGTGCTGGAGCCGCTGTTACCCAAGGGCAAAAAGCCCGGCCGGCCGCCCATATGGACCCGGCGGCAGCTGATCGACGGCATACGGTTCCGGGTCCGCACCGGCATCCCATGGCGGGACATGCCCGA
>NZ_JBVKCZ010000219.1:0-1486 GCF_055634335.1 Streptomyces sp. NPDC111802 | reverse complement strand
CTTAGGTTCAAGGGGTCGTCGCAACACCGCTTGGCTTTAGACGGTGAGTAGATCACGTAGACGCTCGGCTGGGGTATCCCAGCCGAGCGTCTTGCGTGGGCGGCTGTTGAGCTCCTGCGCGACGTGTTCGAGGTCTTCGGGACCGTGCAGGCTCAGGTCGGTGCCCTTCGGGAAGTACTGCCGCAGCAGCCCGTTGGTGTTCTCGTTCGAGCCGCGCTGCCAGGGAGACGCCGGGTCGCAGAAGTAGACGGGCATGTCGGTGGCCATGCTGAACTGCCGGTGACGTGCCATCTCGGCGCCCTGGTCCCAGGTAAGCGAGCCGCGCAGGTGGGCGGGCAGGGTTTGGACGGTGCGGACGAGCCCGTCACGCACGGTCTCGGCGTCGTGGGTCTCGCCCGGCAGGTGGACCAGCATGGTGTAGCGGGTGCTGCGTTCGACCAGGGTGGCGATCGCGGAGCGTCCGCCCGCGCCGACGATCAGGTCGCCCTCCCAGTGGCCCGGCACCGCCCGGTCCTCAACGTCGGCGGGACGGTCGCTGATCATCACCATCGGGTCGATGAACCGGGACGTGCGCCGTTCGGGGTTCCGGCGCGGTTTGCGACGCGTGCGACGGGTGCGGACGGCCGCCTGGACCTCCCGCTTCAGGCCGCCGCGGGCCTGGAAGTACAGGGCCTGATAGATCGTTTCCACGCTCACCCGCATGCTCTGGTCGTCCGGATGGGTCTTGGCCAGAGCGTGGCAGATCTGTTCCGGGGACCACCGCTGGCGCAGGCCGTCCTGGACGAAGTCGCGCAGCGGACCTTCAGCCAGCAGCTTGCGCTCCTTCGGGCGGGGCCGGCGCGCGGCGGACGCTCTGTGAGCCGCGTAGGGGTGGTAGTCGGCGGTCCCCGAGTTGTTCCGCAGCTCGCGCGAGATGGTGCTGGCCGGGCGCCCCAGGGCCCGTCCGATGGCCCGCATCGACTGGCCGGCGGCGCGGAGGTCGCGTATCCGCTCGCGCTCGGAGAGCGAGAGGAGTCTGGGGTGCAGCTTCTTCTCAAGGGATTTGAGGCTCACCGGCCTCACCGGTGCAGCGATGATCACACCGGGCATCGTGACGGTTCCCGTCGTGTAGTTCACACGCCGGCCGTCGGGGTGGATCCGGGAGTTGCTGGACTTCCGGATGCCCCAGTCCCAGTCCTGGGCTGTGCGAGGGTGCGCCCCGACCCGCTCGGCGGCCTCCCGCCTGGAGACGCCCCGGGCCCGCAACTTCAGGTACTCCTCGCGCCCGGGGTGGCCCAGGTGCCCGTAGTTCACGCCGGCCTTGCGGGCCAGCGTGAACGCCGTGTTTAGGTTCAGCCCCAGCTCACGTGCTACGGGGGAGACGCTTCCCACGGCATCAAGCCGTTCGAAGAACAGCCTCTTCAAATCCGGATCGAGCCTCTTGCCGCCCACGGTCCTCGCAACTCCCATGATCATGAGTGTTGCGAGGACCGCTAGAACCTAAGGT
>NZ_JBVKCZ010000218.1:0-1513 GCF_055634335.1 Streptomyces sp. NPDC111802 | reverse complement strand
CCGTGCTGTCGTCGAATGTGGAGTTCGTGGATCTGTCGGGCGGCAAGAATGTGGAGGTGACGACCTCGTTCTGGAGCCCGGAGGACTACTGCCAGAAGAATGCCTCCCTGGTCAGCGCCTGTCAGAGGACTACTATCCCACCGCAGGGGGCTACTCCGGATACCGTCAGAACGCTGGTGTCTTTCCCGTTCAGTGCCCGCGGCGATGATGCGCAGACCACCGACATGGCGACTTGGGGGCAGACGGGGTCGCTGTACGGTATCGGCTACAACAAGGTGACCAAGCAGACCTTCTCCGGTGCGTATGCCAAGCGGGGAGGCAAGTACGGTGCCGGTGGTTCTGGTGCGATCTACCGGACGAATCCGACCACCAACACGACCACTTTGTTCACCACGGTCCCTAGCGCCGGAACCAGCGCGCACAACCCGAACGCTGGCATGGACGAGGCGTTCGGGCCGGTGGTGGGCAAGCAGTCGCTGGGTGACCTGGACATCAGCCCGGACGGCAAGGACCTGTATGTCGTCAACCTGAATGACCGCAGGCTCTACCGCTACGACGCCATGCAGGCCACTGCTGCCGCGCCGAAGGCGTCCTACCCCATCCGGGACCCGGGCTGCGCCGCCCCTGGCGACTGGCGCCCCTTCGGCCTGGGCATCCAGGACGGCAAGGTCTACGTCGGCGGTGTCTGCTCAGCGCAGTCCACCAACCGCAAGGCTGACATGCGGGCCGTCGTGCAGGTCTTCGACCCCACCACCGGCCAGTTCACCGGCACGGTTATGGACCAGCCACTGACGTACCCCCGTGGCGGTCAAGCAGGTCTCATGAACCGCCAAGACCTATATCCAGGGGCGTGCGGGGGCCCCAGCTGGTATCCGTGGACCAATGTTCGGCCCACGATGCAGGACGGCAAGAGCTGCACCCACCCTTTCATCCAGAACCCTGAGCCGATGCTGTCCGACATCAACTTCGAGACCAACGGTGACATGGTTCTCGGTTTCCGTGACCGCTTCGCTGACCGCTTCGGTTGGAATCTGCCCGCCACCTCTACGTCCCCCGAAACAACCTCGTTCGTCGGCGGTGACATCAACCGGGCGTGCCGCGGCTCCAACCACATGTTCGTCGTGGACGGCAACGGCGGCTGCAAGAACAATGCCACCGCGGCCACCAACGGCGGATCCCAGTCCCTGAACGTCAGGGAGTTCTACCCGGGTGACTGGGCCTTCGGCGGCCATGAGGAGATCAGTGAGGGCGGTGTGGCTCTCTCCAAAGTGGAGACGGCCCTCCCCTTCACCTCGATGGACCCGATCCCGAAGACAGGCAGCGGCGTGGCGTGGGTCGACCGCACCACGGGGACCCGCGCCCCGGCAACCGACGGCAACTACCTGAACGGAACCTTCGCCAAGTCGGGGGGCATGGCGGACCTGGAAGTTCTGTGTGATCAGGCGCCGTTGCAGTTGGGTAACCGGGTGTGGCAGGACACCGATGAGGACGGTATCCAGGACCCGGGTGAGCA
>NZ_JBVKCZ010000217.1:0-1531 GCF_055634335.1 Streptomyces sp. NPDC111802 | reverse complement strand
GAAGGCGTGGAGGAGGGTGAGGGAGCGGCGCCAGGAGGGGTCTTTGTGGGGTGGTTTGTCTGTGCTGGCGGCGCTGGTGGTGGGGGTGGTGGTGTTCTGGGTGTGCATGGGTTGCTACCTGTCTGCCGTGCGGGTGTGGGTGTGGTAGGCCTCGGTGGCGACGGCGCGGAAGTGGCGCACGGTGCGGTGCCAGCGGTAGCGGGTGGCGTGCTGGGCGGCCATCTCGCCGAGGGTGGTGCGGCGTTCGTGGTTGAGGGTGAGGGTGCACCAGGCGGCGGCGAAGGAGCTTTCGCCGTCGGCGAGGTGGCCGGTGACTTGGTGGGTGATGGAGTCGCGCAGGCCGGGGATGTCGAAGCCGATCGCGGGGGTGTGGCGGGCGGCGGCTTCGGTGATGACCAGGCCCCAGCCTTCTACCAGGGAGGGGTGCAGCAGCAGCCAGGCCTGGCACAGCAGGCGGTGTTTGGCTGTTTCGGAGATGTGTCCGGTGAAGACGACGCCGTCGCCTGCCATGGCCTGCAGCCGGGTGCGTTCGGGTCCGTCACCGATGATGACCAGGCGTCCGCCGGTGATCGGGCGGACCAGGTCCCACAGTCTGAGGAGCAGGTCGATCCGTTTGTATTCCACGAGCCGTCCCACGGCCACGAAGAGCGGCTGGGGTGATTTGGGCAGCAGTGGTCCGGGTTCTTCGACGCCGCTGTGGACGATTCTGATCCGGTCGGGGTCGGCGCCGATGCTGTCCAGGGCGGTGGCGGTCGAGCCGGACATGGCGACGATCAGGTTGCGGCGGTGCGCGCCGGTCAGTGCCCAGTGCTCCAGACGGCGGCCCAGACCGGCCAGCGGGCCGGGATAGCGCAGGTCCCACAGGTCGGAGTGGACGTGGTTGACCAGGCACAGGGTCGGCCCGTCGTGCCACAGCGGGGCCAGGTAGGGCATCCCGTTGCAGACTTCGACCAGCAGGTCGCAGTCACCGACCTGGCGGGTGAATGCCCGTTTGGCGCGCAGGAAGTGAGCCAGATCACCGCCCGCGGATACCACCCGGTAGTCACGGTGCACGGCCGGTCCCCCGCACAGCAGGGTGACCTCATGCCCGCTCGCGGTCAGTCCCTGGGCCAGACGGTCCACGAGCAGCTCGGAGCCCCCGGCGGCGGGGTTCGCCAGGTCCCGGCGGGCCAGGAACACGATCCGCCGCGGCACCCGCAGCGCGGGCTCACACGACGCGGCCAGCGAGCCACGGGCAGAGACAACAGCCGGAACACTGCCGGTCGTCCCGGCACGCGGCGAAGGTAAGTCCTGGGGCATACACGTTCTAACTTGTCTCAGGGCACGGAACCCATACGGGCTGGAAATTCCGGGGCCACCGGCAGGGGACAGACATCTAGCCGCCAGTTTTCGCCCCACCCTCAGCTCCAGCTACTCACCACCATGACAATTTCCCCCCACACCCACCCACATGACATACCTCACCCTCCCCGCGAATGACGCCCTCCCGAAACCCGCCCCCGAACCACCAACACACCACCAACAACAGCGA
>NZ_JBVKCZ010000216.1:0-1548 GCF_055634335.1 Streptomyces sp. NPDC111802 | reverse complement strand
TTCCCGCGTTGTAGGCGGCGAGCATGTTGCTCTGCTTGTTGCCGGGAACGTCCTTCACGTCCTTGGCAATGGTGCAGAGGTATTTGGCGGATGACAGGATTGCGTCCTGGGGATCCCAGACATTGCGCTTGCCGTCGCCGTTGCCGTCGATGCCGTGGGTTTCCCAAGTGGACGGCATGAACTGCGCGATTCCTTGTGCACCGACCGGCGACTTTGCTTCTGGATTGAAGCCGGATTCCTGTGTGAGGAGCGCGGCGAGCAGGTTGGGCGTGACTTCGGGGCAGGTGGTTCCTGCCTCCTCGATCAGGCTTTTGTAGTCGGCTGGCACGGACATGCTGAGTGCTGTTCCTATGGGGTCGTCGCCAGCGGCCTGGACGAGCGCGGCCACGACGACGGCCGCGGTCGCTCCCACGCCGACGGTGACGGCTGTAGAGGCTCTCAAGAGCGAAAATCTCCTTCCAGGGGATCTCAGGGGCTGAGTTCACTGTTTGCGCAGGTCATCCTGGGTTTTGCATCCGCCGGAGCGTCCGCCAGGCATCCGCCGGGCATCCGCCGGAGGCGTGGCTCCCGGCGGATGCCCGGCGTTTCCCGGCGGATGTCCGGCGGACGCTCCGGCGGATACGGCAGGGGTCACAAACCGGACTTCAGGGCGGCGATGAGGTCGGCGAGGTGGTAGCCGCGCACGCCCTTGTCGTCCTTGCCCGACGTGACGCCAAGCTGGGCAGAGAGTTTCCGCCCTTGCGTTACCGGACTTTCTTCGAGGATTCCGATGGCCGGGGCCAGGTCGGCGGTGGGCATGAACTCCACGTCCTTATCCCGCATCAGAGCGATGGCCTGCTTGAGCGGTGAATCCGGCGCGTCTTCGACTACCTTCGTCAGGCGGGATTCCGCTTCGTCCACCACACCCCAGATGAACTTGTCCTCGAAATTGAACCCGCGGATTAGGGTGGAACGCCCGCGGGCGAACAGGACGGCCTGCCCCTTGATGTCCGGGTCAAGCAGGGCCGGGTTGATCGGTGCGACCGTTTCGAAATAGGTGTCACCGAGAGCAACCTTGGCTGTTCCCGCCGATGCCACGTACAGGCACAGTCGGTAGAGGAACTGGTCACGGACCATGACGGGAATTGCATTCGTGGACGGGCGCTGCGTCATGAGAATCGTCGAGATGCCGGATTCCAGGGCCTTGGCGACCAACGACCGCGTGTCATTGGCGATCTGCTTGGCCTGGTCCTTTTCTTCGTTCGTGGAGCCGGAGGCGAAGAAGTCGGCCGCTTCGTCCACGATGAAGATGACCGGCTTGAATTTCGGTACGGGCTGGCGGTTACGGATGGCTTCCGTAATCTCCGCGTACCGCTTGTCCGAGCGTTCGTTGAGCTCTCGGACCATGTCCCAGAAAACGGCCGGATCGTCGGACGACTCGTAGCGGGTGGCAATCGACTCGAAACGGGTCAGCCCGCAGAACTTTCCATCGAGCAAATACAGCTCGAATTCGCCGTATGCGATCAGCAGGCAGGTGATGAGCCCGTTGACCAGCGTGGTCTTGCCCAT
>NZ_JBVKCZ010000215.1:0-1564 GCF_055634335.1 Streptomyces sp. NPDC111802 | reverse complement strand
CAGGTAACCCACACATAGCCACGAAACGCGGCCACACCGCGCACCCTTGCGCCCTTGTGAACACGCGAAGGGGCTGTCAAGTTCGCGGCTCTGGCCCGTAGTCGGTGGTGACGCCGGGGCGGGGTCACCGGCAGGACCAGGTCACGGGCGGCTTTCCGCTTGCCTTGCCGAGTGAGGTTCTTGCGCCGGCGCCGGCGCCGGGGCACTGTCAAGTTTGACGAAGCATCAGGTGATCAAGAAGGTGATTCACGGGCTTCGCCTCTGAATCCATGGATGAAGCATTGGTTTGGCGTGACACAGGTGAGCTCCGCTCGAGATATTCCTTCTTGATCAATCAATGCCCCGAAGTTAGGACGTGGTGATCGCTGTCAACGGGTCGGTGGCATACGAGCGGGGCCTCTGCTGTTCAAGGGATCGACCAAGATCTTCCTGAATGCAGAGGCCCCGCGTGTCCAAGTGTGTCATGGCTGGTGCGCCAGCCGTCGTCGATGTCTTCGCCCCAGGCCATCTGGGAGAGTTGACGCAGGTCATACCAGTCGAGCTGGTCGACGCGATGGTGGAGGAGACCCGCACGCGTGAGCGTCGGTTGCGGGATCTGCCGTCGCGGGTCGGGGTGTACTTCGTCCTGGCACTCGGCTTGTTCGAGGGCCTCGGTGCACAGCTCGTCTGGGAAAAGTTGACCGCCGGCCTAGGCGTCGCGGTGCCCCGGCCCTCGGAGAAGGCCCTGAGAGATGTACGCCGTCGCCTCGGAGTACCCCCGATACAGCGGCTGTTCGAGGTCCTGGCCGGCCCGCTGGGACGGCCGTCCACTCCCGGAGTGCGCTACCGGTGTTGGCGGACCGTGGCCTTCGACGGATGCGGCAGCCTCTGCGTCCCCGACCAGGACCGCAACCGTTCCTGGCTCGGTACGAGCACTCATCGCTTCGGCACCGGAGGCTATCCCCGCCTGATGCTCATGACGCTCTGCGAGACGGGCACCCGTGGACTGCTCGGCGCGGTCTTCGGCCCCTCCGCGCAGGGTGAACCCGCCTACGCCCAGCAGCTGATGGACCGCCTCACCCCGGACATGCTCCTGCTCGCCGACCGCGCTTTCGACGGCAACGACCTGCTGAGCGACGTCGTGGAACGGGGCGCCCAGTTCCTGGTCCGCGTCAAGTCCACTCGGCGCCTGCCCGTCCTGGCCCTGCTCCCGGACAACTCCTACCTCACCCGAGTCAAGGGCCTGACGCTCCGCGTCATCGAGGCGGAAGTGAGCACGCAGGCCACCGACGGCGGCCGCATCACCGGGGTCTACCGGCTGCTGACCACGTTGACCGACCACCGCACCGACCCTGCCGCCACCCTGACCGCTCTCTACCACGAACGCTGGGAAGTCGAGTGCACCTACCTCGCGCTACGGCACACCCTGCTCAAGGGCCGAGTCCTGCGCTCGAAGGACCCCGCAGGCATCGCCCAGGAACTCTGGGGGAGGCGCTGTCAAGTTGCCTGCGAGTGAGGCGAGTTGAGGCAATGTGATGGTGCGCGGGTGTCGTGAGTGGCACGGCGTTCAGCCGTGCGCGGGCGC
>NZ_JBVKCZ010000214.1:0-1610 GCF_055634335.1 Streptomyces sp. NPDC111802 | reverse complement strand
GTAGTACTCGCCCCGGGAGTTGGTGACCGCGGTGCCGATCTTGTTGCCGTCGGCGTCATACAGATTCACTGTGGCACCCGGGATGCCCGGCTCACTGGGGTCCTGGATGCCGTCCTCATCGGTGTCCTGCCAGATCCGGTTACCGATCTGCAACGGCGCCTGGTCACACATCGTCTCCAGGTCGCCGATACCGCGCGCCTTGCCGAAGTCGTTGTTCAGATACAGACCACTGGCGTTGTCCTCGGAGACCCGGGTGCCGTTGCTGCGGTTGAGGTAGTGCAGGCCGTGCCCGGTGACCGGGTTCAGGATGGGGTCTTCCGAGATCATGGGCATGGTGGTCTCCACCTTGGAGATGGCCACCGAACCCTCAGCAGTCTCCGAGTGAACCCCGTTGTGGTCGGACACGTGGTCGCCCGGGTAGAACTCCCGGGCGTCCAGGGGCTGGGTTCCGCCGTTGGTGGCCGCGGTGGCGTTGTTGGTGCAGCCGCCGTTGCCGTCCAGGACGAACATGTGGTTGCTGCCCCGGCTCGCGCAGTTGATGTCACCGCCGTTGAAGACGTTTGTCGCGGGCCAGCCGGGGAGAGCGGGGAGCGCCCAGCCGCCGCGGTCGGCGAAGCGGTCAGCGAAGGAGGCGACCATGTTGCCGTTGGTCTCGAAGTCGATGTCGGTGAACTCCGGCTCCGGATTCGAGAGCCCCGGTTCGTCGCAGGCCACGCCGTCCTGGGTCACGGGCCGGGTGTTGGTCCACGGATACCAGGTGCGGCCGGTGCAGACGGTCGGTTGGGGCGGCGAGAGGGCGTAGTGGGGGTAGGTCAGCGGCTGGTCCATGACGGTGCCGGTGAACTGGCCGGTGGTGGGGTCGAAGACCTGCACGACGGCCCGCAGGTCAGCCTTGCGGTTGGTGGACTGCGCTGAGCAGACACCGCCGACGTAGACCTTGCCGTCCTGGATGCCCAGGCCGAAGGGGCGCCAGTCGCCGGGGGCGGCGCAGCCCGGGTCCCGGATGGGGTAGGAGGCCTTCTGTGTGGCAGCGGTGGCCTGCATGGCGTCGTAGCGGTAGAGCCTGCGGTCGTTCAGGTTGACGACATACAGGTCCTTGCCGTCCGGGCTGATGTCCAGGTCACCCAGGGACTCCTTGCCCACCACCGCTTGGAAGGCCAGGTCCATGTTGACGCCGGGCTGATGCGCGGTGGTGCCGGGGTTGGGAACCTGGGTGAACAGCGCGGTGGCCCCGGTGGCCGGGTTCGTCCGGTAAATCGCACCCGCCCCGCCGGGACCGTACTTGGTGCCCCGCTTCGCATACGCGGACGTGAAGAGCTGCTTGGTCACCTTGTTGTAGCCAAGACCCCACGTCGTGCCGGTGTCCGCCTCCACCGCCTGATCCTTGACCAGAGCGGGGTTCGCAACAGCATCGCCACGCGTGTTGAACGAGAACGTCGACAGCGTCCGCTTGGCCGGCGGGGCAGCATCCGGGATGTTGGCGTTCTGGCAGACCGCGGCCAGGGTGACATTGCGCTGGCAGTAGTCCTCCGGGCTCCAGAACGAGGTCGTCACCTCCACATTCTTGCCGCCCGACAGATCCACGAACTCCACATTCGACGACAGCACGG
>NZ_JBVKCZ010000213.1:0-1612 GCF_055634335.1 Streptomyces sp. NPDC111802 | reverse complement strand
TTCGTGGTCAGGTGCACGCGGCGTGTGGGACGGGGAAGACCATCATGGCGGCGGCGTCGGCGAGGCGGCTTGTGCCCAGGGGGCGTGTGCTCGTGCTGGTGCCGACGCTGGATCTTCTGGCATCAGCCGAGCTTCAGCAGCGGCTTGAACAGCTTGATCAGCGGCGCGAGCAGCGCAAGTTCCTGCCGCTGTTTCGGGGTAAGGCGGGCAAGGTCCTGCCGCTCCTTGGGCGTGAGACGTGCGATCTCCTGCCGCTCCTTCGGGGTGAGGCGCTTGATCGCCATACAGTCCCCCGGGGAAAGCTGCTTCACCTGCGCCGGGGTGGGCGCCGACGGCTGTGGGGCGGCCTGCGACGGCGGCAGCGGCGTCGCCTGCTGGCCGGGAGCAGCGTGCACGCCGGGAGTCAGGGTCAAGAGCAGGCCTGCAGAAACCGGCACTGCGACAGCGCCCGCCTTCAGCAGGCGTATCCGCTGGGAAGCCTTCTTGTGACGCGCCATCAGCCCTTCCTCCTCATGCCTGAATCGAGCCGTGCGACCGCTACCGCCACCGGCCGGATGTCACTTCACTAGGAAGCAGACGGCGGGAGCTGTTGCCCGCGTTTTCCGCTGCCAGACAAGCTGCCAACGAGAAAAACACACCAGGCCGGGCGCGTCACCCCCCTGTCCGCTACGCACTCCGTTACGCAAGAACAGACGTGATCCCGGCCATGCCAGCGACGATATAAAAGAGACTGACACGTACTAAAACTTTGTGCACCGCATAACAAAACCACTGCCTCGAAAGCAATACCGGCCGAAAGTCCGCCTTATCTCATCCACCCACGCATGCGACACACGCCACAATCCTGATCTCTGGCGGGCGGTCGACCAGGACGGCAACGTCCTGGACATCCTCGTGACCGATAAGCGGGACGCCGCCGCGGCCCGGCGCTTCTTCCGCAAGCTCCTCAAGGGCACCGAGACCGTGCCGAGAGTGATCGTGACCGACAGGCTCCGCTCTTACGGGGCTGCCCACCGCCAGGTCATGCCATCGGTCGAGCACCGCAGCTCGAAGTATCTGAACAACAGGGCAGAGAACTCGCATATCCCCACACGGGAGCGCGAGCGGGGTATGAAGGGCTTCCGCAGCATCGGCACAGCCCAGAGATTCCTCGCCGCCTTCTCCCAGATCTCACCGCACTTCCGCCCCCACCGCCACCTGATGACCGCCCCCGACTACCGCGCCGAGATGGCCGAACGCCACACCCTCTGGCGCACGATCACCACCACCGCCAATACGACAGCGACCGCCTGAGCCAGGCACAGCCAGCACCACCGACCTGCCCCAACCCACCTACACCATCGGCAACTTGACAAGGCCACTCAACGAGTTCGACCTGCTCTTCGACGGCCGCCTCACCGCCGGACGGGTGTAGGCCAACCAGACCAACCATCAACTACTAAACCAAAACGGTGAAGAACACCTAATTCGTGGCTCTGCCTTGATTTTCGTAGCGGGTGATCGAATCCGTCGCGGTTCCGGGGCTCTGGGGGCACACTGGAGGGTGTATGTCCTCGAGTTGGAGGTCCTGTTGCCGCAGTTGGCCGCGGTGCAGGTCCAGGAAGTGCAGGCT
>NZ_JBVKCZ010000212.1:0-1616 GCF_055634335.1 Streptomyces sp. NPDC111802 | reverse complement strand
TCGCGATATCCCACAGCCCGTCCGGAACAATCCAACTCCACGTACCCCGCCCCATGTACAGCTCAACGTCCGCCTCACCACATAGGACACGGTCTTAGTGCCCCTCGCATTTCATAAGAGGACGGTCCGGCGGCATCCACCTGCTCTCCCAGATCTCCGCCGCACCCCCTCGCGTGACCAAAGCGTGGGCCGACACCGGCTATCGAAAGAAGGCCAACCACGACGGCGCCCGCCTCGGAATCGACGTCGAAGTCGTCCAACGCGACCCCGGCGTCAAAGGGTTCAAGGTGATCCCCCGGCGTGGGGTCGTCGAGCGAACCTTCGGCTGGCTGATGCACCACCGCCGTCTCGCACGCGACTACACACCCACTCGCACCCCTCCGAAGCCATAATCCACGTCGCGATGACCGACCTCATAAGCCGACGACTCACCCGCGAATCCACCCCGAACTGGCACGACACCTAAACCTCGAACCAAACAACCCCGCCGGAACAAAACGCCCTTTCAGGCGCAAGCCTCGCCGCTGCGGCACCCGCAGTAGCTGCGAAGGGCCCGAGCGGCAGCTGCTGGGTCTGGGCTGCTGCAGTCAACTTCGGTGGTCAGCGCATGAACGGCTCGGGCGACGACGCAAAGCGGGAGAGCTGGATCGCCGATGAAGACTCCTCTGGGCGAACCACGTGATCTCCGGCCTCGGTATCAAAGACCACGAATAAGTACATGAAAGTGCCATTCAGTGGCCGTCACCGGAAGGGGACAAGACAGTCACCCCTGCGCCCCGGCGACAAAGTCGCGCACAACGCCACTGCAAACGACCGTGGCGATGTGCATACGTGGGTCATGGACTGTCAGGGAGCGATCCATGATACCTGACCCTGCACAGTGCACTACCTGCGCTGGTCGTGCTCTCGCCTCATCCTTCTCCAGGCGCACTCGGCACGCGCTCGGGTCCAGCCGCCCTGCTGAAGGCAGGCAGCATGCTGACCCGAAGGGAAGAACGGCCCGGCCACAGTTGGCCGGGCCGTCCAGGCGGTATAATCAGTCGCGGAGTTCGACCTGCACCGCCTTCCGCACCGGACCACATGCTTGAGACCGGTACGGCCGATAACGGAAATTGCGCCGACATAGGGTGTCAGTCATTAGAGAGTGCAGAGCGTCAGTTATGACGCTGACCGCGGCTCTACCAAGCACACTCGGCGGACGCGGGAACGCTGGAGCTGGCTGAGTGAGACCTGCCTTCACGCCAACCGCACCGTTGGGGAGATTGCGGACTTCGCTTCCCGGATGCTCTCCAATCTGCACCCTTGCGCCACGAATGTGTTCGTCAGGCCGCCCATGCATGCCGTACATCTGGCTCATGGCAGAGGACCCCTGAAGAGACAGATTGATGACGTTGCGCTCGCAGACATGAACACGCCACCTCCCTCGCGGCGCGCTAGAGGGCAAATTTCACTGCTGCGGGGAAGTTGAGGATGCCACTGCCGTCCAGCGCTATGAGCCAGCGCAGGTCCCCTCAGCGACAGTGAGCGTTTTCAACGGGACTACTGATCGGGTGACGCCGGTCAGGTCGAGGTGAGGACCACAACGCACAAGGCTCCCGTGCCGTTGGTGGAGGTGT
>NZ_JBVKCZ010000211.1:0-1649 GCF_055634335.1 Streptomyces sp. NPDC111802 | reverse complement strand
GCAGGCGCTTGAGGTTGGCGTTGCCGGGCCGGGTGCGTCCGGACTTGCTGACTCCGGCGGACTCGTTCTGGCCGGGGCAGACCCCGATCCAGGAGGCCAGGTGGTGGGCGGAGGTGAACTGGGCCATGTCGCCTCCGGTCTCGGCGATGATGATCTCTGAGCCGAGTCGGCCGATGCCCGGGATGGTCTGCAGGACCTCCATGTCCCGCGCGTGGTCGGCCAGGAGGTGGGCGATGCGGGCATCGAAAGCGGCGATGAGGCTCTTCCAGCGGTCGATCTCGTCGAGGTAGTGGCGGACCATGAAGGCGTGGTGGTCGGTGAATTGGCCGTCCAGGGCGTCGATGAGAGCGGGAATCTTGTTTCGGGCCCTGCCGCGGGTGAGGTCGGCAAGGCGGGCCTGATCGCGTTCACCGTGAACGAGGGCTTCCAGGATGGCCCGGCCGCTGGCGCCGGTGATGTCGCTGAGGACGGCGGAGACCTTCATGCCGGTGTCCTCGAGTTCCTTCTCCAATCGCTGGGCCTCCCAGCCCGCTGCCCGGACCAACTCGGTGCGGCGGCGGGTGAGATCGCGCAATTCCCGGATGTCACGGTCTGGGACGAAGGAGGCCATCACCATGCCGGAGGCGCCGGCCCGGGCCAGGAAGGCCGCGTCGCTCGGATCGGTCTTGCGGCCCGGATGCCCTTGAGGTGGGCGGGGTTGACCAGCATCAGGTTCAGGTGTGGCTGCAGCAGGTAGCAGACACCGCGCCAGTAGTCCGAGGTCGCCTCAATGACCACCACCTCGACCCGGCGCTCGAGCAGCCAGGCCAGCAGGCGCCGCACTTCGGCGGTGGTGGTGCCGAACCGCTCCGTCTCCAGCGACCAACTGCCGGTCCGCTTCGCCGAGGGAACGCGGACACAAGCCAGCAGGAACCGCTTGCCCAAGTCCACTCCCGCGGAACGCAGATGGATGACCTCGTCCTTCACGTCCTGGAGCCGGGGCATCGTGGTCTCCTCCCGCATGGTGCGCCTGTGCTCGGGGGGCGCCCCGGAGAGGCCAAGGGAGATGGCGGAGTCTGACACACGTGCTCCGGCACCGGGGATCCGATGCCCTGGCAACAATCCGTGGTCCCCTGGTCAGCCCCCATCGCCATCCTGCAAAACGAGCTCGCTCGCATCGCAGGCCCATCGGCTGACCGGGACGCCCAGCCCCATTTTCCCGTACTTGAGGTGATCAGCGGAGCGATCTCGCCCACCTGTAAAGAGCGCGAGCGGGTGGTGCCCTTGCCGAATACCTCATCCGTGCAGGTGGGGGCGGGTGTTCGGGGTGCTGGGCGCGGTCGCTCGAGTTGGTGCTCTCGAGCGGCTGGTGGTGGCTGCGGCATGATGACCGGTCGTGCTGCTGAGACTGGCGTACCTGGGCGTGACGAACGCGTTCGCGATGCTGAGACTGCTCTCGATGAGCGACCGCGACAAGGATGTGGAGATCCTGGCCCTGCGCCATCAGATCACGGTGCTGGAGCGGCAGTTCAACGGGCAGCGAGTCCGGTTCCAGGCGAGCGACCGAACACTTCCGGGTCTTCATAGTTGAGCGGTGCGGAGGTGTCCGCGGGCTCTGCGGGTGGTGACGCAGCGTGTTCGGAGGCGTTGGCTGGTCGCGTTCCTGAACC
>NZ_JBVKCZ010000210.1:0-1695 GCF_055634335.1 Streptomyces sp. NPDC111802 | reverse complement strand
GCCGACATCCATCGACCAGTTCAACACCGCGGTGGCCAACCTCGCCATCAAGGCCGAGACGCGCAACGTCGGCCAGGAAGCACGGGCGGCGGCCGCAGGCGCCGAGCCGGCGGCGGTGCCCCCGCAGCAGCTGACGGCGGCCGGGGACGATCTGACCGCCTGACCCGCGGACCGTGCGAACGGCGCGGCCCCCGAGGAGTGTTCCTCGGGGGCCGCGCCGTTTTCTTGTGCGCTGCCAGACCGCTTCCAGCGGGTCTCTTACCGTTCCCGAATAGCGTGAGTCCATGTCAGTTCGCGATGTGATCTGACTCACCAAAACATGGACGTGAGGCAACCGCTTCCACCGCCCAGCCGTCTACCAGGTAGCGAATGAGCTGATACGGGGGAAATATCCCATTGACAAGGGGGAAACGTGACCGTCACGCAGCCTGATGTGACTGTGATCATCGGGGCGTACGAAGCGATGCCGTACCTGGTCGAGTGCCTTGCTTCGGTCGAGGCACAGACCATCGACCCGGGGCGCATCGAGGTCATCGCCGTGGACGACGGTTCGACGGACGGCACGGGGGAGTGTCTGGAGGAGTTCGCGGCCCGTGTGCCCATGCCGGTCACCGTCATCCGGCAGGAGAACTCCGGCGGGCCCAGCGGCCCGCGCAACGTCGGTCTGGGCAAGGCGACCGGGCGTTACGTCTTCTTCCTGGACGCCGACGACCGGCTGGGCCCCGAGGCCCTGGAGCGCATGGTCGCGATGGGCGACAGGAACGGCACGGACGTGGTGCTCGGCCGGGTCGAGGGCGTCAACCGCACCGCGCCCAAGTCGATGTGGGGCAAGACGCTGGACCGGACCGACGTCTTCTCCTCCAACATCAAGTTCACGCTGAGCGCGCAGAAGCTGTTCCGCCGTGACCTGCTGACCCGGCACAACATGCGCTTCGACGAGTCCCTGTGGACCGGCGAGGACGCGCTGTTCACGATGGAGGCCTATCTGCGGGCCGACGGCGTCTCCGTGGTCGCGGACTACACCTGCTACTACCTGGTGGGCCGCGAGGACGGCAAGCACGTGACCAAGAGCGGCGGCTACGCCCTGCGTTTCGACTCCGCGCGTGCCCTGATGAACCTGATAGCCGAGCTCGTACCGGCGGGCGAGCAGCGCGACCTGCTCATGGTCCGCCCGTTCCTCATCACCCTGCTGCCGCAGTTCGGGCCGAAGTACGCCAAGGACAGCGAGGAGGTCAGGCAGAACAAGCTGGAACTGGCGGGGCCCCTCATGGACACCTTCTGGACCCCGGGCATCGCCCGCCGCCTCAAGGTCGACGAGCGGCTGCGGCTGCACCTGGTCGCCCAGCGGCGCCCCGAACTCCTGCTGCCGGTCGTGGAGTTCGTCAGGGCCAAGAAGCAGCCGGCGGCCCTCCTGGAGAAGAAGGGCCGCCGGGTCTACCTCGCCTACCCGCACTTCCGGGACGCGGCGGCGGGGATCCCCGACTCGGTGTACCTCGCCGACCCGCGCCAGGCCCGCGCCTACCCCGGCTACCGGGAGGGCGGCGCGGACTCCTTCCTGCGGCGTTCGGTGCGCAAGGCGCGCCGGGTGCTGGGGGCCTCGGGCCCTAGGTGTGTTGTCCGGGGACGTTGGTGACGGGCGACACGCCCGTGAGTGGTCCTTGAACGAGGTGAGGGCCCCTGGGTTCGGTGTGGATT
>NZ_JBVKCZ010000209.1:0-1700 GCF_055634335.1 Streptomyces sp. NPDC111802 | reverse complement strand
GACACCCCCGCACGCCCCCGCGCCAGCCGCCTCGAACGCCTGGCCTACCGGCTCACCGCCTGACATCCGGCCACCAAGAATTGAGCAACAGAGTCTCAATGCCGCTTCACGGTCGTAGCCCTTCCCGCCTCGTTGCGCTGCAGGAACCCGGCCAGCGCCACCACCGCCGAGATGTAGCGTCGCCCGCACGGGCATAGGGGCATCAAGCCCGCTGAAGACACTCTTCCTCTCCATGCCTCTCACTGACATCACGCTCAAGCCAGCCGAAGCAGGGCAGGGCACCATAAGCCCGCCGGTACATACCGCCCGGACAGCTAAAGCACCATCCGAGCGCAGCCGCCGCCGGCCCGAGGAGCCGCCCGGCCAGCGACGACCGCGCAGCACGGGGACCACACCAAACGCTCCCTCGTCGAGACAGGACCCCGCACACAAACCGTCCACCCTCCGGCCAGCCCAGGGCCCCCAACGTGAGACGACCCCGACCGGGACACAACAGCCGGCAGGACAGCGGGAAAAGAACCGGACCATTACCGTGCAATCCCCGGCCCCTGTCCAACCCGAAAGCCTAGAGCCAAGCCCCGGCCCGGCGACAGGGCGCATCCCCGGCCCACACAGCGGAACCCCCGCGCACCCAGCACCCCCGTGACCAGCAAACCCATCAGACCCTAGCTTCAGACTCCCAAGCCACCAGGACGGGAAGGCGAACAGCCGTCTACCCGTCGGTGCGGAAGGGACGGACGACCGTACCCGGACCAGGAGACATCACCGTCTCATGCCCATCCTCGAAACGGACCCGGTACGGGGGACCCCCATCCGAGCCAAGCACCTCCACCACCTCAGCGCTGCGATCACGCTGACCCACGATCCGGCCGTGAATAACAAGCCGGTCTCCCACACTGGCCCGCACACTGTCTCCTCTCCAACGGACTCTCTCTCCTGCTCTACCCAGCCGAACCATCCGACCATCCTCTTCCCCCCACCTCGCCGGCACCGGCACCGAGAAGGGCCCCACCATCGAGAAACTGGCACCCGGGCCTGTGCGTGCCTGAGGACACCGACGACATCACGCTCCACTACGCACATGGAAGACCCTCCAGACATCCGCGCCGTTATGACGCGGACGACCGCATCACCAAGGCCCCCACGAGCGGCGCGTGCGCCGGCCGGCCCCCGGTAGACCAGAGCAAGCAGAGACGGCACTGTCAACTTTGACGGGCTGTCAGATGATCAAGAGGGCGATTGGTGATTTACGCCTTTGAATCTGCGGCCAAAGCGCTGGATTGACGCGTTACAGCCAGAGCTCCGCTCGCGATATTCCTTCTTGATCATCTGGCACCCTGTCAAACTTGACAGCGCCACCTGTGGGCCCACGTGAAACGCAGCCTTGCGAACCTTTCCAGCGTCGCCCTCGACCGCCTCGCCGCGCTCGTGCGCAACAGGCTCAAACGGTTGCAGTACCGCCCCGACGTCCTCGATGGCTTCCTCGCCGGTACCGGACTCTCCCTCTGCCTCCCACCGGCATCACCTTGAAGCGCCGAAGTCAGTAATTCAGCTCAGCCAGCGGTACCCCTGGCGCTCGCAACTGAGGTCTTCTCTTCGGGGTGTCGGTGGATCAGTCTTTGGGTGTATGCCGGTAGTTGTGCGGTATTCCGATGGGGGTGGCCTGACTCCGAAGCAACGGGCCGTGAGAGAGCAAGTTC
>NZ_JBVKCZ010000208.1:0-1702 GCF_055634335.1 Streptomyces sp. NPDC111802 | reverse complement strand
ATCGACTCGCTTCGCAACAAGTTGATCTACCAGGAGTCCCGTTGCCTCGTTCCCGCACCCCCTTGACAAGCACCTCAAGATCCAAACGCAACGGTATTGACTTCACCTTTGGCCAGAGGTGCGGCCTGGCCGAGGACTTGGCGGGCGGCAGGATAGCGCTGGTGGGGGCGGAGTTTCTCTTTGAGGCTGCGAAGGTGGCGAGCGGTGTGAGCGGAGTGGAGGTTGGGGTAGCCAGCGAGGAATGCTTGCCAGTGGCTGATGGCTTGGTCCAGGTGACCAAGGCTCAGCAAAGTCTCAGCTAGGTGGGCGTGGGTGAGGATGCTGGCGCGGTATTCAGTGGGGGTGCGCAGGCGCAATGAAGTGCTGAGGGATTTCAGAGCGTGGTTCAGGTCGCCGAGGAGGGCGAAGGTCTGGGCGCGTTGGTAGTGGAGGGCGCCGGCCGGATAGGCGGTGAACGGGCCGGGCGCGGTGTCGGTCTGGGAGTACAGGGATTCTGCGCGGGTCAGGGCAATCAGAGCGGCATGGCGGTCATGGTGGGCTTGGACGACTGCGAGCTGCGCTTGGGTGTAGGCCTGGATGGCGGGCGGAGCATATCTGGCATGCGCGACGGCTCGTTCGGCTAGGTTCAGCACGGCGGGACCGTGGTGGCCCAGGTTGTGGGCGTGGGTAGCCATGCTGCGCAGGACGATGGCAAGGGTGGCGGAATCGCCAGCGTCGGCGGCCAGCTGGGTTGCCGCCTGGTAGTAGTGCTGGGCAGGTCGGTCGTGTCCACTGTCGGCAGACACTGTTCCGAGCAACAAGGTCAGTTGGGCAGCGGCAGGCAGCAGATCACTGTGGACCTGGGTACGGGCACGGGTATGCAGGCCGGGGAGATAGTGAGTGAGATAAGCGGCCAGCGGGGTTCGCACCAAGGCGCCGCCATACTGCTGGGCCGCGTTGTAGAACAGCACACTCATGCCACGGATGTGCTCAGCGTCGGTCGACGGGGAGAAGGTCCGGGTAGCCGACTTGGGCCGGGCGTCTGGCTGACAGGTGAGCGTAATCTCGTCGGGGACGGTCAGGGCGGCGATGCTGATCCCACACAGGTCGAACGCCGGATGGCCCGAGTTAAGCTCGGCTTGGGTGAGTCGGGTGAGTTTGTGTACAGGGTCGGCCTGCCACGACAAGTCCACGACGGTGTCGGGAGAGTGGCTCAGGCCTGCTTCGTGTGGGGTGACGAGTCTTCCCAACCTGCGGGAGAGGCACTCCAGTAGCAGGGTGGGGGCGGGTGGCCGGGGCTGTGTGCCGTCCAGCCAGCGACATATGGTGCTGCGGTCAAAGGCGACCGCAAGGCCCTGTTCGGCTGCTACCGCCCGCAGCGCACGCGCAAGTTGCGCGTGGCTCAATCCAGCCGAGTGCATGAGTGTCTGTAAGCGGGTGTTGGGCGAGCGCTGCACAAATGCCACCGCCTTCCTTTTCCTGAAAGCGCGACCAGCCACCAACCCAGATACACTCTGAGCCTGCCCGTTGCCAAGGCCGGGCCCCACGGACCAGAACAAACCGGCAACAGATGAGGTTTGAACCGTTCCGGGTTTGATCGAGACTCTAGATTGGCTGTGTAAGGAATCAGGCTCTGCCTTGATTTTCGTAGCGGGTGATCGAATCCGTCGCGGTTCCCGGGGCTCTGGGGGCACACTGGAGGGTGTATGTCCTCGAGTTGGAG
>NZ_JBVKCZ010000207.1:0-1714 GCF_055634335.1 Streptomyces sp. NPDC111802 | reverse complement strand
CCTGCCCTGAGATGACGCTCCTGACCAGCCACGTCACCACCTTCGCGAAGCTCCTGGCCCACCACGAGCACCCCGCCACCGAACACGCCGCCCTGGCCGAGTGGATCGAGGCCGTGAACGGCGACGACCTTCCCGCCCTGCACGCCTTCGGCCGCGGCCTGGAGAAGGACCGCGCAGCCGTCCAGGCCGGCCTCGACCTGCCCTACAGCAACGGAGTCACCGAGGGCATCAACAACAAGACAAAGCTCCTCAAGCGCCAGACCTACGGACGGGCCGGCTTCGCCCTCCTCCGCCAGCGCATCCTGCTCAACTGACCTTCGCGCCAACAGAACGATCACCCGCTACGAAAAACAAGGCAGAGCCTAATTCATGACACGCCCGATACTCCCGATCAAGGCGTTTGATGGGGTGTTAGGGAATGAGGTTCCGGGGTTTGGGGCCTGCTGGGAATTGGGTGTCCGTTTGAGGGCATAGTCTTGGTGGCGGAAGCCGTCGGCCTTTGGATCCCCCGCCGGGGCCGGCGGCTTTCCAGTGGGTTGCCCCAGGGATCGATGCGCCGGGCAGAGCTTGGGATACGTCGGCGATGGGCGCGTATTCGGACGCTTCGCCCGGAGGGGCGGACTGCCTGTGGGGCCTATCGTCCGGGATTCAGGCTCAGCATTACTCTAATTTTCTCGGCAGCACCGGAGGAGAGTCCCTGAAGGAGCGTGTTACCAACAGGTCGGTGACACGACCCGCAGCACGTACGTAAGGCCCTTGAGGAGCTTGCGGAAGAACTTCTTCGCGGCCCGCTTGGCGGCTAAGTAACACCATCTCCCTCTCCTCGCATGCCCTTGTGGGCTGCCTCGCGTAGTTCTGTTTTGCGTATCTTTCCTGTTGCCGTGGTGGGTAGCGCGTCGAGGAAGCGTATTCCTCGAGGGATTTTGTAGTGGGCTAGTTTGTCTGCGCAGTATGTGCGTAGTTCATCGGGGTGTGGAGGGCTGGTTCCTGGGCGAGGTTGGATCCATGCCATGAGATCTTCCCCTAAGCGGGGGTGGGGGATGCCGATGACGGCTGCGTCGTGGATATCGGGGTGGGCGCGTAGGACGTCTTCGATCTCTCGTGGGGAGATGTTTTCCCCGCCTCGGATGATCATGTCGGTGATGCGTCCCGGTGGTGGTGAGTCGTTGGTCGAGCGGGTCGGTGGCGTGGGACTGGGCTGCGGTGGGGGATGTTTCGGTCATGCCGAATGAGGTGGTCAGTGCAGACAACCCCTACAGCGAGAGCCAGTTCAAGACGGTCAAGTACGCACCGGACTACCCCGAGCGGTTCGACTCGCTCGCCCACGCCCGCGAGTGGTTTGACGCCTTCATCAGCTACTACAACCACGAACACCGCCACTCCGGGATCGGCTACCACACCCCCGCCTCCGTACACTTCGGCACCGCCGAACAGGTCCGCGACCAGCGCACCGTCACCCTCGCCGAAGCCTACGAACGCCACCCCGAACGCTTCGCCCGCCGCCCAAGACCACCCCAGATACCCACACAGGCATGGATCAACAATCCCGCACGGCGCCGGGAACCCCAACCACAAGCCTCATAACATCACACACGTCTCATTTGACTTGACACGCACCGAATTACGACACCGGCTCCAACCTGGCGGATATGGGCCGGACGCAGTGCACGACCACCGCTGGCCGGTGGTCGACTCCGAAGCCGATTCCACGTAT
>NZ_JBVKCZ010000206.1:0-1733 GCF_055634335.1 Streptomyces sp. NPDC111802 | reverse complement strand
AATGCCAGTGAATTAGCAGAACTCTGCTGGTCAGCAGCCCGCTGATGGTCGGTTTGGGCTGATTTCATCCTTGGTGACACTGGGTAGTTCGTCACGTTCTGATGATGACTCAGCCGAGTGTCGGACACAGCAACGGAGCCCCCGATAGGACAGAAGATCGACCAAGATCCGACTGTCTGATGGAGAGGCTCCGTTGGGTGCCCAGTCTGCCAGCATGCCCGTCCTGCCCGCCAGGGTCGCCGCTCGCAACTCGCAGCACTCACCGGGGGTTCCGGTCGGTGAGCGGTTCGGGGACCGGGTCCGCCTTGGGGTGCTGACTCGCTGGATCACACCGGAGATCGTTGACGAGGTGTTGGAGCGCACCGGTCGCGTCGAACGTCGACGGCGACTCCTGCCGGCCCGGGCGGTGATGTACTTCGTCTTGGCGCTGTGCCTGTTCAGCAGTGCCGAAAGTGCAGTTCAGCCGGGGTACCGGCCGGTCTTGCGCTCGCTCACCGAGAAGCTGCGGAGCCTGCCGGGGCTCGGACTTCAGCCGCTGCCGACGAGCTCGGCCCTGACCAAGGCCCGCCAGCGACTGGGCGAGAAACCGCTGCGCGTGCTGTTCGAGCGGACCTGTGGCCCGCTGGCGACTCCTGACAGCGCCGAGGCGTACGCCTTCGGACTGCGGCTGGTCGCCTGGGACGGCACCACGCTGGACGTGCCGGAGACCGCGGAGAACGCCGCCGCCTTCGGATACTCCAACCCGACCAGCAACACCTGCGGGAACCCGCAGGTCAGGCTGACGGCACTGGTCGAATGCGGCACCCACGGCCTGGTCGATGTGGCCTTCGACGGCGTCGAGCACTCCAGCGAGTACACCCTGGGCCGGGCTCTACTGGCCAGCCTGACCCCGGACATGCTGTTGCTGGCCGACCGGTACTTCGTCGGCTACGAGCTGTGGGCCGACGCCAGGGCCACCGGCGCCCACCTGATCTGGCGGGTCAAGAAGGGGCAGATCTTCACGCCACTGCGTGTCCTTCCGGACGGCTCCTACCTGTCGATCATGCCCACCCCGGCGGAGACCCGCCGCCTGGGCCAGGCCCGCGCCGCCGGACGCGCGATCTCCGAGGCACCCCAGGGGCACCTGGTTCGGATCGTCGAGTACACCGTGCAGACCCGAGCCGAAGACGGATCAACTCGCCTGGACTCCTTCAGACTTGTGACCAGTCTGCTGGACCACCGACAGGCGCCTGCCAGGCGGATCGCCATGATCTATCACCAGCGCTGGGAGATCGAAAACATCTTCGCGGAGATCAAGAACCGCCTCCGCGGCGCCGGCTTCACCCTGCGCTCCAAGTCCCCCGAACTCATCTGCCAGGAGGTCTACGCGCTCCTGACTGTCTACCACGCGCTGTGCGCGCTCGAGCACGAGACCGCCCAGCAGGCCGGGATCGACCCCGACCGGATCTCCTTCTCCGTCACCGTCCAGCTCGTCCGCCTCGGCGTCCCCAGCCAGGTCGCCGCCACCGCTGACCGGCTCCGCCGGACACTGCAGACAGTCGCAGCCGAGCTCCTCGACGACCTTCTCCCCGCCCGCCGCAACCGGCGCTGCGAGCGCGTCAAGAAGCCACCCAAGAACAAGTTCGCCATCAAGCGGCGAGACCAACCACGCACTCCCAGTAACGTCCACTACTCGCTGAAAGTTGCCAGACACCCGCCGCTACCTGCAGAAACGTCCTAACTCACCGGCATTG
>NZ_JBVKCZ010000205.1:0-1736 GCF_055634335.1 Streptomyces sp. NPDC111802 | reverse complement strand
CCGTGTGGAAGGTCGGCCCCGACTACGTCGACATCATCCAGACCATCCTGGACGCGGAGGAAACCGCGCTCACGGACACCTCGTCACGGCGCCGTAAGGCGCAGCACGCGCCCGTCGTCGAGCAGGAACCCACGGAGGCCGCCCTGGAGGCTGACGGGGACGCCATGCCTGAGGGCGTGCCCTTGCCGTCATCGACAGGGCAGGACGTCAGCGATGGTGATGGAGGCAGGGGTTGGGACTGGGAAATGCCGCCCAATGTGGTGGACGGCTGGCAGGCCGACCTCGCCCGGCATGAGGCCGTCCTCCAAGCCGCTCACGCAGGCCGATTCAATGAAGCCGCTCAACTGGCGGCCATCCTCGAGCGTGAGGACATCAACGCTCACGGGATCAACTCCACCCAGGCTCTTGCCTGGTTGGAGACCCGGGCCCAAGTGGCAGAACTGCGCGGGGACCCCGGACAGGGCGCGCAACTGCGCGCTACCGTCGCCCGCATGGGCACCGACGACGCCGAATGGTTTGAGAAGACACAGGACAGCACGTCACCGGCCTGGCACAGCGGCCCTCAGCCGCCAGTGCCGGCGCCGTCGGCTGACACCGAGCAACCGACGTCGGCGCGCCGCCGTACCCTGCCCTACGTTGCAGCTATCGCCGCCCTGTCCATCGCCGCTGTGGGCGTGTGGCAGCACGCCGAGAACGAACAGCAGCAACAGGAGCGCCAGCAGAAGGCCGCCGCATACAAGGGCCGGTCAGGGGCGGCACTCCGTGTCGACGGCGTCGACGCGGACCTGGTGGCGCAATGGAACGGCGATCGTGATCGCGTCATCGTCGAGCTCCGCTCGTACTTCGACCGCAACGCCCGGTACCTGCGGATCGACTCGTCTGGGCAGTCCGCCCAAAGCACCCTGGGGAACGACCGGTGGCCCAAGACTCCGGAGATCGCCCTGCCAGTCGAGGACCCTCTCGCCGACGTGACGGTCCGGATAGCTATCGGAGGAAGGAACTGGAAGGAAGGCGCCAGAGCAGAGTCCCGGACCGTGCGCCTGTCGCCGACGGGCATCGCGTACGACGCGGACTCAGGGGAGGAGCTCCCTTCCGACCTGTGACACCCACCCGCCGCGGCTGGTGGCCACACCCCCGAGGAGCCGTCCTCGCCGGACTCGCTTCCGTCGTCGACCGACCGCTGCCGGCTACCACACAGGTTTTCGGCGCAGCCGCCGTGCTTGCCCTGGTCACGGCCGCCGTTCTGCTGCTCTTGGTCGTCCGGCCCCGCCTGGGCGGCAGCGACCGCGTGAGCTTCCCGTACTCGGCAGGATGCCTGGACGACGCCACGATCCACGCCAGCATGCAGGGCGACACCCGGGCAGCCCGCATCCGGGTCCTGTCCGGACCCGCCGTAGCCAAGTTCACCCAGCTGCGCCGCGCAGTCGACTGCACCCTCGCGGCGCTGGCCCTCCTCGTTCTAGCCGCAATCAGCGCCGGGTAGCAGGAGCCTGGGCGGTCGCAGCATCCAGATAGGGCGCAGGACGACCACCCAGGGCGCTGGCAGTCTCCGTCACAAGGCGCCAGCACTTCCAGCATGCCTCTGCCTGGCAAAAGGCCGGGCACGGGCGATCACTCAGCAAGAGGCGCACCCCCACCAGAGCCTGGACAGCCCGGGGGTGCGCCTCTTCTTGATGCCCGCCCCACGGGGCGAGATCGGAGTCTCCATCATGCCTGCCCTGACCCTGTTACGGCAG
>NZ_JBVKCZ010000204.1:0-1739 GCF_055634335.1 Streptomyces sp. NPDC111802 | reverse complement strand
GCCTCACGGGCACCGGTCCCTTGCTTTGCGGCTCTCATACACATGATGAGCAAACACGCAAATCACCCAACCTGAAAGCGAGGGGCCATGGCTCGGAACAAGGTCATGCAGCTGTGGACCGCCATTGTCACCGCCTTACTCCCGCTGTGCACAGCGCTTGGATTCGTCACGAAGAACGCCGCCGCGACCACGTCGACCTCGTCGCAGCCCCACCTGGCACGCGGGCCAGGCCGCCATGGCAGATCCGACCTGACGGTTCCGGCGTTACCCCGGCCCCGGCCCTCCGTCAGGTCCCTGCCCCCTACGATGAAACAGCGCATCAGCGCCGAGGCGCATGGCAAGGCCCCCAACTGCCCTCACGGCTCCTGCGCCGAGACCTGGACCGAGCCCGAAAGGGGAAATCCGGGCCATGCCTGCGGCCCCCGGTGCTTCCCCGATGTGACTGCCCTGGCTGCGGACAAGTCCGCGTGCGTCAACGGACAACAGACCGCCTACGCAGCCCACAGGGCGAGCCGCTGCCGGGCAGAGTCCAAAGATCCCAGCAGTGAGTAGGAATACGGCAGATTGAGGCCCACGTGCAGGTTCCCCTCGTCGAGGGTGCCACGCGGTCCGTAGAGTCGCACGATCGGTGTCGGCAGCTCGTCTTTGAAGGCGGGCGGATCCCACCCCACACACCGGCCAAGCAGCTTCTTCCCTTCCGACAGGGCGGCATAGAAGAGCATGTAATGCGCTGGGTCGACTAGGGACGGGGCAGCGGGGTGAGCCTCCCTCCCGCCGTGAGCCTGCGGCCATGATCCGGTGGACGACGCTTCATGCCAGGCGTGTTCCACGTCTTCGACAGTCCGGCACATCCAATATTTCTCAGTCGCGCGTCCAAGAGACACGTACTCTGGTCGGCCTTCCACTCCGTCCGGGCCGAGGAACCGCACGACCGGCTCCACCACAGACGCGGTGGCACCGTTGAACTCCCGGTAGAAGGCAACGACCCGCCCCGTTCGCAGCCTGCCGCCCTGGTCCTCACCGTAGAAGAACCGGCCGTGCCGGTAGTACTCGTCGGTGATGTCTTCGTAATGCGGCCAATGCTCATACGCCCAGTTCCGATAGTCCATGTACGCCCCTTCCCCGCCTGGCGGCCGACAGCACACGGTATAGGCCACATAGCCCCTCGTGACCCGGATCTGCCCACATCCCACACCTGCGCCGCGAATTGGCCAAGCCTGCTCCGCACACGACGCTGTCCCGGTCATTCCCTGCAACAGCTCGGCCCACTGGATCGACCTCAGCCCGGTGCCGACCTCCGGGGCCCAGCGACTGCTGATTCACACGACTTCAGGGGAGCGACCGGACCGTCGGTGGCACTTCCGTAGCCGGTTGCTCACTTTGAGCTGTGCGGCAGCCCTCTGCCAGGAGCCGCATGATGAAGCCGCGCTGGTGGGTGCGGCCGCCGGTCTCTGCTTGCTTCAGGTGCGCGGTGTCAGCCATCGCTTGTGCCGCACGCTGGTCCTGGACATAGGCGTCATCATCCGGATTGTACGGTCCGCCCGTTGTGGCAAGCAGGCGCTCGATGCGCTCCCATTCCGCAAGCTCGGCCTGGTCACGTTCGGCCCCGGCCGGCCCTTCACGACGAGGGGTCTGCTGTTGGGCCCGTGCCTCTGCGAGAGCTTGCGCGGCCTCGGCATGTGTCATGCCGCAGGCCCGTCGACGGACCGAGGAGCGGCCGAGCTGCGCCCAGTCAACTG
>NZ_JBVKCZ010000203.1:0-1809 GCF_055634335.1 Streptomyces sp. NPDC111802 | reverse complement strand
CTATTTACCGCACGGCGCCCAACACCCCGCCCCCATTGGCGAGTTCACCTCGCATTCTTCGCACCGGTGCACGGCGGTGCCTGGTTCGCCATTCTCCCTCACCACGCCGAGCACGCCGATGCGGTGGCGGCCCGAAGGCAGGCCGAAAACCTCGCGGCGCAGATGCACACCACAACCTGGCAGCACGCGCTCGGGATATTCGCAACCCGCTCCGGGACGGTGACCTGACCACCACAACGGCTACAACGCCCGTAGACACGCAGCGAGTTCACCGCACCGCCGACGACGCCGTCAGCTCGGGCACCGGCTGGCACTGCCAGCAGCGAGGTGGTGATGCAGACACTTACGCCCTCGGCGTGTACGTCTTCTCGCGCGACGCCCGCCGGGTACGCAGCGGCACGCCCGCGATGTGAGCCCCCAACCAGGGCGAGGCACGAAGTAGCTGACGGCCTATCATGCCCGGTCGCTCTTGGATATTGATCAGAGCCGTACCCACAAGCCGCCGTCAATTGACCAGCGGTTTGAGTTCCGCAGCAGGTGCACCACACAGACTCCACTGCCCTAGATCCTCAAAAGCCAGCTCAGGCACTGCACTTGGCAACCACCACCCGTTCAGGAATGACAGGCCTGTGCTGATGCCTGGGGCTGTTGAGGCTCGTTACACAGGAAGTGAACGAACCCACGAACCTGTTCGACCGTCAGCTGACCCACTACCTCACCGTGGCCCACCATCACCTGTCCGAACAGGGGCTGTGCTACTTGGAGAGAAAAATCCGCCAGATCCACACTGAGCGCCCCGACTTGGGCCTGAATAAGGTCCTGGACATCACCATCGGCGTCCTGGAAGGCGAACTCGCGGACTGTCAGTTCTGCCTGGCCGACGCACGCGCCAAGTCCGCCCAGGCCCATCACGAGATTGCGGACCGGCAGCAGAACATTGAGGCGGTGGAACGGGTCCTGGCATGCATGCCGACCTGGACCCGCCTGCAGGAGCAGTACCCGGGCCGGGCCACAGTGGCACAGGTACTCCAGGACGCAGGGAAGACCTGGGCAGATCTGGGCCTGACCGAGACGGACGAGGCACTGCTGCGAAAGCTGACCGATGAGCCGCACCAGTAACGCCAGGCTGCAAGAACGAAAGAAAACACGACGCAACAAACGTAGAGCAGCCGTGCGGGCGTCTAGCGGGCGTGCCACCTCAATTCACCGCAGACACTCCGCCTCTGCTGCGCGTCAACTTTGCATCACTGCCTGAGGATACGGCGCAAAGAGGGTGCAACCTGCACTTCTGTGCCATGAGGGGGGATTGTGTCTGCCACTGCTTTTCCCTGCCTCTACCCTCAGCGTCCCAGATCTACCTAACGAAGGCATCGAATGACTTCAACGACCGGCACAGCTGTAGCTACTTGGCCCCGCAGAACGGGTCACTCGGGGTACAAGCTCACCACGCTGCGCCAACCCGAGACGGCACAGCATGCCCGGGACTTGGCGCAGGCTGCGCTGACTGACTGGGGGCTGGACAACGCAGCGGAGACCGCTGCGCTGGTGCTCTGCGAACTGGTTACGAACGCGGTCCAGCACGCGCGAGGCCCCTGGTCCGGATCACGGTCGACCGGTCGGCGGACGACCGTGTGCGGTTCGCCGTGACTGACCCCTCGGGCCACCCGACATTTCGCACGATGCTGAAACCCTGGACTAATCGACTGATGGAGGATCCGAACCCGCGTCAGGCTGAATTGCTACGCCTGGGGCTGCTGTGCAGGAACGGACTGCAGGTTTTCAGGGTTCTCTGAACAGGACTTGTTTCGA
>NZ_JBVKCZ010000202.1:0-1814 GCF_055634335.1 Streptomyces sp. NPDC111802 | reverse complement strand
CCCTGGCCGAGGGACACGAGGACGACACCCGCTGGGCCTACGGCACAGGCTTCGAGGACCCGCTGCACGGCGTCGACACCACCCTGCCCGACGGCATCGACGGTGGTGAACTGGCCGCCGTCTGTGTCGCGTTGGCCGACGACGCCCTCGTCCTGGCGCAACGGCTGGCCGAGTGGATCACCCGGGCGCCCGAGCTGGAGGAGGAGGTCGCGCTGGCCAACATCGGCCTCGACCTCCTCGGCCAGGCCCGCCTGCTCTACTCCCGCGCCGGCCAGGCCGACGGCACCGGCCGCGACGAGGACGCCTACGCCTACTTCCGCGACGCCGACGACTTCCGCAACGTACGCCTCGCCGAACTGCCCAACGGTGACTTCGCGTTCTCCGTGGCACGGCTGCTGGTGCTCTCCGCATGGAGGCTCGCTCACTTCGAGCGACTCACCGCCGCGGCCGATCCCGTGCTCGCCGCGATAGCCGCCAAGGGCGTCAAGGAGCTTACGTATCACCGGCAGTACGCCGCCGAATGGGTCGTCCGGCTCGGCGACGGCACCGCCGAGTCCCATCGCCGGATGCGGGACGCGTTGGAGCAGGTCTCGCCGTACTTGGACGAGCTGTTCACCGTGTACGACGTCCGGGACGAGGTCGGGGCGGTGTTGAAGCAGGTCATGGAGGCGGCCGGGGTGCCCATGCCGGTGTACCGGCCCCTGCCCGGATCCGGCCGCGACGGCGAGCACACCGAGCACCTCGCCCCGCTGCTGGCCGAGCTGCAGAGCGTGGCCCGCGCCCACCCGGAGGCGACATGGTGACCACCCTGCTCGACGCCCGGCGCGCCCGGCACATCGCCGAGCGCGTTCCGGACCCCGAGCTGCCCATGCTCACCCTGGCCGACCTCGGCGTGCTGCGGGACGTCGAGGTCGGTGAGGACGGGACGGTCGTCGTCAGCCTCACCCCGACCTACTCCGGCTGCCCCGCCATGGCCGAGATGCGCGCCGAAGTGGCCGCGCGTCTCACAGCCGCCGGATACCCCCAGGTCGGGGTGCGCACGGTTCTCGATCCGCCCTGGACCACGGACTGGATCACGCCGAGGGGTCGCCGCACACTCGCCGAGCACGGCATCGCGCCTCCCGGACCGGCGCCGCGACCCGCGCCCGGCCCGGTGCCGCTCACGCTGTCCCCCACCCGCGCCGCAGTGCCGTGCCCCTTGTGCGGCTCGGCCGACACGGAGGAGACCTCCCGCTTCGGCGCCACCTCCTGCAAGGCGCTGTGGCGCTGCCGCGCCTGCCGCGAACCCTTCGAGTACGTCAAGGAGATCTGATGGAGGACCTGCAGCCATCCGGCACCGCCCACCCCACGCTCGTGCGGCGACGCCGCCCGGCCTTCCACCACCTGCGCGTGGCCGCCGTACAGCGGCTGTGCGAGGGTGCGGTCGCCGTCGGCTTCGACGTCCCCGCCGATCTGGCCGAGGAGTTCGTCTTCGCCCCGGGCCAGTCGCTCACCCTGCGCCGGGAGGTCGACGGGCGGGACGAGCGGCGCTCCTACTCGATCTGCTCGCCGGTGGGCGCACGGCCGCGGATCGGGGTACGCGAAGTGGCCGGCGGCCTGTTCTCCTCCTGGCTGGTCCACGAGGTGCGGCCCGGCGACACCCTGGAGGTGATGTCCCCGACGGGCGCCTTCACCCCCGACCTCGCCACACCCGGCCATCACGTGCTGATCGCGGCGGGCTCCGGCATCACGCCCATGATGTCCATCGCCGAGTCCGTCCTCGCCGCCGACTCCCGCTCGACGGTCACCCTCTTCTACGGCAACCGTCGCACCGC
>NZ_JBVKCZ010000201.1:0-1829 GCF_055634335.1 Streptomyces sp. NPDC111802 | reverse complement strand
CTACAGAAAGAAACTCCGCACCGAAACTACCATCCACCACTCCGACCCGCCCAACATCAAAATCCTCGCCGTTTCTTAACTACGCGGCATTGCCCTGCGGGGTTCCCGCCCCGGTCGAGGAGGTCACCCCGCCCTCCAGCACTCCCATCCGCAGCCACGACCGGATCAGCTTCAGCATCGACCGGTCGACCACGCGCCTCGCCAGCTGAGCGACGAGTGCGTCGTGCCCGATCGTCCCGAAACAAAGATCTCCTCGCGAACCGTGCATTCCGTTCGATTCGAGAGCTGGCAGAAGCCGCCGAAGCAGCGCTCAGCAAGATCAAGAAGGCACCGCATCTCCTGCGTGGATTCCTCGCCGGAACAAAGCTGGCATTGCTGGAGTGACCGTCAAGCGCTGGGATAAAGATCAGTATAACGGCGCTGCAGTGGTGTCCACGACCGGCCCTCCCATGAAATCTCCACCAAGATCACCGCACGCCTCCGCGAACTTGACAGCACCAGGCCGGACGATGGACGACACTACCGGCGCGAGCCGGAGGTTGCCACAATGATTGTGTCATGGTTGCATTGGGTTGTGCTGTACGAGACGCCATCACTGGATATCGATGACCTGCGCGTTCTCCGAGAGATCGAGGACATGCGCAAGCGATTGCGGCATCAGCTGCGCGCTCAGCCCCGCTGGTCCGGGCAGCTGCGGCGGAACCTGACGGCCCGGGCGATCGCAGGGTCGAACACCATCGAGGGCTACGCCGCGACGGTGGACGACGTCGAGGCCCTGATGGCCGGCGAGGAGCCGCTGGAGACAGCGGACCGTACCCGGGTGGAGCTGGAGGGATACCAGCGCGCGATGACCTACATCCAGGCCCTCGCGGACGCAGGCGACGACTTCCGGTATGACGCGGGCCTGCTCAACGGCCTCCATTTCATGCTGCAAGGTCATCACTTGGACAAGCGGCCAGGGCGGTGGAGGGAGGGCCCAGTCTTCGTCACCAGCCCCGACGACCCGCTCGTCCCCGCCTACACCGCCCCCGACTTCGAGCAGGTCGCAGCCCTGATGGCTGAGCTGATCGACTGGCTCAACACCGGAGACCTCGACGCCCCGGTGCACGTGCGCGCGTCGATGGCGCACCTGAACCTGGTCAACATCCACCCCTGGAAAGACGGCAACGGGCGCATGTCCCGCGCCTTGTCGACGCTGGTGTTCGCACGCGAGGCACTCATGCCGCCGGAATTCTCCTCTATCGAAGAATGGCTCGGCCGCGGACAGAACACATACGGCTACTACCGCGTGCTGCAGCAGGTCGGCGGCCCGAACTGGAGCCCAGGACGGGACACCCACCTCTGGATCCGCTTCTGCCTGGAGGCCCACCACCGGCAGGCCCAGCAAGCGCAGCGCCGCATCGACCTGCTCTCGCGGGCCTGGATCCATCTGGGCGAAGCCGCCGCCGAGACGGGCCTGGACGAGCGCGTCGTCTACGCCCTTCTTCCGGCATTCTGGGGCTCGAAGGTCCGGCGCACGGTCTATCAGCAGGACGCCGAACTCTCCGACCAGCAGGCGATCCGCGACATGCGCGAACTCGTCCGACTGGGCTGGCTCATCCCGCATGGGAAGGCCCGGGCCCGCTTCTACGGCCCAGGGCCGCGGATGACGTCCGTGCAGGAGGTGGTCCGGCAGTCCCTCGAACCGTACGCTGACCCGTACGGAAACCCTTCTCGCAGTTGACACTCAGGTTGAGTGAGCTGAACCGGGTTTCGTAGAGTCCGCCGGTCATGTTTCAGGCGGTCTGCGGTTCTTCTTCCAGGCTTTGCTGGAAGTCGCGTTCGTACTC
>NZ_JBVKCZ010000200.1:0-1847 GCF_055634335.1 Streptomyces sp. NPDC111802 | reverse complement strand
CAGGCACGATGATCCCTTTCTGCTGGACTGTCAGCTCGTGGTACGGGGATTTCTTACTGCCGGCACCCCGCCGCGGCAATGCTCCGCTGGCAGGGGGAGACCGGATTCCGGTGCGCCAAGCCCGGAATCCGGCGAACACTGCCGGCCTCACGACCGGGCCTTTCCCCGAAGTGGCGGCGACGTGAGCTCCCCCAAAGGCTGTAACCGAGACTGGCCGATACAGGGGCAACCCAACACCAGCTCGCGCATACGGGAGAACGCCTCGCCGACAACGCGAGCGCTTGGACAGCTATCCGGCCAGCCGACGTCGCAGATCAGGTCCAACGACCGGCAGGCCGCGGAAGCGGTGCGCGACCGGCTGTCGTGGAAGTACGCGCTGGGGCGGGAACTGACTGATGCCGGCTTCGACTTCACCGTGCTGAGCAAGTTCCGTGCCCGCCTGGCCGAGCACGGCCTGGAGAGGGTGGTCTTCGACCGGCTGGTCGACCACTGCCGGACCGAGGGGCTGGTCGGAGCGGGCGGCAAGCAGCGTTGTCCTTGCCGAATACCTCATCCATGCTGCTCAGGCGACATGTTGGTACTCGTGAAGGGCGCCGCCGAGTCGCGTTCGTCGTCGTATGTTCAGGTGGGTGATCCGGCCTGGGTCTTCGATCGGGGCGGGCAGCGGGTGGAGGGGGCGGGCGTTCGCGAGGCCCTGGTGCGGCCTGTGCTCGTTGTAAAATGCCTCGAACTCGCGCAGTGCGTACAGGAGATGGCGCTGGTCCCAGATCAAGGTGCGGTCCAGCAGCTCTCGCCGGCAGGTTTGCACCCACCGCTCCATGATCGAGTTCATCCGCGGCATCCGAACGCCGCTGAGCACGACTTCAATGCCCGCGTCGTTGAACACCTCGTCGAACAACTCCGGGAACTTCCCGTCCCGGTCCCGGATCAGGAACCGCGCTCGGCAGCCGACGTCCTCGAGGTCCATGACAAGGTTCTTCGCGGCCTGGACCATCCAGGACGAGGTCGGACGCGCGGTGGCGCCCAGGATCCGGATCCGTCGGTTCGCATGCTCGATCGCGGCGAACACGTACAAGCGGGCCCCGGACAGGCTGACGGCCTCGAAGAAGCCGCAGGCCAGCAGCGCGTCGGCCTGGGACCGCAGGAAGCCCGCCCGGGTGTTCGAGCCCCGCTCGGGCGCCGGGTCGATGCCAGCCTCTTTCAAGATCTCCCAGACCGTGGATGCCGCCACCTTCACCCCGAGCACCAGCAGCTCGCCATGCTGGCGCCGGTAGCCCCAGTGCGGATTCTCCTTGGCCAGACGCAGCACCAGCGCCCGGACCGAGCGCACGGTGCGCGGTCGGCCCCCGCGCTTCGCCCGGGAGCGAACGGCGTGCTGACGGGAGACCAGGTCACGATGCCAGCGCAGCAGAGTATCCGGCCGCACCAGCAGCCGCATCCCGCGCAGCGCCCCACGCGGCAGGCCGTGGAGCAACGCCGCCAACAATGCCGGGTCTTCGCGGTTGGGCGGTGTGGATCGCTCCGGTGGCGGGGCTGGTGTCACGGTCTGTGTTCAGCCGGGGAGAGTCTGGCCCTGAACGCGAGGCGCCCGCGGCCTTGCGTGATCATTTCTGTTCTTGAGGCAGAGCGATCATGCAGGAGCCACGGGCTTGGACAACGATACGACGTTACTGCTCGGTCTGGACGGGGTGTCCGTCCACCGCGTCGAGAGGCTGGAGGACGGCAGGCGCAGGGTGCATCTCACCACGGCGGACTTGTCGGCGCGGGTCTGTCCGGCCTGCGGGGTCTTCGCCACCCGGGTCAAGGGCCGGGCACTGACCCGGCCCCGGGATCTGCCCTATGGGGAA
>NZ_JBVKCZ010000199.1:0-1901 GCF_055634335.1 Streptomyces sp. NPDC111802 | reverse complement strand
TCGCTGAGTAGGCCCGGGGCGCGGTGCCGGGATTGCTCCCGGTCCGTTTCCCCGGACCTCTCGCCGAACCCGCCGTGCCTATTACTAGGCAACGGGCTCTCCACGGTCTCTGCCGTCAGGTGGGTGCAGGAGCCCAGGGGGTGGGGATCTTGTTGCCGCGGTAGCGATACCGGGTGACCGAGATCGCGCTGATCTTCCGCAACTCGATCCCGTCCGCGTTGATCGGCAGCCACCGCCCGCTGGGGGCGGTGAGCCGTCTGCGGACGTCCGACCAGCTCCAGTGATGCCGTGTCCTCAGCAGCCGGATGAGCCTCCACCAGACGAGGTCGTCCAGCTTGCTGAAGAGGTGTTTCGCGACGGCATGCCTGAAGTAGTGGGCCCAGCCGAGAGTGATCCGGTTCAGATTGACCAGCACCACGGCAAGGTCCTGCTGCGACGTTCTGTGGGTGAGGTGACGGATCTTCGCCTTCACCGACCGAACGGGTCGGTCGGCGATGAACGTGTAGACGTACCACTTGTTCGTTCCGCGCTTGCGGCGCCACTGGATGTGAAACCCCAGAAAGTCGAACCCCTCGCTCAGATGCACCACTTGAGTCTTGGCCGGTGACAGCCGCAACCCAATCGGCGCGAGCACCTGGGCGATCTCTTCGTGCAGTGTCTCGGTGTCCTGCCTGGTCCCGTCGACCAGGACGACGAAGTCGTCCGCGTAGCGAACCAGCCGCCACGACGGCAGGCCACCGGCCCGGCGTCGGCCCCGCCGGTAGTCGGTGGACAGCTCTCCGCCTGGCTCCCATCCCCGGTGCAGGTGCTCGTCGAGCACGGACAGGGCGATGTTGGCCAGCAGCGGAGAAAGGATGCCCCCTTGCGGCGTGCCGGTGAGCGTGTCCTGATATTCGCCGAGTTCCGTCAGGAGCCCGGCCTTCAAGAACGACTTCACCAGCGCCAGGACCTTCTTGTCCTTGATCCTTGCCCGGACCCGGTCCATCAGCACGGCGTGGTCGATCTCGTCGAAACACGCCGCGATGTCCGCGTCCAGCACCCAGCGGTAACCGTGGGTGCCATAGAAATGGATCTCGGCAATCGCGTCCTGGGCCCGCCGCTTGGGCCGGAACCCGTAGGAGACCGGCTTGAAATCGGCCTCGAAGATCGGTTCCAGCACCAGCTTCAGCGCGGCCTGGACGACCCGGTCGGCGACCACGGGGATCCCCAGTCGCCTCACCTTTCCCGACCCACCTGGCTTGGGAATCTTGCGCTCCCGCACCGGCAGCGGACGGAACGTGCCGTGTTTGAGCCGGGCACGAAGGTCGTCCAGGAACCCGGGGACGCCGATCCTTTCCTCGACGTCGGCGGCACTCAGGCCGTCAACGCCGGGCGTGTTGGCTCCCCGGCTGCCGGCGACCCGGTCAAACGCCACCATCAACGTCGCCGGGTCGTGCACGAAGTTGAACAGATCGTCGAACCGGTGGCCGGGACCGGCCACCGCCCAACGGTGAAGCTTGGCCTGCATCTCCGATACCCGCTGACGCGGCCCCACCGGGGCCGCCTCCGGCAGAGCGCCGCTATTCAGCGGTGCATCTTTCGGCATTGCAGCGTCCTTCCCTTCCCGATACCGCTGCCGCCCTTCCCCATGCTCCGGGCTTTCCCCGGCTCGGAGTACTACGGCGGCTCCGCCCCACCCAGCCCGTTCGGCGGTCGATGCACCTATCCCCACCAGCGAACTGGCAGTCAGCTGACGGGGAGTTGAGACCGGATGGTTCCCGTGTTCACTGTGTTTCGCTCGTCGAAGTAGGAGCCCGACTGTGTCCCTGCGGCCTCGCCACGAGTACGCCGTAGTCCTTCCTCGTGGCCTCCCGGACGGCTTCGAAATACCGGCCAAGGAGTTCCCCACCACCAACGGCGGC
>NZ_JBVKCZ010000198.1:0-1913 GCF_055634335.1 Streptomyces sp. NPDC111802 | reverse complement strand
GGTTGACCTGCGGAAATGCCTGTGAGCACGCCGAGATGGCGTGTCACTAGGCGGTGGGATAGTGCCTGGTCAGCGGCCTGCGTTCAGATCGATGATCTTCTTGGGCGGGGCGACGTCGAGGGCGGTGAAGATGTCGCGCTGGGACTTGGTGAGGTCGGTGGACTGACGGAAGGTGCCGGCCGGGCCGGTGTAGGTGACGGCGTGCAGGCACTGGAGCTTGGTGCGCAGGCGGTTCCAGGTCTGGCCGGTGGCCTTCTCGGCGACGCGGATCAGGAGCAGGGCGAGCCAGCACAGCAGGACGTGAGCGCGGATACGGTCCTCGCGGCGGTGGTAGACCGGCCGAAGATCGAGAATTTGCTTCATATCGCGCCAGCCGCGCTCGACTTCCAGGAGCTGCTTGTAGCCCAGGGCGATGTCCTCGGCCGACAGCTTCGGATCCGAGGAGCGCAGAAGGTACTTGCCGTCGAGGTTGGCCTCGGCGGCGATCTTCTTCTTGTCCACCCGCAGCAGCCCGCCTGGGGTGGTGCGAAGGAACCGTTTCAGGCCGGGCTTGGTGGACAACACCCCGGCCAGCTTGTCCCGTTCGGGCCTGGGCAGCTTGTCGGTTCCCTCGATTACTTCGGTGAGCTGGGCGACCATCCGCTCGCGGATCGCGGCGTCGCGGGTGGCCTGGTCGGGGTTGAAGCAGATCACGAACCGGTCGTCGGCTCCGATGTTGACCTCCTTGACCTGGAGGTTGTCGCGCACGGTCGCATAGCGCCCCTGCCGCGAGAGGGCGGCGCGGACTTCCGGTGATCCGGTGCGGAGCTTCTCGCCGATGATGTAGCCGCCGTCCCCGCGCATCAGCGCCCGGCGGTTGGCGGCGGAGGTGAAGCCGCGGTCGGCCACCCACACGATCTTCGAGAGCGTCCACTCGCGCAGGTCGTCGCGGACCTGCCGGATCAGCGCCTGGTCCCCGGTGTTGCCGGGCCAGGACCACACCCGCACCGGGATCCCGTCGCGGGTGACGGCCATACCGATGACAACCTGCGGCAGGTCATCGCGGGAGTCCTTGGACTTGCCGTGCGTGCGGAACCCGTCGTGCCGCGCGGCGTCTTCGTCCGGCGTGTCGTCTGCCAGACGCTCGCCGCGTTCGTCGCGGGCGACGGGTTCGTCGGCGTCCTCGGTCTCGAAGTACGTAGAGGTGGTGTCGAAGAACAGCAGGTCCACCTCCAGGTTGAGCAGGTCGGTGACCTGGAAGTACGCCTCCCTGGCCAGGGCCGGCTCGATGGTCAGCAGGTAGTCCATCGCCCGGTAGCAGGCTTCGTCACTGACCGACTCAAGGCCCTCTATGTGGACATCGCCCTCGATCCACTCGGTGGCGGCGAGCTTGCTGGAGGCGGTCAGCGCCCGGTTGGCCACCAGCGCGAACAACACCCGCTCTACCCGCGGATCCAGCCGCCGCCCGGTCAGCTGACGGTGTATCGCCCCGTCCAGGCCGAGCCGGTGCCACAGTCCGTCCAGCGCGTGCACCCCGCCCCACGGCCGGGAGCTGATCAAGGAGAGGTCTCCCGAGCCGGTCGCGGACAGCGCAGCCGCCGGGTCCAACAGCCTGGACAGCGCCGCGACCAGCCGGCGAACCGCCTCGCGGTCGAGCTCGTCCTCCCGGCCGAAGGAGTGCAGCACCTTCGTACGCGAACGCCCCACAGCCGGATCCCACTCGTTGTGGGCCAGCTGCAGATACCGGACCGTCTGCCCGTCCTTGTTCCGCCGGGACGTCGTCTTCACGTACATGCCGCTAGACGATACGCACGTCATTCCAGGTCGTCAGCAGTGGGGTGCCCATATCGTGCCACTAGGCGTTTTCGGCCTTTCGCGCTAGGCACACCCGCCTGACCTGCATCGATACCTCACCGCACCCCCAAGAACCCCGC
>NZ_JBVKCZ010000197.1:0-1940 GCF_055634335.1 Streptomyces sp. NPDC111802 | reverse complement strand
CTATTTACCGCACGGCGCCCAACACCCCGCCCCCATTGGCGAGTTCACCTCGCATTCTTCGCACCGGTGCACGGCGGTGCCTGGTTCGCCATTCTTCCTCACCACGCCGAGCACGCCGATGCGGTGGCGGCCCGCAGGCAGGCCGAAAACCTCGCGGCGCAGATGCACACCACAACCTGGCAGCACGCGCTCGGGATATTCGCAACCCGCTCCCGGGCCGTGACCTGACCACCACAACGGCTACAACGCCCGTGGACGTGCAGCGAGTTCACCACTGCCAGCAACGAGTCGGTGATGCGGACACCCCCGCCCGCGGCATGTACCTCGTGTATTCAGCTACGAGGGCCGTCCGTCAGTGATGTGACGCCCTGGCAGCGGAAGGGTGCCCCCTGACCTGCGATGATCTGGATTTCCTAGATCAAGAACGTCGCAGAGTGGGGGCACCCAACAGGTGCGGGCTACCGAATGGGATCACCGGCTCGTCGTGCGGGCCGACGGCAAGAACCTGGTCGGGCACGCGGGCGTGGTGCTGCTGCGCCGGACAGCGGACCGCGTCGGGCTGACCCGGGCCCTGACTGCCGCGCTGCCGCGGGGCGTTGGGCCGGGGTGGCGGGATCGCGGGATGGTGCTGGTCCAGCTGGCCTGCGCGATCGTCCTCGGCGCGAGGAACGTCCTGCAGGCCGAGCAACTGCAGTATCACTGACGGCCGTTGTTCCCCCGTCCGGTATCGGACAGCACTCTGTGGCGCACGCTGGAATTCATCGACGGCCCGGTCGTAGCTCGGGTGGAGCGCGTCCGCGCCGTGATACGGCGTGGGGTGTGGACGCTGCTCGCCCTGCGCCCCGGCGGGTTCCCCTGGATCTCGGTATGCGGGCGCAAGCTCACCAACTGGTACGTCCTCGATCTCGACGCCACTCTCGTGACCTGCACCAGCAAGAAGGACGGCGCGGCCGGCACGTTCAAGGGCGGCTACGGGCATCACCCGCTGGGCGCGTGGCTGGCCAATACCCGCGAGTGCGTGACCATGCTGCTGCGGCCGGGCAATGCGGCGTCCAACGACGTCGCCGACCACAGCGTGTTCTGGCCGCCGCGCTGCGGCAACTCCCGTTGCCGGTGTGGTCGAAGCTGCTGGTGAGGATCGACGGCGCGGCCTTCAGCCACGGCCTCCTTGAGCATCTGCAGGCGCTGACCACCAGCCGCCGCCGGGTGCGCTGGGTGACCGGCTGGGCCATCAACACCGCCGACGAGGCCGCGATCGCGCTGCTGCCCGAGGACGTGTGGAGTGACGCGCTGCGCCAGGACGGCGAGGTCCACGAGATCAAGGGCCCGGACGGACAGAAGGTCACCTACCAGGTAGCCGAGCTGACCGGGGTCCGCGGCCTGAGCGGCTGGCCCGAGGGGATGCGGCTGATCGTGCGCCGGGTCAAACCCTCGCGCCGCGACCTGAAGAAGCTGACCGCTTTCGAGCAGCGCACCGGCTGGCGCTACCAGACCGTCGCCACGAACATCCCCGCCCACCAGGGGCTTCCCGGGGTGTCCGGCTCAGGGCAGGTGTGGTTCGTCGACGCTCTCTACCGTGATCACGCCGAGGTCGAGGACCGCGTGAAAGCGATCAAGAGGGTCGGGCTCGGGCTGCTGCCCTCCAAGTCCTTACAGCTCAACGCCGCCTGGATGCTGGCCGCCACGATCGCCGCCGACCTGGACGCCTGGACGCGGCTCCTCCTCCTGCACGACGAACCCGAACTCGCCGCCTCCGAACCGGAGACAATCCGCACGAAGCTCTACCACCTGCCCGCCCGGCTCACCACCCACGCCCGCCGGCGCACCCTACACCTCGACCGCGCCTGGCCCTGGGCCCAGGGCCGGGAAGTTAGGCACTTCCGGCGTCGGTCAAGTCCGTGAGCGGGCCTCCTGGTTGTCCGGTTGAGCCGGATAGCGAA
>NZ_JBVKCZ010000196.1:0-1942 GCF_055634335.1 Streptomyces sp. NPDC111802 | reverse complement strand
AATTACGACACCGGCTCCAACCTGGCGGATATGGGCCGGACGCAGTGCACGACCACCGCTGGCCGGTGGTCGACTCCGAAGCCGATTCCACGTATCGGTGGGGAGGCCACGCCGAAAGCCTGCGGCGTAAGCGTGGCGATGCTGCCGGGGTAGAGCTGGGCACCTCACCCGTCGATCGATTCCGTGGTGAACGTGGGAACTGCCCGCGGTCGCCCAAGGACCGGACGTTTAGTTCGGTCAAGGGCAGGCCCATCGCCGGCTGATGGTCGTCGGGCAGGACGGAGGCCCCGTAGTACTCCGAGGCCGGGAGAGCCGGCCACATGGGGAAGGGGGCCAGCAAGTCAGCAGTAAGGAAACTGGAATGCCGGGAGGCTGTCGCCGGTGAATACCGACGAGCTGGAATGGGCCTTGATGAAGGCCGAACGCCGGGTACTGGAGATCCAGACCAAGCTGCACCGTTGGGCTGCTGATGATCCTCATCGCAGGTTCGACGATCTGTTCAACCTCGTGGCCGATCCCGCCTTCCTGTTGGTGGCGTGGGACCGTGTCCGGGGAAACAAGGGTGCCCGCACGGCCGGAGTGGATGGGAAGACCGCACGCTCCATCGAGGCCGGGCAGGGAGTCGAGATGTTTCTCGGCAGGCTGCGGACTCAGATTAGAGACCGCAGCTTCCGACCGGTTCCTGTGCGCGAGCGGATGATTCCCAAGGCGAATGGCAAGCTTCGTCGTCTTGGGATTCCGACCGTGGCGGACCGAGTGGTCCAGGCGTCCTTGAAACTGGTGCTGGAGCCGGTGTTCGAAGCGGATTTCCTCCCGTGTTCCTATGGGTTCCGCCCGAACCGCCGGGCTCATGACGCGATCGCCGAGACTCGCTATCTCGCCAGCCACGGATATGAGTGGGTGGTGGAGGGCGACATCACGGCGTGCTTCGACGAGATCTCGCACCCGGCCCTCATGGAGCGGGTGCGGAATCGAATCGGGGACAAGCGGGTGTTGTCCTTGGTGAGGGCGTTTTTGAAGTCCGGGATCCTGTCCCGGGACGGGGCCTTCACGGACACACGCACTGGGACCCCGCAGGGCGGGATCCTGTCGCCGCTGCTGGCCAACATCGCTCTCTCGGTCCTGGACGAGCACATCGCCCAGACCCCCGGAGGACCAGACAGCACCTCCGAGGATCGGCGCAGGAGACGGCGCCGGGGATTGCCCAACTACCGGCTGGTCCGGTATGCGGATGACTTCCTCGTGCTTGTCTTCGGGCGCCGTGAGCACGCCGAGGAATTACGCGATGAGGTCGCGGAGGCGTTGAAGCCGGTGGGCCTTCGCCTGTCGGTGGAGAAGACAAAGATCACGCACATTGACGAGGGCCTCGATTTTCTCGGATGGCGCATCCAGCGGCACCGGAAACTGGGCACTGACCGGCAGTACATCTACACCTATCCGGCACGGAAATCAGTGCGTTCCGCAACGGCCAAGGTGAAGGAACTGACTGGACGGCAGAACGTCGGCTTGTCGCTGGAGTCCTTACTCCACCGGCTGAACCCGGTGTTGCGAGGATGGTGCGCGTACTTCCGTCCCGGAGTGTCAAACGTCGCTTTCTGTTACCTCAGCCACTACACGTGGATGAGGGTGACACGATGGATCCGGCGCAAGCATCCCGGGATCACTTGGAAGCAGCTCCGCCGACGCTATTACGGCGGTGGCTGGTGGCCTGCCACGGAGGAAGGGGAACTGTTCAACCCGGCAAAGGTAAGCACGACCAGATACCGATACCGGGGAACACTCATCCCGCCCCCGTGGCCCATTACGGCATGAGGAACTGAACACCCCGAAACGGGATTTGCGGAGAGCCCGGTGCCCGGAGACGGGCACGCCGGGTTCGGGAGGCGGCTCGGAGAAACCCACTGGTGGAAACACCAGCAGGGCGCCCCGAGTCGACCTCACC
>NZ_JBVKCZ010000195.1:0-1962 GCF_055634335.1 Streptomyces sp. NPDC111802 | reverse complement strand
CCTCATGGACGCGATGATCGCCGAGGCGGCGGCCCGCGACGACGTCGATCTCAGCCTGGTCAGCGTGGACTCGACCGTTGCCCGCGCGCATCACCACGCGGTGGGCATGGTCGTCGACCCGGAGCTCCTTGAGGACCTGGAGAAGGCCGTGGCGGAGGAAAAGGGGCTGCAGCAAAGGGGCAAAACGACCCCGTAGGCGAGGGGGCCGCGGACCCGGCCGCGGGGGATGGGGCCGTCGCCGTCGATGTGGCGGCCCTCGATGCGGCGGATGCCGAGGTAGAGGAGCTTGATGGCGGCGTCGTCGGAGGGGAAGTGGCCGCGTGTCTTGGTGATTTTGCGGAGCTGGTAGTTCAGGGATTCAAGGGCGTTGGTGGTGTAGATCACGCGGCGTATCTCGCGGTCGAAGGCGAGGAAGGGGATGAACTCCTCCCATGCGCGTTCCCAACTCGCAATCAGGCCGGGGTAGTTCTTGCCGTAGTCGGCCCGCAGTTCGTCCAGGGCCGTCAGTGCCTCGGACTCGGTGGCGGCGGTGTAGATCGGCTTGAGGGCGGCGGCGACCTCCTTGCGGTCGGTGTGGGAGACGTACTTCATCGACGAGCGGATCAAGTGAAGCCGTCAAGAAACAACCTGGTGGTTATCGGCGCCGACCGAGGCGAGCAGGTCGGCTGCGGTGGGGTGCCGGTGTCTGGCCGGGGTGATGTCGATGCGACGGTCGTCGAGGATCGGCAGGACATCACGGATCGCGTTCCACAGGGTGCTCTTGCAGACGCCGAACAGTTCGGCCAGAGCGTCGAGGCCGCAGACGCGGCGGCGGTAGAGGATCGTGGCGAGAATCCGGTCGCCGTCGGTGATCTTCTGCCGGAAGACGCCGCCACGGGTGCCCGGACGCCGGTTGCCGCCGCGCTGGCGGTGGCGGCGCTCTTCGATCGCGGCAGCATAGGGGACGATCAGCTCTTCGAGCAGGGCATGCAGTGCCTCGTGGGATTGTTGCCGGTGACCCAGGCGCGGAGGTCCTCGGCGCGGGTGAAGTATCGAACGACGGTGGGCGTGATGCTGATTTTCCGTTCGTCCAGCAGCTTCCGGGTGGCCTTGATGCCGAGGCCGATGGTGACCGGGTTCATCCCGAGCAGGTCACCCAGCACCTTCTGCGGGCAGACTTGGCGCAGGTAGATGACCGTGAGCAGGACTTCGTCCGCATCGGAGAGCAGGGATCGGCTGCGGCCGGTGGTGGCGACGCGGCGTCCTTTGCGGAGCACGTAGCGGTGCTGCTCGGCCGCTGCTGCCTGGGCCGGAGCCAACTCGGCTTGCAGCGCGTCCAGTTCGTCTGCGCTCATGCCGGTCAGACGGGGGTCGGCGAGCATCTGCAGGGCCCCGGCGCGGGCCTTTGCCCGTTCGTCGGCTCGCGGTGCGGGGGTGGCGGTGCCGGTCGGGGCGATGCTGTAGTTCCACCGGCCGTGCTGGTCATGCGCGGTAATTGGCAGGGCCTGGATCTGCTCACGGCTGACGGCGATACCGGTCGGGTAGGAGCCCTCATCGAGAGCGGCCTCGACACGCAGTCCGCTCCGGGTCGTGGTCGCGGCGATCGTGTTGAGAACGACCTCGTGGCTGGTCAGGGGGCGTCCGCGCCAGTTCGCGGTGATGTGACAGAACATCCGGTGCTCAATTTTATTCCATTGTGCGTCCAGAAGCCTGGAGGTTGATCGTGTTAGGTGATTGACCGTCAGTCGTAAGCTCGTCGTCGCTTGCCGGTGAGAGTCCGGTCCGGGTAGCTGCCAGGAGGCCCGGTAGCAGGCTGGCGGCATCAGGGGGAAATGAGCTGCTCTGAGTTTGGTGGAGTCCCTGATGCCAGGGTTACGATCCTGGCGAAGGAGATTCACCAGTACCATGCCAGCACCCCGTAAATACCCCGACGAGCTCCGCGAGCGCGCGATCCGCGAGGTCCGCACCACCGGCCGCCCGATC
>NZ_JBVKCZ010000194.1:0-2050 GCF_055634335.1 Streptomyces sp. NPDC111802 | reverse complement strand
GCGCCCGCGCACGGCTGAACGCCGTGCCACTCACGACACCCGCGCACCATCACATTGCCTCAACTCACCTCACTCGCAGGCAACTTGACAGCGCCCCTGGGCCCGTTCGCCTGCTGGGTGCTGGCCGCGGACGACGAGGACCAGGAGCACGGGCATGCGGCGGCACGAACGCGTCTGTACGGTACAGGTGTACACGGGAGGGGACAGCGTGGCATCAACGGCTTGCTACCAATGCGGCACCACGAAGGGGCGCCGTACTCAGATCGGTCTCGGCTTCTACCAATGCGACTCGTGCAAGGGGCGCTCACCCGCCGACGCCCGCACAGCCGGGCACGCCCCCCGAGGTGTCGAGCCTGGGATGTGGGCGAAACTCGGTTGTCTGGCCGTGATCGCGTTCGTCGTCATCGCGGGCATCGCGGCCAGCGGCGATGACGATCCCGAACCCACGACGCCACCAGCCCCGTATGAGGAGCCGGTTGACCCCGGGTACGGAGCGCTGTGTGAGGGCGAAGACTTTGCCAACTACGACGACTGCGTGAACGCCCCGTAGCTCAGGCCCACATACCCGCCGGACACGACGATGATCAGGCACACGAGCAGAGGCGGCCACAATGCGCGACGCGCACTCGGCGGATTCAATTGGTCGTCGGGCACTCACTGCCAAGTTTGACAAAGCATCAGATGATCAAGAAGGTGATTCACAGACTTCGCCTCTGAATCCACGGATGAAGCATTGGTTTGGCCGCGGCACAGGCGAACTCCGCTCGCGATGTTCCTTCTTGAGCATTTGACGCCCCGTACTTGACAGTGCCCTCTTGCCCGCCATTCGTGGCACATAGCCGTCATCGGCCACCGCGCTGCCAGCAGCATGGGGTATGTGCGGCCATCGAGCGGGCTGCGTTGACACGGCGGTGGCCGTCACGAGAAGTCCGTGGCTCCCCTTCCGCGCAGCTCCTCGCGTAGGGTCCGTGACCGGCAGCGGGACGAGCGGGAGGCACTCCGGTTTGGGACGGGCCGGGATAAGGGCCGGAGCCGATATGTGTCGGCGCAGAAACAGCTCTAGTCGCTGGCCCCCAACTGCGCGTTTGCCCTGCCTCATGTGATGCAATCCCGTTCCGGGGTGCAGAGTCCGGCCGATGTTGGAGCTAGCGGAAAGCAAGGGAGTATCGGCGCCCTGCCGTCTGTCTTCGTGAAATGAGTGAGGCGCCGTCAGGTCCCGCACGCAGATACACCGTCGGCCCGTCGAGGACGTGGTCGGTGGTGGCTTCGTTGATCAGCGTGGGTGTCAGTCCACGCTGGGCAAGATGTGGGGCTCGGCAAGGTCGTGCTCGTAGCCCGCCAGGCGGATCGGGGCGGACCGGGCTCACACCTCGAGGCGGCACTGTCAAGTTTGACTGACCGTCAGATGATCAAGAAAGGATATCCCGCCTCAATGCCGCCTACGACCTCTCGATTCAGCGTTTCAGTCGTGGATTCGAAGGCGAAGATTACGGATCACCTTCTTGATTACCTGATGGGCAGTCAAACTTGACAGTGCCGCTTCTTCGGCAGTACCAGGTGTAGTCCGTCCCAGACGCCGGCCTCGTTCCAGGCGGCCAGGCGCCGCCAGCACGTCATCCCCGAGCCAAAGCCCAGCTCCTGCGGTAGGTACTCCCACTGGATGCCGGTGTGCAGCACAAACAGGATCCCGCACAAAGCCTGCCGGTCCGGGACCCGCGGCCTGCCCTCGACCAGCTTCGGACTCGGCTTGGGCAGCAACGGCTCGATCAGCGACCACAGTTTGTCCGACATCCATAGGGGCATCAACGCCCCCCGGGGTGTCGGCAGTGTCGAGTGGAACCAACACCGCCAACGACCGGGGGCTCTGCTCTGTCACCACCCTGACCAGGCCCTTTCACCCTCGCGAGACAGGATGAAAGAGATTCAGTAAGCCCTACTCGGACCCGAAACCAGGCCCGACACCCCGTCAGGCGATCAGGCACTTGTCAACGTGACAGCACCGGCGACTGGTGTGGCTGGGCGCGACTTGGGGAGCGCGGTCAACGCGGGC
>NZ_JBVKCZ010000193.1:0-2053 GCF_055634335.1 Streptomyces sp. NPDC111802 | reverse complement strand
GCTATTCGCGTCGCCCGGGTGGGCAGCGCGGCCGAGCTGGCCGCGGCGGCCCTCATGATGCTGGGCTTCCCGGCGCTCATGCTGGCCGCGCTCGTCCCGAGCGTCGCCGCCTTCGCGGCCGCGGCCGCCGTGACGTACCTGGCGGACCACTATCTGCACCGCAAGGGCAGTTATCTGGTCAACCGCCTGAGCAAGGTACGGGCCGGTCTGTCGATCCGCTTCCTGATCAGGGAGCTGCTGCTGATCCTGCTGCTGGCCCGGCTCGGCCTGGCGGACGACCTGATCTACTACGGCGCGATCGCCTGCTTCATCGCCTTCTACGGTCTTCAGGCCCCGCACGGCGCGCTGGTCACCCTGATCCGCAACCGCCGCCGTATGCCGGTCGCCACCCGCAACATCGACCTCGCCTCGCGCATCCGTATCCCGGACGCCCCGCCGCGGAAGCTGCTGCACCGCTCCGCCGAGAAGATGCTGCACCTCGACCTCGCGGCGGTGTCCGGCATCCTCGTGGCGGCCGCCCTGGAGTCGGCCGTGGTCGGTTTCATCGGCATCGGCGTCACGGTGGGCCTGGGCCTGCTGTACGTGCTGGCGCTGGTGCCGTACGTGCGCGGCGCGAAGATCCCGCCGAACGCGGAGAAGGTCCTGGCCGCCGTCGACGACTGGCTGGCCGAGTACGGCCCTGAGACGGTGCTGTACTTCTCCGGCTCCAAGGACTCCGCCTACCAGGTCAACATGTGGCTTCAGACCATGGAGCAGCTGGACTCCAAGCCGCTGATCATCCTGCGTGAGCGGGTCATCCTGAACAATCTGGCGCCCACCACGGTCCCGGTCATCTGCGTGCCCGGCGGTGTGCACCTGATGAACCTGGACCTGACCAATGTGCGCGTCGCGCTGTACGCCGCGAACGTCGGCAAGAACATCCACCTGCTGCGCGTGCCGACCATGAAGCACGTCTTCATCGGCCACGGCGACAGCGACAAGCTGGCCAGCGTCAACCCCTACAGCAAGGTCTACGACGAGGTGTGGACCGCCGGGCGGGCGGGCCGCGACCGCTACGCCATCGCCGACGTCGGCGTCCGCGACGACGACATCGTCGAGGTCGGCCGCCCGCAGCTGGCGCCGATCCAGGGCTGGAGCGGTGTCCCCGAGGGCCGGATCCCGACGGTCCTGTACGCCCCGACCTGGGAGGGCTGGGACGGCAACCCGGGCAACACCTCGATCGTGCTGGCCGGCGAGAACATCGTGAGCAAGCTGGTCAAGGCCGACCCCCCGGTCCGCGTGCTGTACAAGCCGCACCCCTTCACCGGCACCGTCAGCAAGGAGGCCGGCGCCGCGCACCGCCGGATCACGGCCCTGGTCGAGCAGGCCGCGGCCGAGCGTGCCACCGACCCGCGCTTCACCGCCGATGCCGCCGCGCAGGCCGCCGCCAAGGCCGAGCTGACCCGCATCGAGGCCCGCCTGGCCGAGCTGGCCGGCAAGAGCAACGGCAAGGGCAAGGGGAACGGCAACGGCAAGGGGAACGGCAACGGCAAGGGCGACGAGGCCGAGGCCACCCGCGACGGCCTGGTCGACCTCGCCCGGCACGAGGAGGCCGCCCGGCTGCGCGCCGAGTGGAACGCCGCGTACTGGCGCTCCTTCCCCGGCCACGAGCACCGCGTCATCACGGGCGCCGAGCCGCGTCTGTACGACTGCTTCAACGTCTCCGACGCGATGGTCTCCGACATCTCCAGCGTGGTCTCCGACTTCATCGCCAGCGGCAAGCCGTACGCCGTCACGGACTCCGCCGAGGTGGGCGTGGAGGAGTTCAAGCGGGCGAACACGGCGGTGCGTGCCGCGACGATCCTGTCCAACAGCGCGGCCGAGCTGGGCGAGCTGCTGGACGCCGTACGCGACCCCGCGGCGGACCCGCTGGCCGAGGACCGGGGCGACCTCAAGCGGTACCTGCTCGGACCGGACGAGCCGACATCCATCGACCAGTTCAACACCGCGGTGGCCAACCTCGCCATCAAGGCCGAGACGCGCAACGTCGGCCAGGAAGCACGGGCGGCGGCCG
>NZ_JBVKCZ010000192.1:0-2132 GCF_055634335.1 Streptomyces sp. NPDC111802 | reverse complement strand
GGTGTCTGGTCCGGCAGTGAGCAGAAGAACTTCCAGAAGGTGCTGGACGCGTTCACCGAGAAGACCGGTGCCAAGACCCAGTTCACCTCCACCGGCGACAACGTGTCCACCGTCGTCGGCAGCAAGATCGAGGGCGGTAACGCCCCCGACGTGGTGATGGTCCCGCAGGTCGGTGTGCTGAAGCAGTTCGCGGACAGCGGCTGGCTCAAGCCGCTGTCGGGCACGGCCCAGAAGTCGGTGGACGAGGGCTTCGCGCCGGTGTGGAAGGACTACGGCAGCGTCGACGGCACCCTGTACGGCCTCTACTTCAAGGCCGCCCACAAGTCGACCGTCTGGTACAGCCCCGACGCCCTCGCGCAGGCCGGTGTCGAGCCGCCGAAGTCGTACGACGACATGCTGAAGGCCGGAGGGACCGTCTCCGACTCCGGACTCGCCGCCTTCTCGGTCGCCGGGCAGGACGGCTGGACGCTGACCGACTGGTTCGAGAACGTCTACCTCTCCCAGGCCGGGCCGGAGAAGTACGACGCCCTCGCCGCGCACAAGCTGAAGTGGACGGATGCCTCCGTGGTCGAGGCGCTCAAGACCCTCGGCAAGCTGTTTAAGGACAAGCAGCTGATCGCGGGCGGCCAGAAGGGCGCCCTGAACACGGACTTCCCGGGCTCGGTGGAGAAGGTGTTCGGGCCGAAGCCCGAGGCCGGCATGGTCTACGAGGGCGACTTCGTCGCGGGTGTCGCCAAGGACCAGTTCGGCAAGTCGATCGGCAAGGACGCCAACTTCTTCCCGTTCCCGGCGGTCGGCGGCGGCAAGGCGCCGGTGGTCAGCGGCGGTGACGCGGCGGTCGTGCTGAAGGACGGCAAGAACCAGAAGGCCGGCATGGCACTGCTGGAGTACCTGGCCACGCCGGAGGCCGCGGCGGTGTGGGCCGAGGCGGGCGGTTTCCTGTCCCCGAACAAGAACGTCGATCTCGCCTCGTACGGCGACGACGTCACCCGCGCGACCGCCAAGTCCCTGGTGGAGGCCGGGGATTCGGACTCGGTTCGCTTCGACATGTCCGACCAGGCCCCGGCGGCCTTCGGCGGCACCAAGGGCGCGGGCGAGTGGAAGCTCCTGCAGGACTTCCTGCGCGACCCGTCGGATGCGAAGGGGGCCGCGGCGAAGCTGGAGGCCGCGGCGGCCAAGGCGTACCAGGGCCAGGGCTGATTCGTCATGACCTCCACACCTCTGAAGACGGGGAGTCTTGCGCCTGCCACTGCGGCCGGTCCCAGGCCACGTGTTCGAAGACGCGGCCGCGTGATCGCCGTGCTGTTCGTCTTCCCCGCACTGCTGCTGCTCGGTGCCCTGGTCGTCTACCCGGTCCTGTTCTCCATCGGGCGCAGCTTCTTCGACGCCTCCGGCACCCGCTTCGTCGGCGGCGAGAACTACGCCGAGATGTTCCGCGACCCGGCCACCCTCAAGGCCATCCGCAACACCACCATCTGGGTCGTGGTGGCCCCGGCCCTGCTCACCGGCCTCGGCCTGATCCTGGCCGTGCTGGTGGAGAAGGTGCGCTGGGCGACCGCGTTCAAGCTGCTGCTGTTCATGCCGATGGCCGTGTCCTTCCTCGCCGCCGGCATCATCTTCCGGCTCGCCTACGACGAGGACCCGGACAAGGGCGTGCTGAACGCCGCGGCCGTCTCCGTGCACGACGCCTTCCAGGGCACGTCGACATATCCGACGGCCCGGGCACGCGACGGGCAGGGGCTGACGAAGGACGAGGACGGCTCGTACCGCACCAGCGCGAGCGTGTCCCCGGGCCAGGCGGTGACGCTGGGTCTGGTCGGTGTGCTCCCCGACGACCTGCCCGGCGGCACCGAGCCGGCCTATCCGGCGGCCGGGCGAAAGGCGGGCCCCGGCGAGCTGCGCGGTGTCGTCTACCTCGACTTCACACCAGGTGGGGGAGGGCAGCAGGGCAAGGTCGACCGGCGGGAGAACGGGCTGCCCGAGATGACGGTCGAGGCGGTGCGGGCCGGGAAGACCATCGCCACGGCGACCACGGCGTCCGACGGCGCCTTCCGCTTCGAAGGCCTGGACGAGGGCCCCTACACGGTGAAGCTGCCGGCCTCGAACTTCGCCGCCCCCTACCAGGGCATCTC
>NZ_JBVKCZ010000191.1:0-2170 GCF_055634335.1 Streptomyces sp. NPDC111802 | reverse complement strand
GTGACGAACTACCCAGTGTCACCAAGGATGAAATCAGCCCAAACCGACCATCAGCGGGCTGCTGACCAGCAGAGTTCTGCTAATTCACTGGCATTACTCTCAGGTGGAAGATCGCGGGTTTGAGTTGCCGGTTGCCGTCTCTGGGCGCGCGTTCGCCGTGGATCGAGGTTCCCGAAGACTTCGTCGTGGGGGCGAGGCCGGGGTAGGAGGCGAGGGGGGCGGCGGTGGGAACCTGATGCCGTCGCTGACGGTGGCCAGCAAGCTGGCGGCGGTCCTAACCCGCCCCCGGAATCGAGACCAGGACCTTCGAAAGGGGGGAGGCCTCCAGCAGGGCCTCGATCTGGGCTCCAAGGCCCGACGCTGTTCGTGGACGGCGCCGAGCGCCAGGGACGGGATCACGATGTCGAGCGTGCCAGCCGGGCTATCCGCTTTTACAGGTCATCGGGTAGAAGCTCGTCAATCATGCCGCAGTCCCCTGCGCGGCGGCGCCCCCAACGCCCAGCCGCCACACCGAACTCATTCTGAAACGATCAGGTAAGTCACAGGCAGGTGGTGGATGTGAACACGTCGCCAGTTTTGACCGGACCTGCGCCATCCACCATGTCCGTCCAGGCTACGGTGTATCCGGACGGCACTGAGAACTCCTCCCTGTACCCGCTCGAGCACTCCTTGATCCACAAAAAGGTTCCGGGAGTGGGGCTGGTCATGCGGGCCCAGTTCGAGCGGCACGAGGGGCTGTAGCGGAGTTGGATGTTTCCCCTCGAGGTGTTTATCTGCGTCACGGTGTACGCATCAGCACTACAGTCGGCCTGGTCGGGATCAAGTCCCCTGCAACCTGCGCTGTAACAACCGGCTGCTGGAGCAGCCTGGGCAGCAGGCGCAAACATCATGCCCAATGCCGTGATCAGGACACCAAAGCCTGCGGCGATTGACTTTTTCACCACATACCTCCTTTAAGAGGTGCCGTGACCGGCACCTTCCGATGCCGAGACAGCATCCGGCGCCCCGGCCACCCGTGCGTCGGCCAGCAGACCGATGCCTCAGCGCAACAACAGTGGACTGTCTGCCCGATGGGTGAAAGATCCTTTTCAGCTACTCCTGCAGATCTTCGCGCGCACAGGCTTCTTGCGGTCAGAGGACGATAGCGTTATGGAGCCGCTTTCGTACTCGGCGGCAGGTCTAGTACTACAACGGTGCTTGCCGTGACTGCTTGCCCAGGTCAGGGGCTGTGTCCGCGTCGTTTGTAGTGGCTAGGTGTATTGACCCGGAGGGTTGTTCACGCGGTTGATCGGTGGCTGGCCTCCGAGGGCGGTGCGGCAGTGTTGGTAGTTGTAGGTGTGGTGGAAGACGTCCGCCCGTTCCAGCTACGACCGCCAGCCTTTGCTGAACCCGTAGGCGGCATCCGCGGTCACCCACCGAAACGGGGTCTTGTCCGCGGCGGCGCGGCGGACCATCGCCTTCGCCATGGCCACCTTGGTCTCAAAGGCGACCTCGTCGTCGATGCCGGTCCTGCGGCACCTTTCGCGGTCGTCGGTCCAGGAGGTGGGCAGATACAGACGCCGGTCGATCAGTGTCCGCCCGCGGTCGGTTGCATCCGCGAGGGAGACGCCGACCTGGCAGTTCTCCGTGCGCCCGGCGGTGCCGGAGTACTGCCGCTGCACCCCGGCCGACCGCGTCCCCTTCTTCAAGAAGCCGGTGTCGTCCACGACCAGGACGGCGTCCCGGTCGTCGAGGTTGTCGACTACGTACTGTCGCACGTCGTCGAGCACCTCATCCGCGTCCCACTCGATCCGGTTCAGCATCCGGTGGATACGGTCCGGACCCTCGTGCCCGGCTTCCTCCGCCAGCGTCCAGCCGTTCTTCCGCTGCAGCGGAGCGATCAGGCCCCGCATATAAGCCAGTGCCGAATCCCGCGGCTGCGACCTGCTGAAGCGGTGCACGAACCGCTCGTGCAGAGCGGTCAGTTCACCGGCCCACAACCTGACATCGGCAAGGTCCACCCATAAACGCACCAACGCTCCCTAGTCTTGTGAGTCAGGAGTTCCTCCTATATGTGTAGGCTTGCAGCATGGCTGGTATGGGGCGGCCGAAGGCCGAGTTGGTGCTGTCAGTGGAGGAACGGGCGGCGCTTGAGGGGTGGGTGCGGCGTCGCTCGACCCCTCAGGCATGG
>NZ_JBVKCZ010000190.1:0-2230 GCF_055634335.1 Streptomyces sp. NPDC111802 | reverse complement strand
GCCAAGCGCATAACGGACGAGACCACACCTACCTGGCGAGGCACCTACTAAGACATAAGGTGCAATCAACTCAAATCAAACGCTCTCTAAGGGCCGACGTCAGCTCTTCGTGCGGAACTTGTGGATCGCGACCGGCGCCATGATCGCCGTGATGGCCACCGACCAGCCGAGGGTCACCCACAGGTCGTGCGCGACCGGACCGCCCACCATCAGTCCGCGCGCGGCGTCCGCGAGCGTCGACAGCGGGTTGTAGTCGGTGAAGGCCTGGAGCCAGCCCGGCATCGAGGTCGTCGGCGCGAAGATCGACGAGCCGAACTGCAGCGGGAACAGCACCAGGAAGCCCATCGCCTGCACGGACTGCGCGTTCTTCATGATCACGCCCAGGGTGAGGAACACCCACATGATCGACGAGGCGAACGCCGTGGACAGGGCCACGGTCGCGAACAGGCCGGGCCAGTTGGTGATGTCGAACCCGACCAGCACGGAGACGATCATCAGCACGGTGGTCGCGAACAGCATCCGCAGCAGCTCCACCGAGATCTTCGCGAAGAGCACCGAGCCGCGCCCGATCGGCAGCGACCGGAAGCGGTCCATGACACCGGAGTTGAAGTCCTGGCTGAACCCGGTGCCGACGCCCTGCGACAGCGTCATGCTCATCATCGCGATCATGCCGGGGATCACGTACTGCACATACTGGTCCTGGCCGCCGCCCAGCGCCTGCCCGATCGAGCCGCCGAAGACGAACACGAACAGCAGGGTGAAGATGACCGGCATCAGCAGCGCGTCGGCCATCGACTCCGGGTCCTGCCGGATCCACAGCAGGTTGCGGCGCACGAGCGCGCCGGTGTGCCGCAGATGCCCGCGCAGCGAAATACGGGCGTCATCCGTGGCGGTGGGGGTGGTGACGGTGGCGGCGCTCATACGGCGACCTCCTCGCGGTCGTCGGTGGGCACGGTGTCCTGCGGGGCACTGGCGCGGTGGCCGGTGAGGGAGAGGAACACCTCGTCCAGGCTGGGTAGTTCGGTGGTGATGGAGGCGAGCGTGACCCCGCGCGCGGTGACGGCGCCGACCACGGCGGTCAGCTGCTCGTCGCTGAGGATCGGCACCAGGAGCGTGCCGGTGGCGGCGTCCACGGTGGTGGTCGCGAGCCCGGTGATGCCGAGCTCGTCGAGGTACCCGGCGAGCGGGCGCAGCTGCAGGGGATCGACCGGCCGGACCCGGAGCGTCCGCCCGCCGACCTTGGCCTTGAGCTCCTCGATGCCGCCGCCCGCGATGACCTTGCCCCGGTCGACCACGGTCAGCTCGGAGGCGAGCTGCTCGGCCTCCTCCATGTACTGCGTGGTCAGCAGCACGGTCACCCCGTCCCCGACCATCGTCTTGACCTCGTCCCACACCTCGTTGCGGGTGCGCGGGTCGAGTCCCGTGGTCGGCTCGTCGAGGAACAGCACGGCCGGCCGTCCGATCATGGAGGCGGCCAGGTCGAGCCGCCGCCGCATACCGCCGGAGTAGGTCGAGGCGGGCCGCTTGGCCGCCTCGGTCAGCGAGAACCGCTCCAGCAGTTCGTCGGCACGCCTGCGTGCCTCCTTGCGGGGCAGATCGAGCAACCGCCCGATGAGATAGAGGTTCTCCCAGCCCGGGAGCTTCTCGTCCACGGAGGCGTACTGCCCGGTCAGTCCGATCACCCGGCGCAGCTGCCGGGGCTGCCGTACGACGTCGTACCCGACGACGGTCGCCAGCCCCGAGTCCGGCGCCAGCAGTGTCGACAGGATCCGCACCAGGGTGGTCTTGCCCGCCCCGTTCGGTCCCAGCACCCCCATGACGGTGCCCTCACGCACATCCAGGTCCACACCGTCCAGAGCCTTGGTCTCGCCGTAGTGCTTGACCAACCCCCGCACGGAGACGGCGTTGCTCCCGCCGCCCGGCTTCTTGTCGATTCGCGTCATGGGGAAGACGGTGCCAGGCCACACCGACAAACCACCGACAAGCCACCGACAGCCACCCACACGGTCGGCCAACGGCCGACAGCCCCGCCGACGGGGGAAGATCGACGGGGCTGCCCTGGTGCCGCAGTGGCTCTATCGGTGCCGCACGGCTCTAGGCCGTGTCCGCAAAGTCCCGCCTGCCCCGCGACGCCTGGCACATGCTCTCGCCGCACCGGGCGGAAGCCCAAGTACGTCCAGTACGAGGGCTTCCGCCCGGCACGCCGAGAGCACGCACCAGACGCCGCGGG
>NZ_JBVKCZ010000189.1:0-2268 GCF_055634335.1 Streptomyces sp. NPDC111802 | reverse complement strand
GGCCCTGCAACGCCGAGCGGGTCGCCCGGCGCCGGAGCGCCCATGAGGAGGGCGCCTGGGTGCGGGAGGCGGCCACCGCCCACGCCGCCAAGCAGATCGCCCGCGTGGAGAAGGGAGCGGTGGCATGACCGCCGAGAAGCAGGACTGGCCGCTGTACGAGGTGTTCGTGCGTGGTAAGCGCGGGCTCAACCACGTGCACGTGGGCTCGCTGCACGCGGCCGACGACCGGATGGCGCTCACCCATGCGCGCGATCTGTACACGCGCCGCAACGAGGGCGTGTCGATCTGGGTGGTGCGCTCCGAGCACATCGCCGCCTCCACCCGTGACGAGAAGGACCCGTTCTTCTCGCCCAGCGCCGACAAGGTCTACCGCCACCCGACGTTCTACGACATCCCTGACGATGTCCCGCACATCTGAAGGAGAGGGCATGAGTGACGACCACGTCTACATGACCCTGGCCGAGGGACACGAGGACGACACCCGCTGGGCCTACGGCACAGGCTTCGAGGACCCGCTGCACGGCGTCGACACCACCCTGCCCGACGGCGTCGACGGTGGTGAACTGGCCGCCGTCTGTGTCGCGTTGGCCGACGACGCCCTGATCTCGGCCCAGCGCCTCGCCGAGGGGATCACCCGGGCGCCGGAGCTGGAGGAGGAGGTGGCGCTGGCCAACATCGGCCTCGACCTGCTCGGCCAGGCCCGCCTGCTGTACTCCCGCGCCGGCCAGGCCGACGGCACCGGCCGCGACGAGGACGCCTACGCCTACTTCCGTGACGCCGACGACTTCCGCAACGTACGCCTGGCCGAGCTGCCCAACGGTGACTTCGCGTTCTCCATCGTGCGGCTTCTGCTGCTCTCCAGCTGGCGTCTCGCTCACTTCGAGCGACTGGCCTCGCACCCCGACCCCGTGCTGGCGGCGATCGCCGCGAAGGGCGTCAAGGAGCTGGCCTACCACCGGCAGTACGCCGCGGAATGGGCCGTACGCCTGGGCGACGGCACGGACGAGTCGCACCGCCGGATGCGCCGGGCACAGGAGCAAGTGGCCCCCTACATCGGCGAGTTGTTCACCGCGTACGACGTACGGGACGAAGTGGTCGCGGTCATCCGCCAGGTCACCGCGGCGGCCGGACTGCCCATGCCGGTGTACCGGCCGCTGCCCGGATCCGGCCGCGACGGCGAACACACCGAGCACCTCGCCCCGCTGCTCGCCGAGTTGCAGGGCGTGGCCCGCGCCCACCCTGAGGCGACATGGTGACCACCCTGCTCGACGCCCGGCGCGCCCGGCGCATCGCCGAACAGGTGCCGGACCCCGAACTGCCCATGCTCACCCTGGCCGACCTCGGCGTCCTGCGCGGCGTCGAACTGACCGAGGACGGCACGGTGGTCGCCGGCCTGACCCCGACCTACTCGGGCTGCCCGGCGATGGCGGAGATGCGGGCGGATGTGGCGGCGCGCCTGCGCGAGGCGGGGTACGAGCGCGTGGAGATCCGCACGGTCCTCGACCCCCCGTGGACCAGCGACTGGATCACCCCGACAGGCCGTCGCAAACTCGCCGAGCACGGCATCGCCCCGCCCGGCCCCGCACCGCGCGGCGACGGCCCCGTCCCGCTGGTGCTGTCACCCACCCGGCGCGCGGTGACCTGCCCGCGCTGTGGCTCGGCGGACACCGAGGAGACCTCCCGCTTCGCCGCCACGTCCTGCAAGGCGCTGTGGCGCTGCCGGGCCTGCCGCGAGCCGTTCGAGTACGTCAAGGAGATCTGAATGGAAGGCCTGAGGGAAGCACAGACGGCCGCGACGGTAGGCCCGCGCGCCCGCCGCCGTCCGGCCTTCCACCCCCTGCGCGTCGCCGCCATCGAGCCCCTGTGCGCGGACGCCGTCGCCGTCGGCTTCGACATCCCGGCCGAGCTGGCGGAGGAGTTCGCCTTCGCGCCCGGCCAGTCGCTGACGCTGCGGCGCGAGATCGACGGGCGCGACGAGCGACGGTCGTACTCGATCTGCTCGCCGGTCGGTTCCAGTCCGCGTATCGGCGTACGGGTCGTGCCGGGCGGGCTCTTCTCGTCCTGGCTCGTCAACGACGTACGCCCCGGCGACACCGTCGAGGTGATGGCCCCCACCGGCGCCTTCACCCCCGACCTCACCACTCCCGGCCATCACGTGCTGATCGCGGCGGGATCCGGCATCACGCCCATGATGTCCATCGCCGAGTCCGTCCTCGCCGCCGACTCCCGCTCGACGGTCACCCTCTTCTACGGCAACCGTCGCACCGC
>NZ_JBVKCZ010000188.1:0-2279 GCF_055634335.1 Streptomyces sp. NPDC111802 | reverse complement strand
GAGTCCATCCGTCGCTGGTGGCAGCACCGCGGACGGGCAGACCATCCGAATGCCACCCGGCTCCTGATCACCGCCGACGCCGGCGGTTCCAACGACCCCCGCCGCTGGACCTGGAAAAGCAACCTTGCCACCTTCGCACGAGAGAGCGGCCTGGAGATCACGGTCTGTCACCTACCGCCGGGGACGCCGAGTAGGGTCGGGGACTGGCGCGGTGGCTTCAGCGGGCGGTAGGACCTGGGGCCTTTCTTCCGCCGGTTTCCCGGTCGGCTGTGCCACCCCAGTGGCCGTGACCTGCTTACTTGCTCCGTTTCCAGCCCCCGCCACCTCGATCCGGGCATGCGGTTCTCCCGCACCCGGCTCACCGACGCTGTTCACCGGCGGCATTCGACTTCCCCCGCCAGTCCCGAAAGGGCCTGGCGGCGACGACGTTCCCGGCAAGACCGACCAGGCCCAGGTGGTCGGGTGAGGCATAAGACACCACCCACCGCCCAAAGCCACGCGAGCGTTTGTGCTTCTTCGCGAAGAACAACACCATCCGCATCCGCGTGAACTCCCTGATCACCGCGAAGCGGTCGGCGGAGTTGCCGAACCGGAAGTACCCGGCCCAGCCGGTCAGGAACCCGTTCAACTCCGCCACCACCACCTCAGCTGGCAGCAGCAGCCGGGACCGGTCGGTGATCTCCCGGATCCGGTCCCGGGCGTGTCGCATGGCCTTGTCCGCGGGCCAGCGGGCGAGGAAAGGAAACGGCGTTCTGCCGCCCCGTCCCGGCGCGAGCACCAGCCGGTGGTGGAATCCGAGGAAGTCCACGCCTTCCCCACCCACCTTCAGGTGCACGATCTGGGTCTTGGCCGCCTTCGGTTCCAGGCCGAGGCCGGCCAGCAGGTCCGTCAGCCGCTCAAGAGCGGCCCGGGCCTGATTGCGGGAACGACACATCACCACCGCATCGTCGGCGTAACGGACCAGGACCCCGTGCTTGCGCACGTCCCAGGCCCGATCGATCCGATGCAGATAGACGTTGCAGAGCAACGGAGAAACCACCCCACCCTGGGCAGCCCCCCTGTCCGCTTTGTGCACCACCCCGTTCTCCGATACCCCTGCGCGCAGGATCACCCGCAGGAGCTTGAGTACGGACTGGTCACACACCCTCTCCTCCACCGCTTTGATCAACTCGGCGTGCGGAATCGCCTCGAAACAGTTGGCGATGTCCGTCTCCACCAGCCACCCGCAGCCCCTCCAGGACTCATCGATCAGCACCTGGAGGGCATCATGCGCGCCCCGCCTGGGCCGGAACCCGAACGAGCACGGACGAAAATCCGCCTCGAACACCGGCTCCAGCACGATCTTCAGCGCGGCCTGCACGATCCGGTCACGAACAGCGGGAATCGAAAGCGGCCTCGACTCCCCCGGCTGGCCAGGCTTGGCAATGAACACCCGGCGTGCCGGAAGAGGCCGGTAGCAGCCCTCCCGCAGTTCCATGGCCAGCTCGCCAAGGAGCCGATCGACCCCGTACTCCTCGACATCGGACAAAGTGACCTTGTCGATCCCCGGCGCGCCCTCGTTCTGGCGCACCGTCACCCACGCGCGCGCAAGGACGTCTGTGCGCCAGACCTTGTCCATGAGCGCGTGAAACCGTCGTCCGGGATCGGCCTTGGCCGCCCGGTAGAGCGCATGCTGCAAGGCACGGACCGGGTCCAGGGGAGAACGTCCCCCGGCGATGGGACTAGCCACTTCGGCACTCATCGGGCCCCTCCACTCAGCATCACGCGTCAACGAAGTAGCGGCCCTTCCCTCCCCGGCGGTTCTGTTGTCCGTCCGGGTCAAGCGGTACTACGGCCGCCTCCGACGCCCATCCGCCCCGCCTTCACTTCCCGGGGTCACCGGTTATAGAAGACGTTGCTTCCGGTGACATCAAGCCGCACGTCACCGGGGCGGAGAGGGCCTCTCCAGTTCCCGCCGTCACTGTCCGAACGTTCCGCGCCCCTTACGCCGGGGAGTTCTTCACGGCTGCCTTCCAGGGTCTTCACCGCTTCCATGGCCTTCGCCCTGACACTCCGGGCTCGGCTCTCCCTTTGCCCGCTCTCGCGGGGATCGTCACGACGCGGCAGGCTTCGCTTGATGCTGCGGACCGTCCGTTTGCTTCCCCTCACAGGGCTTTCGACGCTGGGCTTCGACACCAGGCGTTTTGAGCTGAACCGGGTTTCGTAGAGTCCGCCGGTCATGTTTCAGGCGGTCTGCGGTTCTTCTTCCAGGCTTTGCTGGAAGTCGCGTTCGTACTCGG
>NZ_JBVKCZ010000187.1:0-2284 GCF_055634335.1 Streptomyces sp. NPDC111802 | reverse complement strand
GCAGTACCGGCCCCACGTCCTCGACGGCTTCATCGCCGGGACCGGACTCTCCCTCGACCTCCCACCACCATCACCTTGAAGCGCCGAAGTCAGTATCCGAGGAGGATGCGGTGCCGAAGCAGGGTGAAGCCTGCTCGTCCGTGCATCTGGCGTGCGATCTGGATCAGGGGCAGTTGATGGCTGTGTCGCCGGTGTCGCGGTTGCAGGTGTCGAAGCCGAGGCCGCCGTCGAGGCTGTCGTTGGCGATCACACTGTCCACGGCGTTGAGGGTGTCATTGCCCTCGCCGCCGCCCAGGGTGTCGTTACCGGCGTTGCCGGTGACGGTGTCGTTGCCCTGGTCCCCGTTGAGGGTGTCGTTGCCGTCGTCGCCGTTCAGAGTGTCGTTTCCGGCGTTGCCGTTGATGGTGTCGTTGCCTGCCAGGCCGGAGATGGTGTCGTTGCCCGGGCCGCCGTTGATGGTGTCGTCGCCGGGAGTCGCCTGCAGGCCGGTGGATGCCGGGTCGTCGCCGACGAGCCGGTCCGCCCGGGGACCGCCGGTGAGCCGGTCGTCGCCCGCGCCACCGAGCACCGTCCCGGCGGCGTCGAGGTTGGGGGAGATGGTGACGTCGTCGTCGCCGTCTTTGGCGCTGACCCGAATTGCCGTGATGGGCAGGGGGCATTCGGTCGTGTGTGCCGAGGTAGGCCGGCACGGAGCGACGGCGGCCATCGTGTCCCCGGTGTCGGTGACCACGACGACGTTGCCCCGCCGGCGGACGGTGATGTCGTTGGACACCCCCTCGGCGGCCGTGACGACCAGGCTGTCACCGGCCTTCTCGACAACCGTGCCGGCGGCCAGGACTCCGCCGCCCGGCTCCTTCGTACCGGGCGCCGCGGAGGCCCCGGCCAGCGGCGTGAACAGGAGTGCGCCAATGGCCAGGATCATGGTCAAGATACGCCGCGCTGTCATCGGTATCCGTCCTTTCGTTTCACCGTGCCGTCTACTGGTACCGGGGGTGCTGTGCTCCGCCCGCGCGCTCATCACGGGCAGCCGCTGACGTTGTCGCCCAGGTCCGCGCGGCAGTCGTCCGCCTGCGGGCCGCCTTCGACGTAGTCGTTGCCGCTGACACTGTCCACGGCGTCGATCATGTCCCGGCCGCTCCCGCCGTCGGCGTAGTCGTTGCCCGGGCCGGCAACGATCTGCTCATTGCCGGCGCCACCGTCGATCACATCGTTTCCGGCGTTGCCGTTGATGACGTCCGCGCCGCCGCGGCCCTCGATGGAGTCGTTGCCCGCGCCGCCGAAGATCCTGTCCGCCTCGCCACCCCCGGTCAGGGTGTCGTTGCCCGCGCCGCCGGAGAGGAAGTCGGATCCTTCGTCCCCCTGGAGGGTGTCGTTGGCAGACCCGCCATAGAGATTGTCGTCGCCCGGGCCGCCGATCAGCGTGACACCGAGGTACGCCAGCATGGAGGTGACGCTGTCGGCCTGATCGCCTGCGTTGACCACGAGTTCAGTAGTGCCGGCGGCCGGGCAGGCCACTTCGGTCGCGCTGATTGCGGTGCAGGTGCCGGACGGTGCGACGGTGTCCCCGGTGTCCCTGATCCTGATGCTGATGCCGGTCTGCCAGACGGTGATGGTGTTCCCCCGTCCCACGCCGGCAACGACCGTGATGGTCGTGCCGGTCTTGTTCACCAGCGTCGTCGCGAAATTCCCTGATGGCGACGGTGCGGCCGGACCCGCACCGGCCACCCCCGCGAGGCATGGAAGGGAACCGCATACCGTTGCCAGAACTGCGGCGGTGCGAAAAAGCCCTTTACTCATGGTCAACCCCCTTCTTGAGAGTAGAAACGTTGAATCCGGTCCCGTGGCCGGCCGTATTGCCTCCCGGACGGGGACCGCCCGCATACCGTCGATCGGCCCGCGCCCCGGCTTCGATGACCGGAAGCGCCCTCACCCAGCCCGCGTTCTGTCGAAGCGGCCGGAACGTCCGGCCACCAGAGCATGCCGGGATAGGAAACCCAGCTGAAGGCGAATTAACGCCATTACTGCATACACAGGGTATTTTCCGCTTGCAGCCATGTCGGGCGAGGCTGACATGGCTTCTTCGGCCTTTCAGTTGGAGATCATGGCGGTCTGCGGTAGTTCAACCTCGATTCTTCACTTGCGGTGTGACGCCGGTCGGGTCGGTGGTTTGCCCGTAATATCCCCTGCCGTGTACTACAGGGGAGGTTCGTGTCGGCTAGCGGGGTGATTCGTTGAGCCTGGTGTGGAGAAGACGCTGCGTGATGTGGAGTTGTGGGCGGAGTGG
>NZ_JBVKCZ010000186.1:0-2315 GCF_055634335.1 Streptomyces sp. NPDC111802 | reverse complement strand
CCAAAAGAACACCCGGCCCACCCCACGCCACGACGTGCACGCACCCCGCAAACCGCAGCCAGCGAAACAGCGCACGAAGAAGTCAACTACCCCACAGCCCCGCCGCACAGGTTAAAGATCAAGCTAGGGCGCTCGTCATACACCCGCCGGTACTCAGCGGTGTTGCGGCTGAACGGCACTGTCGGAAACCGGAAGTTGGGCGACGATGGAGAGACCTGCGAGGAACAGCAATCGAGATCTTCTAGGAGGCGCCGTGGTCGTATCACGTGGTCCGGCATCAAGGAGCCGACGTTGGTGCCAACGCTGAAGAGGGCAGCCATCGCGCTCACGGTGCTCACAGTCATGGTCGCCCTTTCCTTCGGCGTGTTCCGCGTGTACCGCAGCGGCGGGCCGGGAGATCAGAAGAGCTACGCCGAGGAGATCAACCGTGCCCGCCAGCAGCTCTTTGAGGGCCAGCTGGTCTACACGGATGCCAGATCCTTGGGGCTTGCGGCAGATGCTGAGCCGCGCTTGTTCCGAGTCGACGTCCTGGGCAGTTGGCGCGGGGCCAGGCCTGGCGAGGCTCAGACCCCGGTGAGTGCGGGTGCGCAGATCGGGGTGAAACTGCGCTGTGCGGGCGCGGGGGTGCGGTGCACGCCGCTGTCGTCGGAACGCCAGAACGTCCTTTCTGCAAGCGACGAGGCAACCTGGGTGTGGGACGTGAGGGCGCAACGTCCCGGGAAGGTCAGCATTGCTCTCACCGTGACCGCCTACTTCCGCGACAGCAGCCTGGTGCTCATCGAGAAGCCGCCTGTGACGGCGCGCGTCGACGTGGCAGCGACACCCAACGGTCCGTTCTCCTGGATTGGGGACCTGTGGAACTGGGCGACGGGCGCAATCACCAGCCTGGGCGGACTGGCCGTGTCTGTGAGTGCCATCGTTGCCACGATCGTCATGGTGGTCCGCCGGAGACTTCCGGGGGACGAGGTGGGTGCCACCGAGCGTGTGCGCGCTGTTGGTCACCGACCGCGGCAACGGTCAGCGCGGGAGAGCCACGCACGTCTCGGCCGCCCACGCACGCAGCTCACTGCGTCAAGGATTCTTCAGTCCGGCCGCCGCAGAGACGCTGACCGCGAGCCACGCCAGTGACAGTCCGTGATGGGGGGCGCCCGCGGGCTGTGGCGCGGCGTTGAACTGCGAGGGCCGAGCCCTAACCCGGGCCCCGAAGGGCTTGTCCGGTGTATCAATGGCACTCGAACCGCGGTTTCGGGTGGCCGTAGGCGGCGGCTTTCATGTGGGCGCACACAGGCTCGCGCTGCGTGAACGCCGCGCCGGTCTCACGGGCGAGGACCGGGAAGAACTGCTGGGCGTCGGGCGACTGGCCGGTCGTCGTCCAGTGGAAGTCCTCCGCACCCCGCATGGCGCGCAGCACGAGGCGTCGGCCCAGGCCCTGTCGCTGCCAGTGCTCCGCAATGGAGATCCTCGCGATGTGGCCGCGGCGGCACAGCGAGCAGACGTGCCAGGACAGCACAGCCGCGTCCCAGCCCGTCCGGTCGCACACGCGCAGGACCTGGAAGTCGGCCTCGCGGACCGCCGGGTAGTACAGCCACAGCTGCTGCCGGAAAAGATGCCGGAGCAGGATCCGTTTCCATTGCCGGTCCGTTAATCCCTCAGGCATTCTCGTCTGCTCCTCACGAGAGGTGGAAATGGTCGGTGTCGTGGATGGCGACATTGATGCGCGCTGTAAAAGGGCTCCGAATTAGTAATCGAGATCCAGGTAGTCAATGTCGTTGATGGCCACGTCCGACAGCCCCATGGCGCGACTGCCACCGTCCTGGAAATACACTTCCTTGAAACCTTCGGCGATGATCTCGCGCATTTCCCGGTCGCTGGCGCTCGCGTCGCGGGCGTCGAACAGGCGCTGTGCGTACGCCGGGGGGAGGTGCACGGTGAGTCGCCGGAATCGTCCGTCGTCGGTCGTTCCGATCGGCGCGGTGTACCCGAACCGGGCCCTGGTCTCCACCGTGATCCCGCGGGTGGCGGCGGCCTGCTTGCGCCGGCGCTTGCGAACCTGGGGCTGCCAGCGGGTCCGCACGGCCGCGTTGATCTTCGCCGCGATGTCCTTCGGTGGGTGCTTGCGCTCGCCCTTGCGGTAGCGCTCCACCGACCGCTGGCTCACCCCGATCTCCTGGGCGACGGCCCGGGTCGTCTTGAGCTGCTTCATCAGGAAGCCGATCTGCCGGCGCTGTCAAGTTGCCTGCGAGTGAGGCGAGTTGAGGCAATGTGATGGTGCGCGGGTGTCGTGAGTGGCACGGCGTTCAGCCGTGCGCGGGCGC
>NZ_JBVKCZ010000185.1:0-2336 GCF_055634335.1 Streptomyces sp. NPDC111802 | reverse complement strand
GGATCTCATAGACATCGAACCTGCCAAGAGGCCCTGTCCCCGGCCGGTTTACGCCGGCGGGAACAGGGCCTCGTTACGTTCCAGGACAGCCTGCTTCCTGCGGGGCATGGCGCTTCAGCGGCCGCCGCAGGATCTTGCGCATGCACTGCGCTTTCTGCGGAAGGGGTCCATGTCGATCCAGGAGGATCGGGCACTCGCGGAACGAGTTGTGCGGATTCTTGCGGAGTTCGGCAACGACGAGCGCGTCGATCAGGTTCTGCCGCATCTCATTCGGACGGACGCCTCAACGGTTCGTCAGTTCCGGCAGCATCGCAGGGCTGCCGGAACGAGCTCGCCTCGAGGATCCCAGCCGATCATGAACCCCGCGGGGGAGTCTGAGTCCCCCCGCCCAACGCCGCGCATCATCACCGGGACGGTAGTGACTCAGAAAGACGAACCCAGCGAGGGGCTGACGCCGCAATGAGGGGTGGGTGGGCAGCCGGCAACGGATGACCCACCCACCGTCACTTGTCGGCAGACAGCAGCCAGACCAGCGTCTTGCGATGTTCAGGCGTCATGTGAAGCCTCAACTGCTTATCGAACCAAGCCGGGTCGTCCCAAGGCAGAGCCGGCGTCTGGTCGCCGCCTCGCGCGCCCCCTTGGGGAGGGATGGCCCTCGGCTCGTCACCCGCTGCGGGGGATTCCTGGTGGGAGCGGACGGACGTCCCCCGGTCACCACTCCTCGGTTTGTTGTCCGCGGACAACGAGGGAGCGTCGGCGGGAGGTTGCTCAAATACCTCGGAGGGTGCGTCGACGACCTTGTTGTCGGCCTCGCCCAGTTTGTTGTCCGCGGACAACGACTCCCTTTGCGTGCCAGCCTGAGCCTCACGCGCCGCGTCCAGCACTGCTTGATCGCGCAGCTTAGCCAGGGCAACGGCTTCCTTCGCCGCCTTGAGGTGTTCCAGCAGGCCAGCGGCATCGAGACCCGGGTTCTCTTTGAGGTGCCGGGCGAGATAGCGGCCATCGCGCTCAGGCAGACTGCCGGCGCCGAGCATGGCCTGAAGCTCCTCCGGTAGCTCCAGCAGAGAGAGCTGGTTGGTCACCCAGGACCGGTCCTTGCCCAGCTGCTCAGCCGCGCGTGCACGAGCACCCCGCTCCTCCTTCTCCACGCAGATGTCGACCAGCTGCTGAACGCCGCGGGCCCGCTCTATGACGTTGAAGTCCTCGCGGTCCAGGTTCTCCTTGAGCAGGTGGTTGATGAACTGCTCGCGGGAGGAGGCAAGGTCGTCCCGGACAACGAAGTCAAGCGACTCGAGCCCGACATGGACGCCGCTGCGATAGCGGCGCTCACCGTTGACCAGGATGTGCTTGGCGGAGCCGACACGGTCCTCATGCGCGGGCCACAGTGCCAGGTAGGCGTCACGCGTGACCGCCACACACGCCGCCAACTGCGCTTGCCGCAGCTCCTCACCGAACCGGGTCAATTCCTCTTCCGTGCCAAAGTTCCGGCGTGGGTTCAGCGGAGTGGGCGCGACCTCATCCAGGTGCAGGCGCACGAGTTCGTACATCGGCACGTCGCCCTGAGTGACTGCCTTAGCCCTGCCTCGGGCGCTCCGGCCCCTCGGCACCTGGCCGAACGACCTTCCGGTCCCCAGTTGATCGGCCTTGCTCATGCGCTGATCCTCCGTGCCACAGTCCGCATCACGTCCGCCTGGTCGCCGTAAGGGGCGTGTACCAGCAAGGGCTTCTTCACACGGACGGCTTCTCGCTGATCCTTCAGTTCGGGAATAACGGCGATGACCGGGGGATCGCCGATGCTGTTCCACTCCTCGAGGGACGAGGTGGCCACGTAGCCCTTGCGGCTGTCGTACATGTTGACCACGAAGCCCAGCATGGAAATCGTGACCTCCATGTCCGCGATGAGGTCCTGGATCTGGTCGTAGAGCATGTCGTAGGCGTCAGCGGAGGAGTCCTCGGCCAGAACCGGGATCACGATTCCCGACGTGCTGGCCTCTTCGCCGTCACGGGTGCGGGAGTAGTACAGCGCTGTGTCCATCGAGTAGCCCAGACTCGGGGGGCAGTCGACGACGATGTAGTCGAAGTCCTGCTCCACCGGTTCGAGGGCCTTCTCCAGTGCCGTCTCCTTGATGCGTACGTTCCGGCTTGTGGCCAGCTTCGCATCGAGCAGGAAGGCGTCCTTGCAGGCGGGCAGCAGCCATAGGTGCTCTTCGAAGTCCCCGCCCTTTATCGGCACCAGGAGTTTGAGGTGCCCCGGAGATTCCGGACAGGGACCCAATAGGGTTGTCCTGTCAAGGAAACGAGGAAGCACGAAGTGGCATCACCCAACAAGTACACCC
>NZ_JBVKCZ010000184.1:0-2364 GCF_055634335.1 Streptomyces sp. NPDC111802 | reverse complement strand
TGTCCGCGTACTCCCTGAAGTGCTCAGCCAAGTACAGATAAACGTGCTCAGCTTTCAGGCAACGTCGGTCTCGCGCTCGATGGCGGCGAGTCGGTTCTTCAGTCGGTAGCTGGGGCCGTTGATCGCGATGACGTCGCAGTGGTGCAGGAGGCGGTCGAGGATCGCGGTGGCGAGGACTTCGTCGCCGAAGACCTGGCCCCATTCGCTGAAGGTCTTGTTCGAGGTCAGGATGATGGAGCCCTTCTCGTAACGCTTGGAGATCACCTGGAAGACCAGGTTCGCCTCGGCTCGTTCGAGGGGCTGGTAGCCGACCTCGTCGACGACGAGAACGCTGGGCCGCAGGTAGGAACGTAGCTTGCTCGTCAGCCGGCCCGCGGCTTCGGCGGTCTTCAGCTGGCGGACCATGTCGTCGAGCGTGGTGAAGTAGATCGAGAACCCGGCCCGGCAGGCCGCGACGGCCAGGGCGACGGCCAGGTGTGTCTTGCCTACTCCAGGCGGCCCCAGAAGAGCTGCGTTGGCCTTCGCCTCGATGAACGAGAGGGTGGCCAGGTCCTTGACCTTGCGCGGGTCGAGTTCGGGCTGGAAGGAGAAGTCGTAGTCGTCCAGTGTCTTGTGGTGCGGCAGCTTCGACAGCCGCAGGCCCTGGCGGAAACGCCGGTCATCGCGGACCGCAAGCTCTTCGGCCAGGACCAGGTCGAGGAAGTCGAAGTAGCCGAGCTTGCCCTCCTCGGCCCGCTCGGCGTACTGGTTCAGGCTCTCGGCCAGGTGGGGCAGGCCGAGCTTGGCGGCCGTGCTGCGGATGCGGGCGGTGACCAGCTGGCTCAACGGGCTTCCCTCGTCGTCGAATTGGTGGTGAAGGGGCGGGTGCCGGTCAGCTCGTCATAGACCGACAACGGACGCCGGCTGACCTCGATGCGGCTGGCGGCGGACCGGTTCAGCAGGGCCTTGAGCGGTCCGGCCTCCTCACCCAGGGCGCCTCGGTGGCGGGGCTGGGGCAGCACGTCGCCGGTGGTGACGCGCCGGTTGTCGCCCTTGGGCAGGCCGTCCCAGTGCCTGTCGTCGACGATGCGGGCGCCGCGGCCAACAGCCCGCGGGTGGACGGCCAGGAGGGTCTCGCCGTTGGCGTCGGCGATGGTGGAGTGCAGGCTGATCTGCGACTTTGTGGCCCGGATCTCGACCAGCTGACGGGCGCGGACCTTGCGGGCCGGCACCGAGTAGAGGTTCGCGTCGAAGGCGACCAGGCAGTCCTTGCCGACGTGCCGCAGATGCCGCTGGGCAACCACATACGGTGTCCTGGGCAGCGGCCGCAAGGCCATGTGGTCACGGACGGCGCGATGCCCGATGACCTCGCTATGGGTGCCGTGGACCTTCGCCCGCCGCATCGGCACCCATGCGGTGAACGCGGCGTCCATCTCCTCGACGGAGGAGAACGCCCGGCCCGCCAGAACATGATCGCGGACGATCAGGACTTGGCGCTCAACCCGTCCTTTCCCGGTCGGGCGATAGGCGGCCAGGACGTCGATGTCGAAGTCGTAGTGCCCTGCGAAAGCCACCGCTTCAGGGTGCAGCGGAACCGCCTCACCAGGAGCGACGTGGCGACGGACAACCGTCTTGGTCCGGTCGTAGACGATCGTCATCGGCACACCGCCGAAGTGCGCGAACCCGCGGCGATGACAGTCGAAGAACGTCGCCAGGTCATGACTGGTGGTGAAGCAGCAGAAAGGGTCGCGCGAGTAGGACAAGGTCATGTGGAACGAATAGACCTTCGGGATCCCGACATGGGCGAGGACCTTGCCCTCGTCGCCCCAGTCGACCTGCGCCTGAGCACCGGGGACGACCTCGAACCGGCGGTGCAGACCCGCGAGTTCGCCGGGGCTGATGCCCAGTTCGTCCGCGATCCGGGGCCGGGCTTCCTGCAAGTAGATCTTCACACGCTGGTAGTTGCCGGTGAAGCCGTACTCTTTGACCAGGCGCTCGTGGACCACCGCCCCTTTGATGAGGATCTCGGCCCGCAGCATCGCGTCGATCAGCGGCGCGACCTCATCCACCACCCGAGCCTTCGGCTTCCCGTTCGGCGCCCGCTTCGGCGGCGCGATCGGTGCCTGCCCCGAAAGGTACTTGCTGACCGTGCGACGGTTCAGTCCGGTCGCCTTGGCGATCTCCGACAGGCTCATCGCCCCGGACTCGTAAAGACCGCGAAAACGCCTCAACTCCAGCCAGCGATGCGGGTCCAGAACCACCGTCAGCCGCCTCTCTGCCACCCCGAAGACACAGGAGCAGACTGCCGAGGCGCCGACCTCACCGCATCAAGAACTGAGCACGTTCATCCGTACGCGGCTGTGTACGTTCACGTGTACGCCGACA
>NZ_JBVKCZ010000183.1:0-2372 GCF_055634335.1 Streptomyces sp. NPDC111802 | reverse complement strand
GGGAGGCGCAAATAGGTATTGATCGAGTGTAACTACTCGAACCGATCAGGCCACACAAGCGACTTATGCACACAAGACGTTCCTAAACGCCCTCTCAGACTGTATTTGACGCAGGCTCTACCGGAACGCCTCTAGACCACAGCTCCTCTGCGTGCTCGGCAAACCGAGCGAACATGCCCGCATCGTCGTAGTGCCGCAAGTGCAGAAGCGGCGAGTCATGCCCGACCATCCGGGCGAGGTGAGGAGTAACTAGGGCCTCTTTGTCGAATCGGAACACTGACAGCGACACGTGATTGACGGCATCACTCGGAGCTGAGAAACGCGTCTCCAATCCTTCATGCTCCCCGAGTTTGCCCAGGTGTTCAAGTGTGATGCGGATGCGTGTGGATACCGTGAGTGCGACATCTTCGATGGTTTCTCGGTTGCGCGTCACTTCTCCGTCCGGGTCGCCCAGAAGGAAGCGAACTCGACAGCCGCTGTCGAGTTTCTGGCGCAGAGTGGAGACGAAAGCAGGCTGATCGAGCCACAGGAAGTAATTCGTGTATCCCGCGAAGAACAGATCATGTGCCGTATTGGCGATCAGCTCGCCCCATACGGTCGAAGGGCAGGAAGACCGGTAGGGATAGGAGCGGATAATTTCTCGGTCGCCTCCGGTCTTAATACGGTCCTTGACGACTTTCGGCCACAGCATTTCTTCGTCAACTCCCAGCGCCGTGCAGGCGTCTTCCCGGTTCCTGGCGTGCGGGATCAGCTCAGCGTCCGCAATCCATCGTTCAACGGTTTTGCCGGAAACGCCCACTCGGGCGGCGAGCTGCCGTGGCGACAGTCCCGCAGACTCCATAGCGGATCGAAGAGCCGTGTTCAAGGTTCCCCCCGAGGACGTTTGGGCGTTCTTCCACGCTACCGCCGAGACGTCCCACGTGTCGCTGGACATGGGCAGATACGTCCTTGATGGGCCGTCAGCATGGCCACACAGTAAACGTCCCCGCACCGCTTGCGACGGCCGGGGACTGGCCAACGCTTACAGGAGCGCTGACAGTGCGATTCGTACCACAGACCCTCGAAAGGGTGAGAGGGGCCCTGCGGGGGCGACGCAGCCCAGCACGGCACGCCCGACCCGCTACGCCCCAGGGAGCGCCCCAGAGGGCCCCTGGGCGCCCCTCGCCCAACGTCCTGGGTGCCCGACTGGTCACCATGCGCAGGCCCCGCAGGGATCGGCACGCCTCCGCCGAGTGGCAGGACACGCCCCTTGTCCGGCCGTTCCTCCTCGCCCACCTGGGCGAGGAGGCCAGGAACGCCAACTCCCGTACCCAGGCGGGCCGTTGGGGGCATGCCCAGTGATGACGATCGAGGTCTACCGGATCAACCCTGAAACCGGCGCCCGCACCCAAGTGATCAAAAGGCACACGGTCAAGCCTGCGGAGGTGCCGGAAGTCGGCCAGAAATACCCGCCCTGCTCCTGCCCGCGATGCAGGGAAAGTGCTGGCATCCTTCGCGCCAAACTCGCGGACGTTAACCGCCGTAGCCGGGGGGAGCTGTGACGCGTTCGATCATCAAAGCGGCTGAGTGGACGCTAGGGCCGGAAACCGGCGAGGGCGCCCCGCGGGCGATCTACTCCGCCGTGTGCATGGCATGCGGGGCGGAAGCACCCGCCCAGGACAACGACCATGCGCCTGTTGAGAGTTGGGCGCTGAAACACACGGGCCGGAATCCCTCGCATCGGCAGTACAAAGCCATGGTCGAGACCTATTGGCGGGTGACCCCTGCGGAGGGCAACCCGTACGCCGAGACGGACGCCCAGGGAGCACCTAGCGCGCGCTAGCAACACCCCCCGATGGCTGCCGCTCCGGGGCCCTGTCAGAGGGGCAAGGGCAGCACTGCATGACTCCCGTCCCGGTGCCCCTGTCCGGGACGGTCCCAGCGCCCCCGACTGTGCGAAGCAAGGCGCACGGTTGGGGGCGCGCCGCTGCGCGCGGATCATGCCTCGCGGTCACAGTCCGGTCACGGTTTCTGACCCCGTAGAGTGCCCATATGCGGCCGTCTCCGCAGGTCAGAGGTAGACACCCCCTAAACTGCGTCCCCTTCGCTCGAGCGGGGGGACCCCCATCGCCGAGGACTTCGCGGCCGCCGTCCTCGGTGACGCCGGTGGCGATGACCGCGGCCCGCGAGGCGATCTGATGGTTGACCCGCGCCTTGCAGTAGGTGGCGTCGAGGTAGATGTAGGGGAAGCGGGTGTGGTCCAGCCGTCGGGTGCGAAACGCGGTCAACGGCTGGTCCAGGGCGGCGCAGATCCTGGAGACCTCGCTCTTGGAGATACCGGTGTCCGCCCCCAGGGCCTTGACCAGGTCGTCGACCGACCGGGTGGAGACGCC
>NZ_JBVKCZ010000182.1:0-2405 GCF_055634335.1 Streptomyces sp. NPDC111802 | reverse complement strand
TAGTGACACGCCATCTCGGCGTGCTCACAGGCATTTCCGCAGGTCAACCAGCATTTTCGTGCCCTAGTCGGCACTGCTAACTGTGGAACTCAGGTACGAACATAAGCATCGGACCTGCTCCGCCCTGGAGCTGGCCGCTTAGAAACTCTCCACACAACGAGGGGATTGACAATGGACCCAGGTCTGCAGCGTGCCTCATGCACGCCCAGATCCCGCGCGACCTCCGCCGCAGACTTCCCGGTCTCCAACACGATCCGTACCGCACCCTCACGAAAGGGCGCGTCGTACGACCGTCGCTTCCCACCCATGACCCTCAACTTCCCCTTCAGTCACACCTCCACGCTACGAGGGGAAGGACACTGCCCGCCTATACGCTGGACCCGTACAGAAGCGGGCGGGCGCAAAAGGGGGCGGCAGGCATGGCGGGCGAGACGCTGGTGACGGTGATGGGCAATCTGACCGAAGATCCGGAACTGCGGCACACAGGCTCCGGTCTACCGGTAGCCAACTTCACGGTGGCATCCACCCCCAGGGTCTTCGACCGGCAGCGCAACGAATTCGTCGACGGGGAGCCTGTGTTCCTGCGCTGCTCGATCTGGCGAGCGGCTGCGGAGAACGCCGCGGCGAGTCTGACCAGGGGAGCACGAGTGATCGTCTCTGGACGGCTCAAGCAGCGCACCTTCGACGACAACGACGGCCAGCGCCGCACCGTCATGGAGATCGATGCCGAAGAGGTCGCCGTGTCCCTCACCTACGCGCGCGCCCAGATCACCAAGACCTACCGCCAAGGCGGCGCCCCGCAGAACGCGGCGGGCCCCTCCGCAGCGGTGCCGTCACCAACCGGTCAGCCCCAGGGCCAGCCGACCGCCGAAACCCACCCCTTCTGATCCTGACGCCAGGCACCCAAGCGTGACCCTTGGTCGTTGGTGGGTGGCATGAGCAGAAGACCGCGGCTCCACCGCCGCTCCGCGCCCGTCGTCGAGGTGGCGGCGTAGCACATTGGCATAGGTGTGCCGGATGCGCCTTGCACGACGCTGGCGCGCTCTTCACGGATGATTCCCCCAGTATGATCAACCCTGGGGTCCCCATGACCAAGCTCTGTTCGAGGGGGTTGACATAATGCCCACAGGAGGTGAGCTGCGGTGACTGTCATGAGTGAGCTGATCGAACGTGGCGGTGTCCCCGAGGGTTACAAGGTCGAGGTGTTTGACGGGAGAGTGATCATGACTCCGCAGAGCCCGGAGCAGCATTGGACCGTCAGGGACGTCGAGAGTGCCGTCACAGCTGCCGGTATCGCCCGCGAGCGTGTCTTCGGTGATGTCCTCGTCACCTTTCCCGGGGAGAACGATGCGGCGCCGGACCTGACGGTCATCGGTTTTGATGCCGAGCGCCGCAAGAACAGCTATTCCTGCATCGATGTGCTCATGGTGGCCGAGGTTCCATCCGAGCCCGAGGACGAGAAGGACTACGTTCGGAACGTGCAGAAGTACGGCCGTTACGGAATCGACTTTTATATGATCGCCGACCCGTTCAAAAAGGTCGTCACGCTGATGTCAGAGCCGCACGCCTCCGGATACGGGTCAATCGTCGAGACCCCGTATGGGGAGTCGGTAACTCTTACCTTGGCCACCGGTGAGCGAGTGAAGATCGACACCAGCACCTTCCCTACGCGTGACGTGTGAAGAGGGTGCTGTCGGCACTGTCAAGTTTGACCGTATGTCAGATAATCAAGAAGGAACATCCGGGCCGGACCCGCCTGTAACACGCCAGCCCGGCACTTCATCCTGTCAAGCCTGACGAGGCGTCAGATGATCAAGGTGGGAATTGGCCGTCTACGCCTTTGAAGCCGCGGCACAGCCAGCCCTTCCCCAGGGAGATCAACAAACCCGGCAATCGTCCCAGCTACGAGATATCCCACTCAAGTTGACGTCAGGAGGCTGCGGGCCGGACTCTGCTTCCTGCCCGGCACTTTGGGATGGAGGCTGAGCCCGACCTTGATGCCCTGGTGGAACGCTTCGTAGTGCAGGAGGAGCGCGCTGGGGGTGATCTCGGCGATCTCCTGGTTTTGGACGCGTACGGCCTGGCGGTTCAGCCCGGCCAGGGCCCAGCGGATCTGCTGGGGCCACTTCTGGTCGGGGAAGTCCTCGTCGGCCGCGGTGAGTTCACGGATCAGGTGGGCGCCGCACAGCTGGTGGGCACAGGCGCCGTATCCGGCATACAGCGAGAGGGAGTCGTGGACCAGGACGCCGCGGTACTGAGGCAGGACGCCGGCGTCGGCGCGCTTGCGGGAGCGGGGCGCGAGGTGCAGAAGGCGCTATCAAGTTGTCTGCGGGGGCGTGAGATGATCTTGATGTAGGTCGTCTTGGGAGGGGCTCGCGGTGGAGGCTGAGGCGTCGGTGTCGTAC
>NZ_JBVKCZ010000181.1:0-2419 GCF_055634335.1 Streptomyces sp. NPDC111802 | reverse complement strand
ACATCCGCGGTCACGGTGGTGGTCATGGTCTGCACGCTGACCGGTGCGCCGCCGCCGATGGGCACCGACCCGACGCGGAGTTGACGGGTGAGGCGACGACGCACCGGGGCTGGCGGGGGAGGGGTGGGCAGGCCGAGATCGATGACGGTCATGGGTCACGCCTGCCTGGTCTGGTGCGGGCGGTCGGCGCGGGCGCGCAGCACGCCCTGGATGATGCCGTCGCGGTCCAGGCCGGCGGCTTTGAGGAGGCTTTCGCGGGTGCCGTGGGGTTGGAAGCTTTCGGGTAGGCCGAGGACAGCGACCGGCACAGTTGAGCCGGTGTCCGCGATGGCGCGGGCGATGGCGCAGCCTGCGCCGCCTGCCCGGGTGTTGTCCTCAACGGTGACCACTTGCCGGTGGCGGACGGCCAGGCTGGTCAGTTGGGCGGGTACGGGCAGGGCCCAGCGAGGGTCGGCGACCGTGCATCCGATGCCCGTGCTCGACAGGTAGCGGGCGGCGTCGAGGGCTGGTGCAGCCAGGGGGCCGACGGGGATGAGGAGGACGTCACGGATGCCGCTGGCATAGAGGATGTCCAGTGTGCCCTCGCGTCGCAGCGCGGGAATGTCCTCGCCTACGGTGCCTTTGGGGAACCGCACGGCGGTAGGACCCGCATCATGCGTGACGGCCTCGGCAAGAAGCTCCTGCAGCTGCGTGCCATCTCTGGGGGCGGCAACGCGCATGCCGGGGACCGTGCCGAGGATGGTCAGGTCCCACATGCCGTGATGAGAGGGCCCGTCCGGGCCGGTGATCCCGGCCCGGTCCAGGACGAAGGTGACCGGCAAACGGTGCAGCGCCACGTCCATCAGCACCTGGTCGAAAGCCCGGTTCAAAAACGTCGCGTAGATTGCCACCACGGGGTGGAAGCCGCCCGTCGCCAGCCCCGCAGCCGAAGCCACCGCGTGCTGCTCAGCGATCCCAACGTCAAAGACCCGGTCGGGAAACTTCTGCTGCATCGGATACAGGCCGGTCGGGCGCAGCATCGCCGCGGTGACAGCGACCACATCCGGCCGCTCCGTCGCCACCTCCAGCAGCGCCTGCCCGAACGCTTGCGTCCACGACGGTGAAGTCCCGGTCAGGGTGCCGGTGGCGGCATCGATGGTGCCGACCGCGTGCAGACAATCCGCTTCATCCAGCTCAGCCGGACCGTACCCTTTGCCCTTGACCGTCATCACATGCACCACAACCGGCCTGCGCATGTCCCGGGCCCGGCGCAGGACGGCTTCGAGCTCAACAATGTTGTGGCCGTCGACCGGCCCGAAGTAGGTGAACCCGAGATCGGTGAACAGATTCCGGCACGCCTCCAGGCCGCCGCCGAACTTGAGAACGCCCAGATGCGCCGCGAGAGCGCCGGTGGTGGGGGCATAGGAGCGGCCGTTGTCATTGAGGACCACGATCACCGGACGGTCCTTCGCCCCGCCCAGGTTGTTCAGCGCCTCAAACGCCATACCCCCCGTCAGAGCACCGTCCCCCACAAGCGCGACCACGGCCCGGTCCTGCTCGCCCGCAAGCTGACTCGCCTTGGCCAGACCATCGGCGTATGACAGGGCGGTCGAGGCGTGGGAGTTCTCCACCAGGTCGTGCACCGACTCCCCCCGCGACGGATACCCCGACAGACCTCCCTGCTGGCGCAGAGAGTCAAACTCATTCCGGCGTCCGGTCAGCAGCTTGTGCACATAGGCCTGATGGCCAGAATCGAAAACGAGCGCATCACGCGGGGAGTCGAAGACCCGGTGCAGCGCCAGGGTGAGCTCCACCACCCCCAGATTCGGGCCCAGATGCCCGCCCTTGGCACACACCTTCTCCACCAGAAACCGGCGAATCTCCCCAGCCAGCAACGGCAGTTCATCCACAGCAAGCCCGCGCAGCACACCCGGACCAGCCACACGCTCCAGCAAATATAGCGGGACATCCGAACAAACGGTCACCATTCCCCTATCCCCTCTGCCGGACACACCGCCCTGCGCTGCCACATGAGGAAACCTGACCCGAACCAGACGGGCCAGACATCTCCACACCGACATACGCACACACAGCACAAGATTGCGCCCTTGTGAAAGAGATGGGCATCTGCGGGGTCTGAAAGGGTGTGTCAATTAAACGGCCCTGTCTCACTTTCGGTGGTGACGGAGAGTCGTGATGGGTCGTTGACATTCGCGTGACGGATGTCAACGAGCTTGTGCAGACGGTGTTTTCGGGTCTTTCCCCGCTGGTCGTCGAGGATGTGGTCGATGAAGGTGAGCGGATCGTGGTTCGGGCACGGACTCCGCGGGACACTGCGGCCTGCCGGCGTCGTCAAGTTGCTGGTGTGACTGGCGAGTTGGGGTGTACCCGAGGGGGTGGCTGGCCCGAGGGGACGTTCCGGTCAGCCGGTCGTTGCCAT
>NZ_JBVKCZ010000180.1:0-2461 GCF_055634335.1 Streptomyces sp. NPDC111802 | reverse complement strand
ACCTTGCTCTGCCGCATCCCCTGTTCGAATAAATCAGCTGCCTGCATACGCCGCTGTTCCAACTCAACTGGACTCAAGAACTTGCGTGTTCGGGTCCCCATACACCCGGTATGCCGAACACGGCCAGAACATCAAACACGACGTCAAAGATCAGTAGTAGCCCTACCGCTCACCCCGGCCCGCCAGCCATCACGGCACCGGCAGCAGATCCCGCAACCGTACCCACTCGGCATTGTTCATGGCCGAGCCGTACCAACGCCCACGCTCCGGCCGGTCGGTCGCGTTCCCGAACCTAGAGGCGAGACAGTCACACCCAGGAGTGGACGGACCGGACCGGCAACCAGCAACCACGCGACACTTCGACAACAGGGCTCTCACTACTCGCTGGACTCGACAACCGCGAGCTACCAAGGGACCGTTCCGTCATCCCCGCACCAGCCAACTCACGCGATCCAGCCACCCGTTCGAATCCGACCGGCCACGCGAACGGATAGAGCACAACCGGTTAAGGACGCTGCCAGCACGCGTCCACGCCCGTCCGGCTCCGACTCGCGACGTCCGCTCAATACAGACGGCGAAGGGCGAGCACGTCTCCCTTGCCGAGCGTCCGGGCGAGCGTCTTGCAACGGAAAGCAGTCATGTACATGGTGAGATTCTCGTGTCGCGCACCGACGTGACCCAACCCGAACACATGCCCGGCCTCATGAGTACCTATGGAGCGGATGTCGTATTTGTTCAAACATGTGCTGCTCGGCTTGTTCGTGAAGTCGTAGTCACGGATGTTGAAGCGGACGTCGGCCTCACGCAAATCATTCTTTGCGTCGCCGGGCATGGTCCAGGCCCACGAGCAGGTCAAGGCCACGAAGTTGCTCTTGAGAACTCCGGCATCCCACACACTCTGCCCGTCGTCGCCCAAGCACCAAGAGCTGGAATTAATGCCTGCTTCGCGACTGGTCTCGGAGACGAAGTGCATTCTCGCGCCGACCATGTCGCGGTATCCGCAACTGTTGTAGCTTCTGGTGATGTTTCCAATGGCGTCCTTGAACGCCCTCTTCGCCTCTTTCCGGGACAGCCCGCCAGGCATGCGGCCATCGCCGATGGACCAGGCGTAGACACCGTATTCCTTGTGATCGGCAGTGCTGTATGCACTGTCGCTGCAGGCTCCAGTCGCTGTGGAGTCGTCGACGTCCGCCGCGTAGGCTTCCTCTGCATGAGCTTCAGGCCCGCCTTCAACCTCGTCGTCCGCTTCCTGCGCAAGATCGACTGCCGGAACGCCAGAGTTCGACAGAGGGTCGGGAATATCAGTGCCTGCGATGGAGGTGTCCACGTCGGCACCTTCCGTCAAGTCGTACGAGACCGTTCCATCGGCAGCAACTTCGAGCGTGAACCCGTGTGAAACGCCGTCGGTCGTCAGGGCATCAACGGTGACAGCCATGCCTGGTCCCGGTACCGTCACACCGGTTCCGCCGTACGTGACCACGCGACCGATCGCATCACAGTCAATTGCCGACGAGCCGGCCGCCAATTCGTGAACGGTGAGCTCCCGCTGTGCGGACGCACACCCATGTGCTGCCATCGAGGCTCCACATGCGAAGCCGTCGGCCAGGTTCAACGAAGCCGTGAGCGCGAGAGTCATAATCGTCCTGCCGATGAGTCTTGGAGTAAGCTCGGCCACTCTTCACTCCCTGTTGCACGCCCGCTGCGCGGATCATGATGAGGTTCTGTTTTCAAATCAACGCCGCATTGACAGCGGAAGGGCCCCGGTCTCCAGTGTGGCTGGTCACGTTGCGGACCACGACTTGAGCCACAACAGCTTCGAACCTGCATCAAGCTGGTGCTCCTCTCGGAAGACGGTGCGCAGAGCGCGAATCCATGCATGTGCGCACCCTTTTGAACGGGAGGTCCTAAATAGCGCAGGACGGCATCGCATCGACGAGCCTCCACGCGCCTTTTCTTTGCCTATCGGGCCAATTGAATCCAGCGGGCCTACGCGCACCAAGGGCACTGCCAAGGACGAGTGTCGGCACTGCGAACCACGTCGCTGGCAATGAGCCCAACTGTGCGGCCTGAATCGGTCGCCGCCAGTAGGACTGCGAGCCGGTTCCGCGCTATCTCGATTTTGGGTTGGCGCCCGGTTCGTTGAAACCAGGTCAGAAGACCTGTACGGCCTGGTCATTACCACCTGTGCATTGCCGGTTGCCGCGTTTCTCTGCAAGCCCGCGGGATCGACCAACGCGCTCAACACTAGACACGCTCATCCCCCTCGCAGGGCTGGCTGCCAGCGGGCGCTGTAACGGGACACGTCTCCTTGCTCGTTGAGGGCGGATTACCTCTGGCTTCCGAGGGAAGTCGAGAAGCGCGGGACCCGCTCGGCCCAGCTCTCCAGGGCCGTACGGCAGGCGTGGTCGAGGTGGTGCAGTCCGGAGAGGTTGAGCTCGACCGGGCGGTCCTGGGGCAGGGC
>NZ_JBVKCZ010000179.1:0-2476 GCF_055634335.1 Streptomyces sp. NPDC111802 | reverse complement strand
TCGGTTGGCGGACACCAGCCGAGGTCTTCGAGGAGCAGCTACGCTCGCTGCAACAGGCCGGTGTTGCAACGACTGATTGAACTCGCCCAATACACTTCCCGGGAACTCCGAAGCAAACTCAGGACGTTGAGCCTGAGAGCATCGGTCGACCGTACCGGAGTCTGCTGGGATAATGCTATGGCCGAATCATTTTTCGGTTCCCTCAAGAATGAACTCGTGCACCGGACTTCGTTCCCGAAACGTGCCCACGCACATCGGGCGATCGTTCGATACATCGAGATGTTCTACAATCGTCGACGCCTCCACTCCGGACTTGGCTACCGAACCCCTGCAGAAGTCCACGCCGAGTACGAAGAGTTGCAGGCCTCAGCATAAAGAATCCTTCAAAACCGCTGTCCGAGAAGCGCAGGGCGCCTCAGTCATGCGTGAGTGATCGGGTGGGAGTCCGTGGTGTGAGGAGAGCCGCGCGGGTGTGGGGGACCGTTGTGAAGCGATCCTGGGCCCGCGCGGCGTCTTTGATTCTGCCCTTCTGGGGCGTGGCTGGCCAACGCTTCGAACAGCCGACGGGAGGCAGGGCCAGTGTCCCCTCTCGTGCGTAAACGCATAATTCCTCGTGGCCCACTCCAAACGCACCACGACCGCCCGCTCCGCGGACGACGATCCCTGGGCGATCAACCCCCGGCGAGAATCGGACAATCAGCCTCAAGTGCGTTGCTGGAAACAAGCCTTGCTGTGAGACTCGGGGCGCCTGACCGGAGAATTTCGCCGGCGTCTCCAGCGGGCGGCCTCAAGACTCGCGACGCTCGCACTCTTTCCTTCGCACCTACCGGATCCCGTTCGGGCTCTCCGCTCCGGTTCGGCGACCGGCTCCTCAACTCCCTTATCGGGGCGGTGTTTTCCGGGTTGTCGGTGCTGGTCGTCGAGGACGTGGTGGAAGGCGGTGACGCGGTGGTGGTCACGGCACGGACCCGGGAAGTAGCGGTGCCGTGTCCGGTGTGCGGGACTCCGACGGCGAAGGTGCACGGGTGTCACCACCGGACGGTGAGGGACGTGCCGGTCGTCGTCCACCTGCGCGTACGGCGGCTGGCCTGTCCGGCCCTGGGCTGCCGGAGGCAGACCTTCCGCGAGCAGATTCCCGGACTGCTGGAGCGTCATCAGCGCCGCACGGTGCGCCTCGCCCGGCAGATATCCAGGTAGCGCGGGAGTTGTGCGGCCGGGCAGCCTCACGCCTCGCCAGTCTGCTGGCCATGCCCGTGTCCCGCAGTACCGCGCTGCGCCATTTGCGACGCCTGCCACTGCCGCAGCAGGTGATCCCGCGGGTGATCGGTGTGGATGATTTCGCCCTGCGCCGCCGCCACCGCTACGCCACGATCATCACGGATGCTGAGACCGGCCGACGCGTTGCGGTCCTGCCCGACCGTGAGGCGGCCACCCTGGAGTCCTGGCTGCGCGAACATTCCGGTGTCGAGGTCGTGTGCCAGGACGGCTCGGCCGCCTATGCCGAGGCCGTCCGCCGCGCCTTGCCCGACGCGGTGCAGGTCAGCGACCGATGGCACCTCTGGCGAACTCTCTGCGACAAAGTCCAGCTCGAGGTCCGCGCGCACGCCGGCTGCTGGGCCACCATCAACCGGCCCCGCCCCGGCGGAGTACGCGAGCAGACCACCCGCGAACGCTGGAACAAGATCCACGACCTCCTCGGCCAGGGCGTCGGCCTCCTCGACTGCGCCCGCCGCCTAAACCTGGCCCTGAACACCGTTAAACGCTACGCGCGCATGCCCGAACCCAGGCCCTGCGCATCGCCCCCGCCTACCGGCCCACCCTCGTCGACCCCTACCGCGAGCACCTGCGCCGGCGCCGTGCCGAGGATCCCGCCGTCCCGGTCACCCACCTACTCGAACAAGGAGCTGGGCCACACCGGCAGCGCAAACCTCCTGGTCCGCTACCTCAACCAGGGCCGAGCCGAAGGCGACCGCCCCGTCATGACCCACGTCACGCCAGCCGCCTCCTGCTCACCGACCCCGAAAACCTGCGCCCGAAGGAAGCGACCCTGCTGGAGAAGATCACCGCGGCCTGCCCGGAGATGACCGCACTCACCGATCTTGTACGCGGCTTCGCCACCCTGCTCAAACCGGCCGAGGACAACGACGTAAAACTCACAGAGTCGACCTGCCTCACCTGCACAGCTTCACCAACGGTCTCGAAATCGACCGGTCCGCAATGAACGCCGGCCTCACCTTGCCCTACCACAACGGCCGCACCGAAGGCGTCAACACCCGCACCAAGAGGATCATGAGGCAGATGCACGGACGCGCCGGATTCGGCCTCCTCCGCCACCGCGTCCTCCTGCCCTGACCGCGCCCCGGCGTCACCACCGACTACGAGCCAGAGCCGCGAACTTGACAGCCCCTTCGCGTGTTCACAAGGGCGCAAGGGTGCGCGGTGTGGCCGCGTTTCGTGGCTATGTGTGGGTTACCTG
>NZ_JBVKCZ010000178.1:0-2506 GCF_055634335.1 Streptomyces sp. NPDC111802 | reverse complement strand
TAGTGACACGCCATCTCGGCGTGCTCACAGGCATTTCCGCAGGTCAACCAGCATTTTCGTGCCCTAGTCGGCACTGCTAACTGTGGAACTCAGGCGGCATGGACATCGGCAAATGGCTGGCCCGGCAGCGCAAACCGGCAGTCTGGCAAGCCCTGACAGACGGACAGCGCGAACGCCTGGAACAGCTCGGCATCACCCCACTCGCCCCGGAGCCGGAGGCGCCCGCGAAGCCGTCCACGACGCCCGTGGGGGCCTTCGAGAAGGGCATAGCAGCCCTGACGCAGTACAAGACCCGGAAGGGCTCTGTGGCGGTCCCCAGGGCCCACGTAGAGGAGCTTCCGGACGGGACCCAGGTCCGGCTTGGAGTGTGGATCATGAACCAGAAAAGCCGCCGCGCCAAGCTCACCGCCGACAAACTCGCCGCACTCGCCGTACTGGGATTGGAATGGGCACGCCGAGGCGGCCCCAGGAGCCTGCGCCGGGGGTCCGTGCCGGTGACGCACCCAGCACGAACCCCCTTCTCTCAGCCCCGAACGATGTTCTGCGCCTGCGGCCCCTTCTGACCCTGACCGATGTCGAAGGTCACGTGCTCGCCCTCGGTCAGTTCGCGGTACCCGTTGCCCTTGATTTCGGAGTAGTGCGCGAACACGTCCGGACCCCCACCGTCCTGCTCGATGAAGCCAAAACCCTTCTCAGAGTTGAACCACTTCACGGTGCCGCTGGCCATACCGTCAATCCTTCGTTCCATGCGAGAAAACAACCCACTGACCGGGCATGCTCCAGCTCGCGCAACCACACGAGCCTCACACCGTTCTACCCCCGTACCACCCCGCTTACCCGACCGACGACACACCCGAGCCGAACGCCTCAGACCGCTCTCCGAGCTGGGATCAGAGCGTGCAGCTTGATCTTGTCCTGCTCCGGTGTTCTTGGTGACCGGGATCTCATGTGTCGGTACGTTCCTGGGAGTTGTCGGCGAGGGTCCACTGGCCGTTTTTACTGAATGGCCATGGGTGGGCGTAGATGTCGCCCCTGAAGTGGTCGCGCAGGTCGTGTTGGGTGGCTGGGGGCTCGGCAGGCGTTTCGAGGGGGGTCGTTAGGGGGTCGATGGAGGCTGCGTAGTGCTCAGCTCATTGGGTCCACTCCTGTGCACTGCCTGCTTGGCGGGCCGCGGAGCAGAATGCCCGGATGTCCTGCGCCAGGCGCCAGCGTTCCGCCTGATCTGTGATGACTGCCTTGCGGTGCTGAGTGATCTGAGCTGTGCGAGCCCGGCGCAGGGCCGCGTACCAACTGCGTTTGCGGTCTGCTTCTTCCTGCTCTTTCGCGATGCGCCGTTCCTCGGCGTGCGCGGCACGTTCTTCCAGGTCACTCAAAAGGTGGCCGATCCGTTCTTCGAGTTTCCACCTCGCGCCATCCGCATGGCTGTAGGCCGGGCTGCCGTAGGGGCTGCGGTGTGGGGAAGCGATCATGAGACGGCCGTCGGGATGGTGATCGTATTTCGGGGGCTTTGGGCTCCAGGGCCGCTTTTCGTAGTTCTGGAGCTCTTGAGTTGTGGGCTCGTGGGGCACTTTGCTCGTGCGCTCCGTGATCTCCCAGGGAAAGTCGTGGCCTTTGATGCGGATGACCAGGTGGTGGGTGGCTGCTTCCCTCCTGTGCGAACTGGTTTCGGTGGTGACCTCGTAGCCGCGTCGTTCAGCTTCACAGATGAGTGCATGGGCGATGCGCAGGGCCCGGTCGGTGAGGTGGCGGGAGACGTGGAGGGGGACGACGTCGGGGAGGTTCCGCGTGTCTGCAGCGCTCTTCGAACGTCCCATCCTTTTGAGCGTGCGGGTGATCAGCGTGTGTGGTTTCGGCGGGAGGTGCTCAGGAACGTCGACTGCGGGGATGAGGGGCGGTTCGGCGGCTTTGAGGGCTGCGTCGTCCAGGAGCCGAAGGACCATGTCTCCTTTGTCTCTGCCGTTGAAGCGCAGCTTGCAGCCGTCAGGGACGTGTCCGTGGTGCAGTGCGTGGTAGTAGTAGGCAGCGCGCCAGCGGGCGCGCGTCCCGGGCCCGGGGTTCGGCACAGTGAGCGTGCCGTGGGCCTCACTGATCCGGGCTAGCAGGTCTGGGCCATCGGCCGGTGCGAGAGCGGCCTGGGCGGGATCGTTCTTCAGCCGTTGCTTGTCCTCCTCCACCTCTTTGGGGTGCTTGCCGTGTTTGAGGTAGAAGCGGCTGTCTGCAGTGAGTACTACGGTCTGGCGTCCGGTAGCCCAACTGGTCTTCACCAGCGTGCGTTGTTGAAGAGCCCACAGAACGCCGCTATGCACGCCCCTAGCCTCGAACGCCTTCGGCGCTGCCGCCACCTGCTTCAGCAGCTCCAACTGCTTGTCGCTCAGCGAATACTTCACTGTCCCCTCCTCCAACAAGACCTAAGAGAGCGTTTGATTTGAGTTGATTGCACCTTATGTCTTAGTAGGTGCCTCGCCAGGTAGGTGTGGTCTCGTCCGTTATGCGCTTGGCGAGGTTG
>NZ_JBVKCZ010000177.1:0-2516 GCF_055634335.1 Streptomyces sp. NPDC111802 | reverse complement strand
GAACTACCCAGTGTCACCAAGGATGAAATCAGCCCAAACCGACCATCAGCGGGCTGCTGACCAGCAGAGTTCTGCTAATTCACTGGCATTGCCGTCACCAGAGAATGATGGCGCGATGCACATGTCCGGTGAGCTAGACGCAGGTTGGGGTCCAGGAGCAGGGGGCGCAGGACCTGGAATAGGAGGGCGGGCCCAGTCCGCTCGCCGTGCCGAGCGGACTGGGCTTCTGCCGCCGGGAAGCCGACGTCGACACTCCGCGCGTGGCACGGGCCGTTGGCTCCACCCGGGCGCCCTCTGCAAGGCCATGGTCACTCACCACTTCTTCGTGGCCGGCCCGGCCCGCGAAAGTGCCGCTGGGAATGGAGGCGCGATCAACACATGGTCGCCCGACCGGCAACTGTCACTCGCTCAAATACCGGACGGCCGCCCTAATTCGCGGAAGAAACTTGCTAATTCAGCGACTACAAATCGACATCCGATTCTGAAAGTGACCGGATACGCCCCAAGTTGTACGAGTGAACCCAAATATCAGCATGGGCAGTTGACTGGCATATGCGTAACCTGACCGGCACGCACATCACCGCAGCTGGATCAAGCTGCGGAGCTGGTGCCGCCCGTCGGCGGCTCACTCAGCGGTCAGGTCAGCGCCGTACGGGGAGGCATTGTGAAACGTCGCGCCCATCAGAATTCCGCTTTTCGCTTCCGCAAGGTCGCTGCCGCCACCGTCACACTGTGCACTGCGCTCGCCCTGGCAGCGTGCAGCTCATCCGACGGAAAGAAGGATGAGGTGTCAGACGAGTCCCCGAGCGTCTCGCGGTCCCCGACTACGTCTGTCCCCGCCGACCCGAAGGAGACCACGAAGAAGGAAGCGATTGCCGCGTACCGGGCGTACTGGCAGGCGATGGAAAAGCTCTATGCCGACCCAACCGGTACTACAGCCGGTTGTTCACGTGACGTGATGATGATCAGACTCGTTGGTGGTGTATGGGGCTGATGCTGCCGCCGGGTCTGGTCCGGCGTGACGAGCTGACCGCGGACGAGGTCCGGTGCTGGGACGCGGATCTGGAGATGCTGTGCGCGTCGGTGGACGATGTGTTCCGTCGTCCGGCTTCGCGGGCGAATCGGCGGGCGATGGTGCGTGGACTGCTGTCGGATGTGCCGCGCAAGAACATGTGGCAGGTCGCGGAGGCGGCTGGGCATGCTTCGCCGGACCGGTTGCAGGACTTCCTGGCCCGTGCGGCCTGGGACGCTGACGAACTACGCGATCGGGTGCGGGAGTTCGTGGTGGACTCGCTGCGTGCCGAGGACGCGGTGCTGATCGCGGACGAGACCGGCGACATTAAGAAGGGCACCAAGAGCGCCGGGGTGGCCCGGCAGTACACCGGTGTCACCGGACAGGTGGAGAACGCCCAGGTCAGCGTGCACCTGTCCTACGGATCTTCGCGCGGGCGGGCGATCATCGACCGGGAGCTGTATGCCGGGCAGCAGTGGGCGGGCCGCGGTGAGGAGCACCGGCGCCGCTGCGAGGAGGCCCAGGTGCCCGAGGAGCGGGCCCGCGCGGTGGTCACCAAGCCGGAGCTGGCCCGGCGCATGGTCGAACGCGCCCTCGCCGCGGGAGTGCCTTTCACCTATTTCCTGGCCGACGAGCTCTACGGCGGCTCGCGGGCCCTGCGGTCCTGGCTGGAGGAACACCAGGTCCGCTACGTGCTGGCGATCCCGAAGAACGAGGTGCTGCCGCTGGCCGACGGCCGTACCCAAGAGGCGCGGCAGCTGCGGGCGAGGGTGCCCGAGGCGTTGATGGAGCGCCGCTCGTGCGCAGATGGCGCCAAGGGGCCGCGCGCCTACGACTTCGCCGTCGTCGACCTGGCCGACACCCCCGCCGGACTGCGGCGGACCCTGCTGATCCGCCGCTCCACAGTGCCGAACAAGAAGAACAAGGACGGCGAACTCGTCCGCGAGGTCGCCTACTTCCTGTGTCACCACGCCCCCGGCGCCGCCCTGGCCGAGCTGGTGACCGCCGCCGGCCAGCGGTGGATGGTCGAGGAGACTTTTCAAGCGGCGAAGAACGAGGTCGGCTTCGACCAGCACGAGGTCCGAAAGTGGTGCTCCTGGTACCGGCAGACCACCGTGTGCATGCTCGCCCTCGCTTTCCTTGCCGACGTGCGGAGCCGACGCATACGCCCCCACCACCCCACCCCCTGAACCCGCCGGCCCGACCGACGAGCACGAGGAGACCATCGTCCCACTGTCCCTGAACGAGATCCGCCGCATGTACGACCGGATCATCCTGGCCCCCGCCCGCGCCACCAGAACCAGGCTCGCCCTGCACTGGAACCACTGGCGCCGACGACACCAGACACAAGCTCGCATCAGCCACTACCGCCAACGAGACCACTCACCGTAACAACACCGGCTGTAGTAACGGTCAGGTGCTGGACATTCTGGTCCAGTCGAAGCGGGACGCGAAGGCCGCGAAGCGGTTCATGGCCAAGCTGATGAAGAAGCAGTGCCGCGTC
>NZ_JBVKCZ010000176.1:0-2530 GCF_055634335.1 Streptomyces sp. NPDC111802 | reverse complement strand
GCACGAGAGATCTACCGGCTCATCGTCCTAACAAGGCAGGCGCCTGACCATCAGGCCCCCGCAGAAGCCACTACTTGACATCCATAGGGGCATCAGCACCCATTGTCACGTTAATCTGGGCTCGTGAGACGATCAACACCAAGATCGTCTCACGAGCCCAGATTAACGTGACAATGCCATGACAAGGCCCCCAACCTCGTTGCCGCGTCAGCGATCCGCTGCTCACAGCGGCCAAGCGCTCAGCAGGTCGTCGGGGCCGTAGACGGCGTCGAGTCCCGGAGAGTCGACGCCGCTGCGTGAGACCGCCACGACCGGGACGGGTTCGGCGGTGAGTGCGGCGCGGTGGCGATGGAGGGCTGCCAGGTCGTGCCGGTCGAAAGGCGCATGCTCCAGCCACTTAATGGAACCGACGAAGAGCAGCTCCTTGGCGATGGGGGCGCGGTCCGCCCCGACGATGTCGATCTCGACGTCGTTGGTGCGGGTCCAGTAGCCACCAACTGCGGGGGAGGCGGGCAGCTGGTCGTCGGGCAGTATCCGGGCGAGCGCCTCGCGGATGAGCGGTTCGATGGCTCGGCCGCGCCAGCTGGTCCAGTTGTCCCGGATCCGCGCCAAGGTCAGATCGCCCCGTCCCCGCTCGATCTCACCCATGGACGGGCCGAGAAGGTGCAGCCAAAACCGCAGGTAGGGATCCGTCACCCGGTAGCGGCGATCCTTCGACGGGCGCAGGGACACGGGCAGCTCCGCAGCGACGATCCGCTTGTCGGTGAGCAGCTCCAGCGCTCGCTTCAGCGGCGTGGCGCCGATCCCGCCGGCCGCGCGGGCGATGTTGGTGAAGGTCCGCTCGCCACTGCCGATCGCCGCCAGCACCGCACGTGCCTGAGCTTGCGGCGGGAACTCCGCAGCCAGCGAGCGCTCGGCCGACACGAGCAGTGCCGAGACCGGGTCATTCAGCGCCTCGCCGAGGAAGTCCCACAGCCCCGCGCCGTGCTGCCACTCCGCGCAGATCAGCGGCAGCCCGCCGGTGACCAGCGCCGCATCGAAGACTTCCGCAGGATCCAACCCCAGCATCCGCCCCACCTCAGCGGGGTTCAGCGGCCCGAGCACCATCTCCCGGCCACGCTGATGGAAGGGGCGGCCGTAGCTGTTCAGCGCCTCCATCATTGACAGATCCGAGCCGATGAGGATCAGCAGCACCGGCTTGGTCTCCAGCGCGCGGTCCCAGGCCCGCTGCAGCATCCCCTCGAAGGCGCCGGCGGCATCCATCAGGTACGGCACCTCGTCGATCACAAGCACGCTCGGCTCGTCGGTGGGCAGTGCCGCGGCCAACACATCGAACGCGGCGTCCCAGCTGTCCGGCCTCGCGGCGGCCACCAGCTGTGCCAGCGGCAGCGTCGACGCCTGGGCATCCCGGGCCAGCCGTGCCAGATCACCCCCAGGGGACGCGCCGGTGGCGGCGTAGAACAAGAACGGCACCCCTGAGCGCTCCACGAACCGCTCGACCAGCCGCGACTTGCCCACCCGGCGACGCCCACGCAGCATCACGCACCGGCCTGGCCGCTCTGCATTGACCCCCGCGGTGACCTTTTGCAGCTCGCGCTCCAGCGTTGCCAGCTCTTGTCGGCGACCGACGAAATCCACCATGTCTGCTGACCTCCATACACTTCCCCCCAGGAGACTAATGGCAATGTTAGTAACAGCAATGTTAGCAACATGCTCGCTGCGTAGCGCCGCGGGGTCTGTACGCACCCTTGTAGCGTGGAGGTGTGACTGAAGTTGAGGGTCATGGGTGGGAAGCGACGGTCGTACAACGCGCCCTTTCGTGAGGGTGCGGGACGGATCGTGTTGGAAACCGGGAAGTGGTGCTGTCAAGTTCGCGGAGGCGGTCGGGTAGCCGAGGGGAATCGCACCCAATGCCAGGAACTTACGCGGCGCGGGGCTGGGCGGCAGGGCAGGGTGGATCTTGCTGTTCAGCCTGATGTGGCGCCTGTGTGTCGGCGGTGTCCGGTGTGGTGATGGAGAGTTGGTAGGTGACGTTTGCGAGGTGAGGGCGGTGGAGGCCTGCCGGGAGGGGAAATGGAACAGCGGCCTCTTGGCCATGCGCGGGCAGGTCCGGCAGGTGACGTGTTTGGTGATCACGCGTCGTGAGAGGTCCCGGTAGAGCTGTTCGCAGTGCGCCTCGGTGTCGCGGGGCGTGGTAGTGATCGAGTTCCGGACCGCGTCTCGGGCCGCAGTGAAGGAGATCCTCGCGGGTTCGAGGTCCTCCCCGCGCAGGGCGGCATGACAGATGATCAGGCGGATCGTCTGGTAGACGATGAGGTAGGCCCACAGTTCCTGGCGGGCGACCTCGGGGTCTGTGGCGCGCAGGGCGCGGTGCGAGCCCCGTAGGTAGGTCTTGATCTCTCGGAAGCCTGTTTCCACCGCCCACCGCCTGGCGTGGCGCTATCAAGTTGTCTGCGGGGGCGTGAGATGATCTTGATGTAGGTCGTCTTGGGATGGGCTCGCGGTGGAGGCTGAGGCGTCGGTGTCGTAC
>NZ_JBVKCZ010000175.1:0-2596 GCF_055634335.1 Streptomyces sp. NPDC111802 | reverse complement strand
CCACCCACTGGAACTTCACCACACCCCCGACGGCCACATCCGCCTCACCCACCACGCCCCCTGGCCCACACCACAACCAGCACAGCCCGCCCCCACACCCCGCGATCCAGGGCTGACGCATAGTCGAACTTCTCAGTAAAGTCGCAGGTCGGTGGGTACGCCGAAGAGGTCCAAGGGTGCTTTGTGGGGCGCCAGGGCAATCCGGCGCTTGGCGTCTGCGATGGAACTGCCCATGGTACGCAGGCGCCGTGCGCCCGACGGCGCATCTGCAGCCATACGAGCGCCTTCTGCCGCTGGAGACTTCAGCAAGAGTGGACACGGGCTCCCCCACGGGGGCAGGGGTGTGCCTGGGAGCCCGGCTATGTCATCGGACAGGAGGTGCCGCATGGCACGATACGAGCCCAACGACCGCTTGCGCGCACTGCTTGCCGAGGCAGGCCGGAGTGCACAGGCCGATGCACAGGCCCGCTCGGTCACCATGCGTCACAACGACGTGCCGCTCAACCGTCGTGAGCTTCTCTCACGCACCGTCTACTCGGCCATTGCCATCTCCCTGCCGAAACGGGTGCCTCCTCACCCGACAGGTGCCGGCGTCGCGCTCGATCGGCCCCGCCCCACACCCCTGGATTTGGCCGAACAACAAGGTCTCATACGGGAGTTCGGAGCGCTCCTTGCCGCACGCGGCAGCGTAGGGCGAGGAGCACTCGCTGCCTACCTGGCCGACGACGCAGTCCCCTTACTGGCCGCACCCGCTCCTCAAGCGCTACACAAGGCCATGCTCACTTGCCGCGCGCAGCTCACACACCTGCTGGCCCGCATGTCCGAGGAGGCTGGTCTCAACGGTCTCGCTCAGCGCTACTACGAAACCGCGCTCAGCATCGCCCGCGAAGCCGACGATCGCACTGCATACGCCATCACCCTCCGCGCCATGAGCGTCCAGGCGCTGCGCATGGGCCACCGCGGCTACGCAACCGGCCTTGCACACAGCGCCAGGCACAGCTCAGGTCCCGACGCCTCTCCTGCAGTCCGCTCCTTCCTGCTGGCCCAACACGCGCTCACTCACGCCGCGCTGCACCACCGCGGGCCCGCCCTCACCGACCTTGCCGACGCCGAACGCGCCCACGACAAAACATCGGACACCCAAGGCCCCTTCACCAGCTACCCCCGCGCCAGCCTGGACTACCAGCGCGGCAAGACGCTACGCGCGCTCAACGACCTGCGCCCGGCGCAAGCCGCCTTCCGCGACGCAGTGCGCCACCCGCCCGCTCACCAGCACAAGGCATACGCCCTGACGCACGCAGAACTGGCCGAATCACTGCTCGCCACCGGCGACCTGGAAGAAGCCTGTACCCACTGGAGCGTCTTCCTCGACCATTACCCCCGCTTGCACTCCGCACACGCCTGCCACGCCCTCTTGCGCCTGCAGCACTCACTGGCAGCATTCCCTCGCCAAGCACAGGCCGAGGCAACACGCCGCCGAGCACAGGAAGTCTCAAGCTCCGGGTTTGGCACTGGAATTGCACCAGACGGGACAGGGCAGACGCTCGGTTAGGAAGCAGTGACCGGAGGGCACTGCCACTTTGACAGAACGTCAGATGATCAAGAAGAAAAATCCCGCCCGAAACCCTTCGAATCCACGACTGAAGCGCTGAATCGAGAGGTCGTAGGCGGCATTGAGACGGGATATCTCTTCTTGATTATCTGACGGGCAGTCAAGCTTGACCGAACCGCTGGGTATCAAGCTGACAGTCGGGTAGCCCGAGGGGATCGCACCCTCGGGCTCCCACAGATCCGTACGTGACAGTCTCCCGTCATACGGCTCTTGTCGCTCTCGTCAGATAGCAGCCGGTTTCGCCCAGGTCCAGTGCGCGAAGTACCGAGGCTGCCGAGCGATCGCGTCGCGCATCGCGCGGACGGCTTTCTTCCAGCTCCGCAGTCTCTTGTACTTGTTCATGATCCACCGCAGCAGGTAGGTGTTGATGCGGTGGAGCAGGGGCGCCAGCCCTTGGCGGTAGAAGGACCCGTAATAGGCCATCCATCCCCGCACGATCGGGTTGATCCACCGTGCGAGGTCCGCTTCCGAGCCGGAGACGCGCAGGTGCAGCCGCCAGGACCTCACCGTCGCGCTCATCTTCTTCAGGGCCTCCTTGCTGACCGCCGGCTGGAACCCAGTGAACTGCACCCCGTCCCTCCGGCGCGCCTTACGCGGGCAGAAGGTGAACCCCAAGAACGTGAACGCCACCTGCGCGAAGTCTTCGTGCCGGTTGCTGTCCTTGCAGTACACCACCTTCGTCTTGTCCGCGTGCAGCTCCAGTCCGACCTGGGCCATCCGCTCGTGCAGGGCCGCCAGGACGCGCCTGGCCTGACCCTCGGTGACGCAGTGGATCACCGCGTCGTCCGCGTAGCGTTCGAAGGAGACCGAGGGGAACTCCCGGGTCAGCCATGTATCAAACGCGTAGTGCATGAACAGGTTTGCCAGGACGGGTGAGACCGATGATCCCTGTGGGGCAATGCCGCGTAGTTAAGAAACGGCGAGGATTTTGATGTTGGGCGGGTCGGAGTGGTGGATGGTAGTTTCGGTGCGGAGTTTCTTTCT
>NZ_JBVKCZ010000174.1:0-2627 GCF_055634335.1 Streptomyces sp. NPDC111802 | reverse complement strand
TGACCGCGGCCATCAGCGACGGGATCGCCGGCGAGTTGCGGTCCAGGTGGGAGAAGTCGAAGGACAGGATCGGCAGGTCCGTCTCGGGCAGGCTCGCGTCCTGGCCGTCGAAGAGACCGCGCAGGCTGCCCTCGGTGTAGCGGGACAGGCCGATCGCTGCGCCCTCGCCCCACTCGGTCAGCTTCGCGGCCGGCCAGCGGCCGTCTTCCGGGCTGACCAGCGCGTCCACCAGGCCGTTGAGCGAGGTCGCCTTGGGGTGGTTCAGCGCGTGCTGGAGCGCGTGGGTGGCCTGGTAGGTGAGCGCGCCAGGTTCGACCGCCAGGATCAGCGACCGGACCAGCTGCTCCCGGACTTCTTGCGGGAGCAGGTCGCTGACGGGGTTCAGCGTGAAGGTGCCGGCCTCGATGACGCGGCCTCCGAGGGAGCGGGTCAGTGGCGCCCACTCGCCCGCGTTGTCCTCGCCGAAGGAGTCGATGACGACGTACTGGTGGCCGTTCTCAAGGATCTCGCGCCGGGCCCGTGCCTTGGCTGTCGTGCTCTTGCCGGAGCCGAGCCCGCCCAGGGCGAGGCTGTTGGTCGAGGGCAGCAGAGCGTCCGACGTCTGGACGGGGGAAAGGTGAAATGGGCGCCCGTCCAGGAGCGAGCGGCCGATCGGGATGCCGGGAAAACGGGTACTGGAGGCGACGAGCGGCGCCGTGATCGCGGCGTGGGTGGAGGGCAGACGGATCACAGGATTGCCCCTTTCCTGGTGGAGGCTCCGTGCGGGGTGGTCATCACGTGAGCGCGGTGCTGCTGGCCGGTGAGCCAGTCGAGGCGGATGCGGTGCCGGTCGGCCGCGAGGGACGCTTGCCAGCGGGCTTCGGTGACGGTCTCGGGGCTGTCACCGAACACCGTCAGGTAGCCGTCGACGTCGACGAGGGTGGCGCCCTGCACCAGCGCGCCGTGCGTCGATCCGCTCGTGATCGCGTGGGCGTCCTGTTTGACCTTGTCGGTGACGAAGGCCTCGCGCGCGGCGGCTGACCACTTCGCGGACCGGCGGGACTGGCCCGCCGGTAGCGGCCGGTACAGGACGGCGAACGAGCGGTCTGTTCCCGGCCCGAGCAGCAGCTTCGGCATGAGGTCGCCGTCGGTCTCATCGGGCCAGGCGATCAGCCGCGCGGTCGCCACGTACCGGCCGTCGTCCAGGCCCGCCCAGCCCGCACCCCGCTCGATGACCGCCGGGGGCGGCGTGGGTTCCACGGGGATCAGCGAACCGAGGGCAGCGAACTCGCCATGCAGGCTGTCGAGAACCCGGGCAGGGTGGGCGACCAGGCCCTTGGGCACGTGGACGGAGATCGTCTGGGTGTGGTCGGTGTAGTCGCGGACCGTGCTGTGGTGGGAGACGTGCACCTGGACGCCCGCGGTGCGGGCCTGCCCGCCGGCGAACGCGAGCGCGCGGGCGAATGCTTCATGAAACGCGGCCCGGCGCTGCGGGTCCTGCATGGTGCCGTGGCCCGGGTAGAGCGCCCACGTGGTGGTCGTGCCCGGCTGGGCGGTCATCGTCTCCGGCACGCTGCGCTCGCGCAGATGCCGAACGCCCACCGTCGCCCAGCGGGCGAGTGAGCGCGGTCCGGGCGCCAGGTTGAGCAGCGCCGCGGCGGCGCCCACCGCGCCGAAGGCCCACACCGGCGGCGGGGTGATCATCGCCGACATCAGCACGGCGCTCCCGACCCCCGCGTTGGCCTTCGTCAGCAGGATCTCGGTGCGGCTGAGCCCGCGCTGCACGGCGGGGATGCGGTAGCCAGGGGCCAGGGAGTACACGGAAACAACCTCCTGAAGTCTTGGGGTGAGCGGCCCGGCCCCGGCGCCGCTCCTGCCGCAGGTGCGGTGGGAGGCGGCGCCAGGCCAGGGGGCGGCTCTTACGGGGTGGGCGGCTGCCCCGAGGACGGCCGCGCGTTGCCTTGCGGCTCCGGCGTCGGTGCCGGGGTAGCCGACCGGCCGGCGGCGGGGGCCGCGGGCCGGGCAGGCCGGTACTGCTCGCGCACCGCACGGAGTTGCGCGCGGCGGGCCGCGCTGTCACTCGCGTCTCGCCGTTCCCTCTCGACGGCCGACAGGGTGGTCAGCCGTCCGGACCCCTGGGGCTTGTTCATGCCGTAGGCGGCGAACAGGACTCCGCGGTCCTCGGACATGGCGCGGCCCGGGGTGTCCACGGTGCGCGGGCCGCGCGGGTTGTTCTCCTTCTCGTAGAAATCCGGGGCACCCGCCCGGACAACCGCTCGCGCCAGGGGGCTGCTGGTCCTGCTTTCCACCACGGCCCGGGCTGCGCCGGCCACCCGGGGCCCGAAGTACGGCACACCGTGGAAGATCATCCGCAGCATCAGGACGTCCGCAGCGACCAGCAGGACGGCGTCCACCACCAGCGAACCCTTGGCGAACTCCACGAACGGGGAGATCAGCAGCAGCGCGAACGGGGCGAACATCAACCCCAACAGCCGCTGCGCCCACGCTTTGACTGCGCTCGTGTCGCCCCCGCGGGCCAGCGAGGCCAGCACGAGGGGGGCCATGCACACGAACATGAGGATGCCGAGCTGGCGGGTCATGAACACCAGCGCGGCAAACGCGAGCGCGACGACCAGGGCACTGATGAT
>NZ_JBVKCZ010000173.1:0-2645 GCF_055634335.1 Streptomyces sp. NPDC111802 | reverse complement strand
GAGTCCATCCGTCGCTGGTGGCAGCACCGCGGACGGGCAGACCATCCGAATGCCACCCGGCTCCTGATCACCGCCGACGCCGGCGGTTCCAACGATCCCCGCCGCTGGACCTGGAAAAGCAACCTTGCCACCTTCGCACGAGAGAGCGGCCTGGAGATCACGGTCTGTCACCTACCGCCGGGGACGTCGAAGTGGAACAAGATAGAGCACCGGATGTTCTGTCACATCACCGCGAACTGGCGGGGGCGGCCGCTGACCAGCTACCAGGTCGTCATTGAGACCATCGCCGCCACAACCACCAAGGCCAGCCTGACCATCGGGGCCGAACTGGACACAGGCAGCTACGACCTCGGCATCAGCGTCACACCCGCCGAGTTCCACGCACTTGCGATCACACCCAACTCCTTCCACGGCGACTGGAACTACACACTGTCTCCTGTTCCACCGCGAGCGCCGGACGCGACGGCAACGACACACCGGACCGACCCGGCCCTGACCGGCATGTCACGAACCGCCTTCGAGCATCTGGTGGCGGTCTCGGAGCCTTCTGGGACGCCTTGGCCGAGGCGGCATTCCAGCGACGCTTCCACCGCCCGCGCAGCCACCGCCACCCACAGACCAGCAGCGTGGACCACACCCACCGGCTCCTGGCAGCCATCCTGCGCCGCCGCAGAGCGGTGACCATGACGTTCCTAGCCCAACTACTGGGCGTCAACCGCACCAACCTGTCCATCCAGTACCAGGACGCAAAACGGCTCCTGGACCTGCACCGGATCCTCGTCACGCCGATACCCGGATCACCCGCCCGCACATGGGAACAGCTACACGCCCGAACAACCCCCGCGGAAACCCGTCGCTGACAGTTTTTGAAGTACGGGCCCCGAGCGCCCCGGAGTATTGGCGTGCCGCGCCGACGCAGTCGGTGCAGGACTTCTCATCACCGGTCTCGTCCACGATCAACACCGCCTGGTCATCGGCGAGTTCACCGGCCGCCCAGGTCATGAGCCGGTGGCGGGCCAGGTCATGGTCCCACACACCACGGGAGAGGAAGTGCTGCAGCCGGTGCGGGCCCGAGTGCCCCAGCGCCTCGCCGAGCGTCCAGCAGTTACGCGTATCCAGCTCCATCAGCATGCCCTCGGTCATCTCCCGGGCCAGCAGCCGCGGTTCCCGGCGCGGGAAGCAGTCAGCAACCTCGGCCATCACCGCCGCGAGCACGGCCGTCCACTCCTGCCCGGCTATCGTGGCCTCCACGGCCACCTGTTCCTTGATCGTCGTCACAAACGTTCATGATCACGGTGGCCGTTCCCCTGCCCCGGCCCCGGCCGCACCGACACCACCCTGACCAGCACCAACACCGCAACGATCAAGAACTACAGCTGCCGGTGCGCCACGAACGCAGAGAGGATGCCCGTGATGTAGGAGATCGAGCACCTTGATGCGGTGCTGTGCGAGAGATGAGGGAAGGCCCCTCGGAGTCGCCCTGCGGGGGGAGGCTCCAAACCACCGCATGCTGCGTTGGCTGAAGACCGTCGTGGTGAGCGATGCGGAAAAGGCGCCCAGGAGGCGTCAGGTAGGGACCGCGAAGACGACCGTTGTCGAAGTGTCGAAATGTAGTCAGAAGGCGTCGAAACCCGGGCGATTCGGCAGTGTTCGGGGATGAGCCTGGCGGGAGCCCGCTGACTGGCCAGGCGGCGTCCGGCATGAAGACGGCGTGAGCGCGGTCTGCCGCTCTCGCACGGAACGTGGGAAGGCGCATCTGGCGTGGCCGTGTGCAGCAGCGCGGCCGACCGGGAGTGCCCGAGTCGGGAGTGTCCCGTAGGGACTTCGAGTACCGGGCCGGATGCGCTGGCGGACCGGCGCGTAGTAGCGGTGAAGTCCCTGTAACGGGGGCGGAGCGAAGGAGCCGGGTCGCTCGTGGCTGTTGTTCGTTTGGTCAACCAGAGCTCTGGGAGGAGCCCGATGGACCAGCTGAAAGCATCTGGCAAGCCGTTCGACATCTCCAAGCAGGAGGTGTGGGACGCCTGGTTGAAGGTGAAGGGCAATCAGGGTGGGCCGGGGGTGGACGGGCAGTCGGTCGAGGCGTTCGAGAAGGATCTGCGGGGCAACCTGTACAAGATCTGGAACCGGATGTCCTCGGGGACCTACTTCCCGCCTCCGGTCAAGGCGGTGGAGATTCCGAAAGCGCATGGTGCTGCTGGTGTCCGTGTGCTCGGAGTGCCCACTGTCGCTGATCGGGTAGCGCAGACGGTGGTAGCCGCGCATCTGGAGACACGGGTGGAGCCGATGTTCCATCCCGACTCCTACGGCTACCGCCCGAACCGCTCGGCGCTGGACGCGGTCGAGGTCTGCCGACGACGTTGCTGGGAGTACAACTGGGTGATCGATCTCGACATCCGGAAGTTCTTCGACAGCGTGCGGTGGGACCTGGTCGTCAAGGCTGTCGAAGCGTACACCGATGCCCGCTGGGTCGTGCTGTATGTGAAGCGGTGGCTGGCCGCTCCGCTGCAACTGCCCGACGGGACCTTGCAGGAGAGAGGCCGGGGAACCCCACAGGGCAATGCCGCGTAGATAAGCGTTTTGGCGTTCTGTTTCCACATGTGCACAGCGACACACCCGCGTTGGTTGTGGATAGTCAACCAGGGTGA
>NZ_JBVKCZ010000172.1:0-2709 GCF_055634335.1 Streptomyces sp. NPDC111802 | reverse complement strand
CCGCGCGAGTACTTCTCCCAGGAGCTCGCCGGCCTGCGCTCCCACATGGACCGGCCCGTTCCCTTCGAGGGCCTGCTGCTGCCGTTCACTGTGTCGATCGGCGCCGCCTACGTCACCGACCTGCCCGATCGGCCCTTCGGCGACGTCCTGCGCGCCGCCGACGTGTCCATGTACAAGGTGAAGACCGACGAAGAGCCCTTCCCGTATCTGGGCACCGCGGCCGACGCCGACACCACGGCGGTCAACGGCCGCCGACCCGGACGCCCCGGCACCGCCCTGCTGGAGAGTGCCGGATGACCGCCGCAGTGGAAGGCGGCGACCGGATCCGCGGCATCACGATCAAGCAGCCGTGGACGGCCTGCATCGTCCACGGCGACAAGCGTGTCGAGAACCGGCCCAAGGCCTGGGCGCCCGGCTGGTACCTGCTGCACGCCGGGGCGGTCATCGACCGGGCTGCTCTGCGCGATCCGCTCGTGGCCCACACGATCTGCGGCCACCAGCTGCACACCCGAGCCGTCCTTGGCATCGCCCGCATCACCGGCTGCCACCTCGACGACGGCGACCTGTGCAGTCCGTGGGCACAGCGCGGCCGCCACCACCTGGTCCTGGACGACGTCCACGCACTGCCGCTTCCCGTGCCCTGCTCTGGGGCGCTCGGGCCGTGGCGCGTCCCGCTCGACGTCTTCGAGCAGATCCTCCTCCAACTCCCCCACCTCGCCAGCCTGTTCCCGGAGGCAACATCATGAGTCGTCACGGTGTCGGTCAGCCCACCACTCATGCCGATCCCGACCCGCGCTTCCCCTTCCCCCACCACCCCACCCCGACGGCCTGCCAGCGGAAGCCGCAGCTGTTCGACTTCACCAACGGCGACCGATCCGCTGACCGGGAGGCGACGGACAAGCGGCTGGAGCAGGCCCGCAAAGCCTGTGCCCGTTGCCCCATCGCCCGGGACTGCCTGAAGTGGGCCCTGGTCAACAAGCCGCTCACCCGGGTCGGCGTCTTCGCGGCCACCACCCCGGGCCAGCGCACCGAGCTGCGCAAGGGCCTCGCCGACCGCCTCGGGGACGACTGGGTCGATGTAGTGGCAGACCAGGACCAGGCCCGCCGCGCGAGGGCCGCTGAAGCCCGCCATAACCCGCTGACCGTGGACCAAGCCCGCATCGTCCGACTGGACCGGGAGACGAACGGCGCACCGCCGGTGCACCGGCCGCTCACCCGCGAGCAGCAGCAGCGCAACCGCGCCCGGCTGATGGCCGGTCTCGGCACCTACTCGAGCCGGTCGGCGCAGGGCAGCGGCCGCACCAAAGAGGAACTCGCCGCCGTCCGCACCTGGGCACGCGCCAACGGCCACCAGGTCGCGGACGTGGGGATGGTCCGCAGGTCAGTACTGGAGGCGTACGACGCCGCCCACCGGGCCCCGGCTGCGAAGGCAGGCTGACATGGGAGCCGAATCCGAAGAGTTCGCCCTGGACGGCTTCCTGGAGGAAGAGACCGCGCGCGGCCAGCACGACACCAGCGTGCGGTTCCGCATCATCGTCTGCCCGACGGACGAACGGGCAGACGAAATGGTCATGCCCTGCACGGTAAGAGACCCGGTGATGGCGGCCGCCGTGCTGCACGACCTGGTGCCCGGCGACCAGCTGCGGGTCACTGGCCACATTCGGCTGCCGCGCACACCTGACGAGCCGATCTGGCTTGTCGTCACCGGACTCGAACTCCTCCACCCTGCATCTCAGCCCACCGGTACCGCCGATGTCTTCCCCGCGGCGCTGGAGCGCTACGGCTCGTATGTGACCTACCTCGATGCCGACACCGAGCACGTTCCGGTGTGGACCGAGACCGGCGCCTGGGTCGGCGTCGCCGACAACTCGAACCGCATCACTGCCCTGATCGACGCCTTCGAGCGCGGCACGCCCGCTGGCGACTGCTGACCGCACCGGGGGAGCGGCCCGGCTCACCACCTCTGCCCGGGCCGCTCCCTGCTCCCCAGACAGCCCGTCCCGGGAGACGAAGACGAAGACCCTGATGAAGCTCACCATCGAGAACGAGCAGTTTGCCGATGCCGCGCAGTGGGCGCTGCGTGCGATCCCCGGTAACCCGCCCAGGCCGGTGATGGCCGGGATGCTGATCGAAGCAGCTGGCGGTGAGGCCAAACGGATCTGGGCGTCGCTCTACGACCACTACCCGGCCACCGCGGCCGCCCTGGCCGCCTACCTCCAAGAGCTGCCTGACCACCTGGCGCGAAGACCTGTTCACCACCAGCCTTCACTCCCCCGCCGCCCGCCGCCCGCCGCCCGCCACACGGCCCCGGAGCCCCCGGACCGGAGACCGCACCGTACGACCCGCTGGCTGGGAAGACTGCCCGGCCTGCGCCGAAGCACAGGACCAGTGCCGCTACCACCGCGGCTTCTTCGCAGGCATGGAGTACCAGCGCGACCTCATCAACACGGCCCTGACCGACCACGCGGCCATCGACCAGCTGCAGCAGCGCCACGCCCAACTCGGAGACGAAGGCTGCCCAGTGGGTGGCCCTCGCCACCCTCGTCGACATCCACGAGCGCGTGAACGGCGGGGAAACGTGATGGCCATGGCCACCACGCAGTGGGATTGAGCAGGATCTCATAGACATCGAACCTGCCAAGAGGCCCTGTCCCCGGCCGGTTTACGCCGGCGGGAACAGGGCCTCGTTACGTTCCAGGACAGCCTGCT
>NZ_JBVKCZ010000171.1:0-2790 GCF_055634335.1 Streptomyces sp. NPDC111802 | reverse complement strand
CTATCACCCTGGTTGACTATCCACAACCAACGCGGGTGTGTCGCTGTGCACATGTGGAAACAGAACGCCAAAACGCTTATCTACGCGGCATTGCCCTGAGGACTTCCACGGTCCCGTTCCTCTAGGTTTCCATCGGGATGTTGCAGAGGTGCGACTAGCCAACGTCGCACATACATCACTACCCATGGCAGGTCCGTATGACGTTCCACCGCCTTCATCAGGAGAGCGTGGTCGATGGTGTCGAAAAAGGCCCGAATATCAAGGTCGATGACCCAGTCCTTCTTCCAGCACCGCATTCGCGCCATACCCACGGCATCCAGAGCAGAACGGCCGGGGCGGTAACCATAGGAATCACTGTGGAACCCTGGTTCCAGTAGCGGTTCCAACGTCATCGACACGACAGTCTGAGCTATTCTGTCCGCCACTGTAGGCACACCGAGAACACGAACCCCACCTCCAGATTTCGGTATCTCGACCATTCGGACGGGTGGAGGGAAATAACTTCCCGACGACATCCGATTCCAAAGCTTATACAGATTCCCTTTCAGGTCCTGCTCAAACTCTTCGATCGACTGTCGATCCACCCCCGCGGCCCCCTTGTTCGCCGCCACCTTCAAATATGCGTCCCACACAAGTCGTTTCGAGATTTCAAACGACTTGGACTTCGCCTCGCTCACGCAGGCTCCTCCCACATAGGTGGTTGACCAACCAGCGAACCGTAGATGACCCGCCCCCTTCGCTCCACCCGCATTACACAGGTTTCATCACTACTACGGGGCGGTCCGCCCCTGTGCCCCGGATCGGTACTCAACTCCTCACGGATTCTTTCCGCTTGGATCTCTCCCTCTCGCGCCGCGCGGTAATTCCGCACAACGACAGTTCCAAGGCGACAGGTTCTCCTGTTCCGTTTGAGAGCCTGAATCGTGCTCGCGCCCTCTATATGCCGGACACCACCAGAGCAGTAGACAGGTATCCCTCTGGCTTATCCCGCAGTGCAGCGTTCCACCACGGTTTCGATGCCGCCTTAAAGATTTCGACACGTCTACAAGGGTTCGGTTTTACTCGCCTTCACGATCCACACCTGACGTGCTCACTGGCACGCCTTTTCCGCAACGCTCACCACCCCGGCTCTTTACCGACGCAGCTTGCGGTGGTTTGCAGCCTCCTCCTGCAAGGCGGCTGCGGAGGGCCAAACCTCCATCACTCAAACAGCATCGCGACGACTGCTCCCTCAACCATCAGGGAACGCCGACGCGTTCAGGACACACACGCTGCGCATTTTTTCAGGAAGACATTCTCCATTTCGACTTCCTGGATGCGGCGTTCAAGTTCCTTCAGGCGGGCCCGCTCACGCATGGTCAGTGGCGCATCATCTGATGGTTCGTTGCGCTGTTTGTACTTCTTCACCCAGCCCCGGAGTGTTTCCGTATTCAGGCCGAGTTCCCGCGCCGTCTCCGAGACGGTCTTGCGCGACTGGAGCGCAATCTGGACAGCTTCCTCGCGGAACTCCGGGGTGTACTTGTTGGGTGATGCCACTTCGTGCTTCCTCGTTTCCTTGACAGGACAACCCTATTGGGTCCCTGTCCGGAATCTCCGGGGCACCTCACCGTGGGCGTCGGGGCCCGTCACTGACGTGCGGCCCCGGCACTCAGGAGGGCTTGCGGGCCTGTTCGACGATCTCCCGGCATGTCCCGCACAGCGGTCCGGTAGAGCTCCTGCCGTACCGGTGGCAGTAGGCCTGGCTTGGATCTGCGGAACCCCCAACCACGGCTCGGTTGATCCACCAGACTTGCTCTTATTCTTCCACGGAGAAGGGACGGCAAGCATGGCAAACAGTGCGCTTCTGGTGATGGACGTCCAACGGGACATCGTGGCCATCGCCGACGACGGTTCCGGATATCTGCCGCGCTTGCGCCAGGCGATCGACGGTGCCCGGGCTGCCGGCATCCCCGTGATCTACGTGGTGATCGGATTACGGCCGGGCGATCCGGAAGTCAACCCCCGCAACAAGGTGATGACAAGCATCGTGCGGGCCGGCCTGTTCACCGAGGGTGCCCCTGGTACCGAGATCCATCACGATGTCGCGCCCCAGCAGGGCGACGTCGTGGTGACCAAGAGACGGGGGAGCGCGTTCTCGGGCAGCGACCTCGACCTGGTGCTCAGGGCTCGCGATATCGACAGCCTTGTTCTCACAGGCATCGCCACCAGCGCTGTAGTGCTGTCCACCCTGTGGCACGCCATCGATCTGGACTTCGGCCTCACCGTCCTGGCGGATGCCTGCCTCGACACCGACCCCGAGGTGCACACGATGCTTACCGAAAAGCTGTTCCCGCAGTGGGCAGACGTCCTCGCCGTCGAGGACTGGCTCAAGGCCATCGCACCGCAATAGCGGAAGGCCGTCCTGGCGTGCGGGGCAAGCCGGCATTGAGGGTCCCCTCGTACCGGCCTTGTCAAGTTGCCGATGGTGTAGGTGAGTTGGGGCAGGTCGGTGGTGCTGGCTGTGCCTGGCTCAGGCGGTCGCTGTCGTATTGGCGGTGGCGGTGATCGTGCGCCAGAGGGTGTGGCGCTCGGCCATCTCGGCGCGGTAGTCGGGGGCGGTCATCAGGTGGCGGCGGGGGCGGAAGTGCGGTGAGATCCGGGAGAAGGAAGCGAGGAATCTCTGGGCCGTGCCGACGCTGCGGAGCCCTTCATTCTGCGCTCGCGCTCCCGTGTGGGGATATGCGAGTTCTCTGCCCTGTTGTTCAGATACTTCGAGCTGCGGTGCTCGACCGATGGCATGACCTGGCGGTG
>NZ_JBVKCZ010000170.1:0-3032 GCF_055634335.1 Streptomyces sp. NPDC111802 | reverse complement strand
CCTCGCTGACCAAATGAAGATGGCGGCGAGGTGCAGTCCGGCGAGGTAGATGGTGGCGGTCTTGTCGTAGCGAGTGGCCAGGCCGCGCCACTGTTCGAGCTTGCTGATGCACCGCTCGACGGTGTTCCGTTGCTTGTATGCCTCGCGGTCGAACGCCGGTGGCCTGCCACCGCGGCTGCCGAGACGTCTGCGGTTGGCGGCCTGGTCGGCGGGCTGCGGGATCACCGCCCGAATCCCGCGCCGGCGCAGGTGAGAACGGATCGCGCGGGACGAGTACGCCTTGTCGGCCAGGACCATGTCCGGAGTCGCCTTCGGTCTGCCGACCGGCCGCGGGACTCGTAAGCGAACCATGACCTGTGGGAACGCGGGTGCGTCACCGGCCTGGCCAGGGGTGATGACGAAGGCGAGTGGCCTGCAGCGACTGTCGGCGGCCAGGTGGATCTTCGTGGTCAGTCCGCCGCGGGACCGCCCGAGGGCATGGTCGTGCGGCTCGCCGACTGGAACCCCTTTTGACGGGCCCCGGCGGCGTGCTGGTGGGCACGGACGATGGTGGAGTCGACCGCGACGACCCAGTCGAGGTCCCCCTCAGCGTCGGCCTGGGCGAGCAGAGCGTTGAAGACCTTCTCCCAGGTGCCGTCGACGGCCCACATCCGCAGCCGGTTGTGGGCGCCCTTCCACGACCCGAAGTGCTCGGGAAGGTCCATCCACGGCGTGCCGGTCCGGTACTTGAACGCGATCGCGTCGATCACCTGCCGGTGATCCCGCCATCGTCCACCCCGCCTCGGCGCCCGGTCCGGCAGCAACGGCTCGATACGTGCCCACTGGGCATCAGTCAACGACACACATCAACCAACGATCAGATGATCCGAAGGAGACGGCCTAGACGCCGCTCACCAGCAGCTCGGCTCGAAGATCGTCCTGGTGTGGGACAACTCCACCCAGCACAAGGACACCGTGATGCGTGAACTGCTCGCCCGCCGGGCGGCCTGGCTGACGGTCTTCCAGCTGCCCTCGTACGCCCCGGACCTCAACCCGGCCGAAGGCGTGTGGGCGAACCTCAAGAACAGCCTGGGCAACCTGGCCGCGTGCACCACCGACCAGCTCGCCGCACACACCCGGACCCGGCTGAAGAAAATGCAGTACCGGCCCCACCTGCTCGACGGCTTCATCGCCGAGACCGGACTGACCCTCGCTCCACCATGACCGTCACCCCGAAGAGAAGACCTCAGAAATGGCCGAGGACGCCCTAGGCGCACCGTGCCCCGCCCCGTAGTTTCCTGGTGCGCCCCGGACCCGGCCGATGCTGTACACATGCGGCTGCGGAGGGCGTTTGTACTGGCCCCGCCCGCTGCGGCCGCCCCACCTCACGCCACGCGAGGCAGGCCAGCCATGCCGAGCACCGCCCACCACACCCGCACCCGGGGTACGCCGCGGACCCCGCTGCTCCGGCTGTCCTTCACGGTGGAGATCAAACGGGCCCAGCGCACCCGCATCCTCATGGGCAGGTCGGCCCGGAGCCTGCTGGCCGCGGTCGGCGCCCCCGGCCCGTTGGCCCACCACATGGGGGACGCGGCCACCGTCGCTGCTTACTACCTGGTCAGGCACAGCGAACGGCCCCGCTACCGCCTGCAGATCCACTCCGACTATCACCCTGACGGTCACCGACTACACCGAGCAGCCGGCCACCAGAGCACGGATCTGGCTGTCCGCCCTTCTCGTCGGCCAACTGCTGCAAACGGCCCTGCCTTGCCGGACGACAGCAAGGACCACGAAATGAACCTGCACTGGACCCCGGACGGACACCTCCGCCTCGCCTACCGCACCCCATGGCCAAGGCCCTGACCACAGCCACTCCGACCACCGCCTGACCCCACGCGGCAGCGGCCGGAGACCGCGAGGCCCGGCCGGACAGGGGGAGCGGCCGGCCGGGCCTCACCCTCCAGAACCCTCTTCAGCTGAGGTTCAGGTCTCCGTGCACGATCTGCCGCGCGATGGTCTCGATCGATATGCCTTCGGTGAATGCCCGGGCTTTGATGAGTGCCAGCGCGTCGGCGACGGGGCGGCCGAGCTGCGCGGAAAGCATGCCGGTGGCCTGCAGAACGGTTGGACGGATGTCGATTTCGCCGTAGATGCCGGCGTCGGCGTCCGGGCCACGGAGCACGATGGTGGCGAGGGCGGCGGCAACCTCGGTGAAGTCGGCAGGCATCGTGGGTGCCGGATGTGGATCGAAGACCGTCAGCACGCCCATGCAGCTGTCCTGTGACGGGAGCGGTAGGGCGGCCACCGAGGCGATGCCCAATGATGCAAGGCCGGTCCCGTAGCCGGGCCAGCGTGCCTCCATTGCCTGCCCGGAAACATGGAGGGGACGGTGTGCCGACGCCGCGTCACGTGTCGGTCCGGCGCCTAGCACGAACTCCAGTTCCTGGGCGGCCCGGGACTGTTCGTCGGACACGGCGACCGCGAGCTGGTTCTGGCCGGCATCGACCAGCGTGACTGCTGCGCTGTTCGTGCCGCATGCCTCGGCGACCCCGGTCATGAACCGCGGCCTGGTGCCATGGTTCTGGTCCCATTGCGCCGCACGGCGGGCGAAGTCTTCCTGGAGCCGGGCCGTAGCCCGGTGGCATGCGGCTGTTCGTCGGTGCATTTGGGCGATCTGGGCGTGGAACTCAATTCCGTCTTGCCTTGCCAGGATCTCGTGCCTCTCGGCGATTGCCTCGGCCCGGTCCGCGCGTTCACGGGCCCGCGCAGCCCGACCCTGTGCCACAGCTGCCAGACCGAGACTCGGCTCGCCCTCCTGCCGGTCCATGTCATCCCCCTGCCGGTCCATGCAGCGCAGCGTACGCCTCGGGGTCATGAGGCGGTTCGTCGCTTCGGCTTTCTTCCATCATCAGGACGACGCCGCCGTTGTGGCCGTCGAACGGGGAGAAGAGCACGTCGCAGGTGATGGACCGGCCGATACGGCTCAGCGCCTCCACCGCGACCGGGCCCGAACGCCTACGAGTCTGAAGGCACCGCTGCACAACAGGCCGCAG
>NZ_JBVKCZ010000169.1:0-3048 GCF_055634335.1 Streptomyces sp. NPDC111802 | reverse complement strand
CGTGATCAACAAGGGCCGCGCCCACCCGCGCCGGTACCGTCAGCACCCGGCCATGAACGGTGCTCTCATCCCGCGATCCGAGAACGCACGCACCCCTGGAGACGCGCTCATCTAAGACGGCGAATCGAAGAACGCACGGTGAGCGGATACCCCCGATGAGACGCCACGCGTCCCGTAATTCCCCGGAGGCTTGCCGAGTATGGTTAGTCCGAGTCTGCTCTTGGCCGGTTCCCTGACTGGAACTGGCATTACGCACAGGAACGCGAACCGCCGACCGGACAGGGACAGGGCGTGAACCCGACCATCCGTCCCGAGCGGACGCAACAGGCGACGCCGACACCGGTGTTACCCGGAGCCGCGCACGGTCCCTGGACACGCCTCCTCCTACCCGGCCGCCCCACCGGCCCGGCCCTCACCGCTGCCCTGCTCGCCGCGGCCCTCACTGTCACCGTGCTCTGCGCCGGTGACATCGTTGCCCGCAGCTACCCCTTCGGCTTCCGCACCCGCAGCGTCAACGACCTCGGCAACCAGTACGTACCCTTCCACGCCCACCTTTGGGACCTGTTGCACGGCAGGGCGGACGGCGGTCTTCTCGTCAACTGGCAGTCCGGATACGGCTCCAGCTTCCTCCCCGATCTCGGTACGTACGTCAGCAGCCCGTTCGCCCTGCTCGTGGGGGTGTTCCCGCGGGACGAGATCGATCTCCCGGTGTATGTGATCACCCTGCTGAAGGTGGCGTCCGCCGGGGCCGCCATGGCCTGGCTGCTGCTCAGGATGCGCCCCGGTTGCTGGTGGGTGGCGGGGCTGCTCGGTGCGTCGTACGCCTTGTGCGGCTGGACCTTGGCGACTTCCGTCTACAACACGATGTGGCTCGACGGGCTCATCGCCCTGCCACTGCTGTGCCTGGTCGGCGAGTGGACGCTCAACGACCGGCGCCGGGTTCTCGGCGTGGTCGTCGTGGCGGTCGCCTGGATCGCCAACTTCTATACGGCGTACATGGCCACGCTCGCCGCCGGTCTGGTGCTGCTGCTCCGGCTGTGGCTCGACGGTCTGCCGCTTCGGCAGAAGCTCGCGGCGGCGGGCCGGGCCGCCCTGACCGTCGCACTCGGCGTGGGCCTGGCGGCTCCGCTCGTGGTGGTCGTGTACTTCGGCACCAAGCACGCCTACCCCGGCGTGGTCCGGGTGTTCGTACCCTCACCGACGGAAGACCTGCTGGCGCGGCTGCTGCCGACGACGTACAGCTTCGGCTCGCCCGCCGTGTACGTCGGCATCACGGCGCTGCTGCTCGCCCTCGCCCTGCCCTTCCACCGAAAGGTGCCGCGCCGGGTCCGCTACGGCTGGACGCTGCTCGTGGCCGCCGTCACGCTGTCGCTCCAGTGGGGCCCGACCCACATTCTCTGGCACGCTTTCGCCACCCCGAACGGCAGCTCGTACCGCCAGACCTTCGTACTCTGCGGGATGCTGGTGATCGCCGCGTGGCATGCGATGTCGTACGGCCCTCCCAGCCTGCGCGCGCTGGGTGCGGCGGGTGGGCTGCTGGCGCTGATCATCGCCGTCGCGAGCAGCAGCGCGCTGACGGACCGCTCCTTCATCCTGCCGCTCACGCTGCTCGCCGCCGTGGGCGCACTCGGCGGGCTGGCTCTGCTTGCCAGGCTCGGCCAACGCCCCGCCAAGCGCCCCGCGTTGATGGCAGGACTGTCCGTGACCCTGCTCCTGGGCGCGCAGCTCGGCGAGGCCACCGCCACCTCCGCCGTGGCCACCCGGCTGCGCTTCGGGCACCTGGACGACTACGCGCCCTGGGGCGACCGGCAGCAGCAACAGGCGGACGCGATCGCCGAGGCCGACGGCTGGCCCCGGTACCGGACCGACCCGGGCCGGGAGCAGACCGTCAGCAACGACCCGCTGATGGTGGGCGGTCAGGGCGCCCAGTACTACAGCAGCCTGACCTCCGACGTGCTCAGCCGCACGCTCATCGCCCTCGGGGACGGCTACACCTCGCGCGGCCGCAACCTCCAGAGCCTGGACAACACCGTCACGGACGCGATCTTCTCGGTCGGTGCGCGGGTGCACTCCCCGCCGGACCCGCATCAGGGATGGTTCCCGCAGGACGGCAGCAAGGTGACTGTGTCCCGGCAGGACGTGCCGCCCCTGGTGACGGTACGGCCGTCCGGCGGCGCCGGTGTCTCCGCCTTCGGTCCGTCGGCGTACCGCAATCAGGAACTGCTGCTGGGCGCCCGGGTGTACACCGTGCCCCGCATCAAGCGCGTCGAGGCTTCCGTCAGGTCGACGATCACCACCACCTGCCCGGCCGGCAGCGAGGCGTACCTCTGGGCCCCGCACTTCTCGGGTACCGCGAGCATCACCGGCGCGGACACCCCCGGGCGCTTCAGGTCCGACCCCGGGACCAAGATCGCCGCCATGGAGCGGCTCGGCACTGTCCCGGCGTCCGGATGGCTGCGCATCGAGCTGTCCCCGAACCGGCCGGGCGTAGTCACGGACGGAGCGGTCGGCTGCCTGGACACCGGGCGCCTGGAGGCGGCCGTCGACCGGCTCAAGACCACCGGCGCCACGAAGGTGACTGTCTCCGACGGCATGATCCGTGCCGAACTCCCGGCCGGCAGCAAGGGAACCGCGGTGGTCGCGGCACCGCGCATCTCCGGTTGGCGGTGCGCGACGGGTGACGCCACCGCCGTACCCGCAAAGCAGTACTACGGCCTGATTGCCGTACCCCTGGACGGCTCCTCGGCCAACCTCACCTGCACGTTCCACCCACCAGGCCTGCGACTGGGCGGAGCAGTGGGGGCCGCCTCCCTACTGACCCTCGGCGTCCTCGGCACCTTTGCTGCCGTCAGGCGACGGCGCGCACACGACGACGCAAGCGCATGAACACTGCTCTCTCACCGAAAACCCACAGGGAGAACTCGCACCATGTTCATATCGATCGTCGCACCCTGGGCGGATTCAACTGGTCGTCGCAACACCTTGATCACGGAGGTGTGCGATGGGCCGAGACGAGAGGCAGAAGGTGCCGGAGGCGCCTGCGGGGGC
>NZ_JBVKCZ010000168.1:0-3050 GCF_055634335.1 Streptomyces sp. NPDC111802 | reverse complement strand
GCGAGCAGTTCACGCATCACGGTGTCCTTGTGCTGGGTGGAGTTGTCCCACACCAGGACGATCTTCGAGCCGAGCTGCTGGTGAGCGGCGTCTAGCAGGGCTGCGAAGTCCTTCTCCCTGACCCCCTTCTTCTCACTCTTGCGGCCGTGGTGGACGAGCATCCGAAAGACCAGGCGGGTCCGTGTGCCGGGCCGAGTGCACACCATGCCGGCGACTTAGATGCGGCCGGAGCCCTTCCCACTGACTTTCACCACCGGAGAGTGGCTGCGCCGGGACCAGGTGCGGGCTTTCGGCGGCCGCAGGCTCTGGCCCGACTCGTCCTCGAAGCACAGCCACGCGTTCTGGTCCCTCACCGTCTTTCCACGTGCGGCCAGACCTCCCTCACCCAGGTCGCCACCGCGGTCTCGTCCCGCTCGGCGGCGCGGCGTACCGGGACCTGCACCGAGAAGCCCATCTGGTGGAGGATCCTCCAGATCTGTGCGTCGCTGAAGCGGACATGGAAACGCCGCGCGACCAGGACCGCTACCCGCGCTGTCGTCCACCGCTGGTCCTCCGCCCAGCCGTGCCCGGCCGGCCCCTGCTCCAGAGCCTGGGCCAGCCATGCCCGCCAGGCGGGTTTCATCCGCGACGGCCGGCCCGAAGGCCCCTTCGAACGCAGCGACTCCACACCACCCTCCCGCCACAGGGCATACCAGGCATAAACCGACTTCCGCGACACCCGTAACCGCCTGGCCACCACCGGCGGCGGAACCTGCTGAGCAAACAACTCAGCAGCCTCAAAACGAACTTGCTCTCTCACGGCCCGTTGCTTCGGAGTCAGGCCACCCCCATCGGAATACCGCACAACTACCGGCATACACCCAAAGACTGATCCACCGTCACCCCGCAGAGAAGACCTCAGAAGCCGGTCACCACCCCGCAGCGCTTCGCCCGCCTCCTACTCACCCGCCCCGAGAACCTGCGCGACAAGGACACCGCACTACTACGGGAACTCACCGAAGCCTGTCCGGAGATGACCGAACTCGCCCGCCTCGTCGGCGAGTTCGCCGGGCTCCTGACCCCAGCCGAGGGCAACGACGCCAAACTCACCGACTGGATCACCGCGGTTCGCGCCGCTGAACTGCCCCACCTGCACTCCTTCGCGAACGGCCTCGAGCTCGACCGCGCCGCCGTCGACGCCGGACTCACCCTCCCGTACCACAACGGCCGCACCGAGGGCGTCAACACCCGCACGAAGAAGATCATGAGGCAGATGCACGGCCGCGCCGGCTTCCCGCTCCTACGCCAGCGGATCCTGCTTCAGTGATCAACACGAAGCGTTACCGCCGATTACGGGCCAGAGCCTGATTCCTTACACAGCCCGCAGACCGCCATGATCTCCAACTGAAAGGTTGGGGCGTGTACGAGGGGGCGCGGTGTGTGGGTGGGGTCAGAAGTCGTTCAGGAAGTCGTCGGGGTTGACGATGCGCGCGAGGTAGTACGCCGGTCGTCCCTTGGGGGTTTGGGTGTCGTGGTATTCGATCATGCCGAGGTTGTCCGGCATGGGATGCAGGTAGGCGCCGGGGACGCCGGGAATAGGCAACGCGTCGGGCGGCATGATGCCGAGTTCCAGCGCTTCGATCAGTGCGGCCATGACCACGCTGACGGCATTGAGCAGGCCAACCGGCGTCTTGGGGCCGATGGCCTGTTGCATGACCGGGGACAGGATGAGCGGGTCTTCGTCGTCGGGGCCGCTGTAGTCGTACGGGGCGCCGTTGTCGGTCAACGGTTGTCCTGTTGCTCACGCAGGACGGCGGCAGCGCTGCGCCCGGGTGCGGTTCCGGCCTTGACGGCAGCGGCGGTGTGGGCGGTGGCAGGGTCGGCGGCGACCTGGACGAGGGTCCACCAACGGCGCAGGACGGTGCCGATGCGGTCGTCTGTGGCTTCGCCCATCTGCCGGTAGAACTCCATGCGTTGTGCAGGCGGGAGGGCAGCGGCGACGGCGTCTTGCGTGCGGGGGATGCGGCCGGCTGCGGGGTGTACGGGCTGAGCGGTCATTTCGGGGGCGGTCCCTTCGCGGGGGTCGTGGTACGAGTCAGGCTGCTGCCGTGGTGGGTGCGGCGTAGGCGCGTCGTACGGGTTCGGGGACACCCTTGAGGGCGCGGAGCTGGCTGCCAGAGGGGTCGTACCGGTAGACGACGAGCGGGACACCGGAGGAGTTGGCGAGGGCGGCGTACCGCGTTCCGGTGGGTCCGGTGACCACGCGTGACCTGGTGAGGTCGGGTTCGGTCGCGCCAGCGCTTCGAAGGTAGGCCAGTGCAGCCCGCGCGATGAGTTCGGTGTCTGTGGCCATGTTCCTAACCATACTCCATTGAGTACTACTTAAACCCATGGTCTTTTACTGCCCATTCAAGGGTGTGCAGAGGTGTGCGGGGCGTTATCAAGTTGAGGAGCCGGGGTGCGATGATCTTGGTGGGGGTCGTCGTGGGAGGGACCGGCTCGTGGACAGTGCTGCACCGTCGTACCGGGGGTTCCGGTTCCCGCCGGAGGTCATCGCGCACGCCGTCTGGCTGTACTACCGATTCCCCCTTTCTTACCGCGACGTAGAGGAGCTCCTCTTCGAGCGCGGCATCCAGGTGTCCTACGAGGCGATCCGTCTGTGGTGCGACCGCTTCGGCCCCGCCTGCGCCGCGCGGCTGCGCCGCCGCCAGCCCCGCCCGGGCGACCGGTGGCACCTGGACGAGGTGTTCATCAAGGTCAACGGGAAGATGCGCTATCTGTGGCGGGCCGTGGACCAGGACGGCAACGTCCTGGACATTCTCGTGACCGGCAAGCCGGACACGGCCGCGGCCCGGCGCTTCTTCCGCAAGCTCCTCAAGGAGACGGAATCGGTACCGCGGGTGGTCGTCACCGACATTGAGACTGGAGGTGGCACTGCCCGGGGTCTGACCCGGTCACTGACTGGGGTGTCGTCGGCTTGAGTGGGGTGTCTCGACTGGGATGATTGCCGGGTTTGTTGATCTTCCCGGGTGGGGGCTGGCTGTGGGGACCGAGACGGGCGTGTCGTACAG
>NZ_JBVKCZ010000167.1:0-3077 GCF_055634335.1 Streptomyces sp. NPDC111802 | reverse complement strand
GCACGAGAGATCTACCGGCTCATCGTCCTAACAAGGCAGGCGCCTGACCATCAGGCCCCCGCAGAAGCCACTACTTGACATCCATAGGGGCATCAACACCGTCCGCAGTGTCGCCGAGCGGATGCTGCAGGAGCTGATCGAGGCCGAGGCCGCGGTGAAGATCGGCGCCGAGTGGAACGAGCACACCGACACCCGCACCAACTACCGCAACGGGCACCGCGACAAGACGCTCACCACCCAGGCCGGCGACCTCGGCCTGGCCATCCCCAAACTGCGGTCCGGCAGTTTCTTCCCCTGTCTGCTGGAGCGTCGGCGTCGCATCGACCAGGCTCTCTACGCCGTCATCATGGAGGCATACGTCGAAGGCGTCTCCACCCGGTCGGTCGACGACCTGGTCAAGGCCCTGGGGGCGGACACCGGTATCTCCAAGAGCGAGGTCTCCAGGATCTGCGCCGCCCTTGTCCCGCGTCAAGTTTGTGGCTCACTGATCTTGTTTGAAAGTTGGGGGTGCAGGGTCGGGGTGCGGTAGATCTCGATCGGCCGGTGGCCGGCGAGGGCTTCGTGGGGCCGGACGTGGTTGAAGATGTGCCGGTAGTGCTCGGCCTCGCGGGCGAGCGTGTCGAGGTCCTCGATCTCCTGACGGTAGAGGTGCTCGTACTTCAGCGAGCCGAAGGCCCGTTCGCGGACTCCGATGTGGCCGGGGCTCTTGGCCCGGGTGCGGATGTGCAGCAGCTCGGGCCTGGATGCTATGAACCGGGCGAACGCGGCACCCTTGAACGCGCCGCCGTTGTCGGTGACCAGCTTGATTCTTCGGATCGCGCCCGTCTCGCTGCTGACAGGCAACAGACCGGACAGCGGACGGCCGCCGAGTCGTTCGGCCTCGGAGATCGCGATCTTGACCGTGGCCCGACCCCGCGCCGATGGGCAGCCGCGACCTGCACGAGTTCCCGCAGCACGGTCACGCCGCGTGACCCGGTTCCTCATCCCGCAAGAGCTTTCTGCAGATCGCGCAGACCCTCCCGGGCGACCCGGCCTGTCTTGACCTGGGCGTGCTGGACGCCGTCTGCGCCCGGGTACAGGCCCACTACATGGGCCGCGACGTGTACGCGAGTGACTGGCTCAAGGCCGCGGCCATGCTGGAGACCATCGCGCTGCACGAGCCACTGGAGGCGAAGAACGAGTTCTTTGCCTGGCTGGTCGCCGAGACGTACCTCAACACCAACGGCGTCACGTTGGACTACGAGCCGGAGGAAGCTCTCGCGCTCGTCATGCGCGCCAAGCACAAGGGCGCCCGCATTCAGGAGATCGCCGCGCAGCTGCGCACGTGGTCCACCTGCTGAGGCCAGCCGGCTGCGGGGCTACCCGTTCTCGTCGTCGGGCACGTCGAACGTGATGGTCTGCTCGTTGGCCGCCTTCTCTGCCGCACTCAGCCGCTCGATCTTGTACTTCTCATCCAGGACGCGGGCCTTCAGCCCCCAGGACAATGCGCGAGCCCGCATCCCGTTGTCCCCGGTGACCACCGTGACCTGTGCCGGGGCTATGGCCTGCTGGAGATAGCAGGCGCGCGCGACGATCTCATCGTCGTTGTTCGGCAGCCGCACATGCCCGGGCTCGTCCAGCAGGACATCGACGACGGTGGCCTCATTCACCACCGCGTGGCCGTCGGCTTCGATCTGGGCCAGGGTCTGCTCCAGGAGCGCGAAGACGGCGCGCGCCCGTTTCCGGACGCCGGTGTCGTGGGTGTCGTACGACTTCTTGTCGATCTCGTCGATCACGACGTGCGGGATCATCACGGAAGTGCCGCGGCCGAAGAGCCGCTGCCACGGGATCTTGTCGAAGCGCATGTAATGCAGCAGATCGTTGGTGTCCAGCACCACCGTCCGCACCCGGTGGCGGGTGAAGCGCTCCTGTGCCCGGCGCAGTTCGTTGGCCAACTCCATGAAATAGCTGCGCAGTTCCTGCAGCTCGGTGTTCATCAGAACCGTGAAGCGGTCGGCGGTGAACTGACCGTGCATGATTGCGTTGTACCGCTCGCCCCGCAGCCGCGCCGCCACCGACCGGTCGGCGAACGCGTCCAGCAACTCGTTCCCGGCCTGCAGCGTCCACTCGTCGTACATGCGCCGCACCCGCGCGACGGCGTCCCAGTGTTCCTGGGGCATACCGGGCACCGCGTTGCCGACCACATGCGGTACGGAGTTCTGGACGTCGTTGAGCCCTTGGGCCGTCAGGCGCTCCACCAGCGCGATCGCCTCAGCGCAGGTCGTTCCGGGCCTCAACAGCATGCGCGCGCTCCTCACGGTACGGGCCGTCCGCGACACCGGACGGGCTGAGCATAGGCATCCGCCCCATCGGAACGCCCTTAACCACGGATTAGGCTCCGTTCGGTGGAGACGTTCTGGATCACCGCGGCGGCGGTCCTGTGGGGTGCCGGCACAGGTCTGCTCATACCGCGCGCCGCCTACCGGCTTTCCGTGCCGCACGATGAGTCGTGGCGGACAGCGTGTCCTGCCGGACACCCCTTCGTCGGTGCCGGGCACGGATGGATCGGGCGGGCCCGTTGCGCCGACGGAGACGTGTACGGCCCGAGCGCGCTCACCGTCTCCGTCGTCGTGGCCGCGGTCTGCGCGGCGCTGGCGGCTGGAGTCGGGGCTCGCCCCGAGCTGGTGGTCTGGCTGCTACTCACCCCCCTCAGCGTGCTACTTGCTGCCGTCGACCTTGTGGCGCACCGGCTGCCCGACGTGCTCACCCTGCCGCTCGCTGCAGCGGCGCTCGTGCTGCTCGGTGGTGCCGCGTTGCTGCCCGATGCCGGAGGCAGCTGGACGTCCGCGCTGCTCGGCTCCCTCCTTCTGGGAGCCTGCTTCTTCGCGCTCTTCCTCATCAGCAAGGGCTTCGGGTTCGGCGATGTGAAACTCGCCCTCGTCCTGGGTGCCGTGCTGGGCTGGTACGGCTGGCCAATTGTCCTGATCGGAACGTTCGCCGGGTACCTGCTCGGCGCGCTGTACGGCATCGGTCTTCTCGCCGTGGGGCGGGCCGGACGGGACAGCAGAATCCCGTTCGGCCCGTTCCTTCTCACGGGA
>NZ_JBVKCZ010000166.1:0-3080 GCF_055634335.1 Streptomyces sp. NPDC111802 | reverse complement strand
GGCCCTGATCCGTGACCGACGGTGCTACCAGATCGCACCCCCAGTCACCGCGACGGCTTGACTTTCAGCATTGGGAAGCATCTCGATGAGGTGTTTATCAACGACGCCGCCGCAGGAAGAGGTGCCCGACCAGAACCGGAGCCGAGCGCAGCCAGTGCCGCTCGTCGTTGAACCGCAGCAGCACCTGGGCCACCGCCAGGCACACCAGCTCCGCATCGGTCACCTCCAGCGGATGACCCGGACCCGAACGAGGCCTGCGCGAGGGGTTGATGCTGTCGTCCAGCTCGACATACAGTGCGATGAGGAGAGTGTGCAGATCGGTGTTCACAGCGCGTCCCCCTCCGGGGCGGGCCGAGATCGACGAGGCCTGGCTCAGAGGTGGCACCACGGTCGGCCTGACCTCCGGCGCCTCTGCCCCCGACATCCTGGTCGACGGCGTCCTTCAGTGGCTGCCGACCACGGTTAAGCCGACGTGGAGACCGTCAAGACCACCGACGATTCCATCACCTTCAGCCTCCCCAGAGAACTCCGCCGCCACCCACGCGCCGAGGCTGCCGTACTGACCGAGGAGCGATGCGACATGGCTCGAACTCCAGAGGATTCCGTGACGCGGCTGATGCGCTACCCCTTCCACTTCGATGATCGCGACATGGCGTACGAGGAGTTCGCCAGGCGGCGGGCGGAGGAGCCACTCGGCGAGGTGGAGACAGCCAATGGAGACAGAGTCAGGCTGGCTGTCCGGTACGACGACATTCAGGTGGTCCTGTCGGATCGGCGGTTCACCTGCCGACCCGAGGCGGCACGGTTGCGTGTGAAAGAAGGTGGTTGGGATTTCCATAACTCGATGACCCACAAGGATCCGCCCGAGCACACCCGACTGCGCCGCCTCATCTCGGGCACGTTCACGCTCGGCCGGGTCAAGGGCTGGCAGTCAGGGGTGACAGGAATCGCGGAAGATCTGCTCCAGGTGATGCTGGAGGGCCCAAAACCGGCCGACTTGGCATCGGCACTTGCCACGCCACTCCCCTGGCGCGTGACGTGCGCGGTGCTCGGGGTGCCCCATGAAGACAGCGAGCGCGTATTGCATTGGACCCACTCCGCGAAATCGCTTGGTGGGCAGACCCCCGATGAGCGGCTGGCGGCGCGGGCCGCGTTCACACAGTACGTCGGCGCGCTGATCGAACGGCGGCGCGCCCACCCGGGAGACAGTCTGTTGGACGCGCTGATCGCAACGCACGACGACGGAGACCGGCTCACCGCTGACGAGCTCAACAACATGGTCAGGTTGTTGATGCTGTCCGGCGACGGGGCGATTTCATCAATGGTCGGCCGCGGGGCGCTGATCCTGCTGAGTACTCCCGCGCTGTTCGCTGAGCTGAGCTCCGACCCGACGTCTGCAGGTGGCGTGATCGAGGAGATCCTCCGGTTTGCGAGCTACGGTTTCTCACCCATCCTCCGCACCGCGCTCGAGGACGTCGACCTGCCTTCCGGGCCGGTCGCCGCAGGGACAGCAGTGATCGCAGCCGTCAGCTCAGCGAACCGGGACGAGACACGGTTCGACCGCCCGGATGACTTCGACCCGGCCAGGAAACCCAACGCGCACATGGCGTTCGGCCACGGACCCCATTTCTGCCCGGGCAGCAATCTCGCGAGGCTGGAACTCCGGGCAGCACTCGATGCGATCGTCCGCCTGACCCCCACCCTGCGACTGGCCGTCCCCGCCGAAGAGATCACTTTCTGCACCAAGACGGTCTTTCGGCCCGTTACCTGCCTGCCTGTCACCTGGTGACCGGCTCGCAGCGATGCCAGCCCGAACCAGGTCGCGTACTGCAGAACGGCAATCGGAGGAGCGGCTCCCACCCGGCGTACAGGAACTCCTCGTCATCAGTGACCAGTTGTGCCGCGCTGTTCAGGAGAGAAACGGATGATGGCTGAGAAGTATCCGCTGGACGGGGTGAACTGCCGCACGAGAAGTTCGTCTGCCGCAGGTCGTCCGACCCGCTCGGCGAAGTCGAGTGGCCCAGCGGTGATCTCGTGCGGCTCGTGGTGCGCTACGAGGACGTGCGGAGGGCTTGAGTCCCCTGACTTGTTCAATCGACCCCAGATGCTCGGTCCGCAGCCGTAGCGTCCAGGGTGCCGGTCGGCACGGGCCCGCAGTGCTCCTTGCCGCCGCCTGGCTGGCTCTTCCATAGCGTGCCGCCGCCGGCCGGCACCCGCGCGGTGTGGCTCGACAGAGGCATGAACGTGACTGGGCTTGAAGTCAGGGTGCCCACCGCGCTCCGTTCCCCGTCGCATCGAGTACAAGGTCGGCTGCCCGTGATCCTCATTGGTATTGATCCCCACAAGTTGTCCCACACCGCCGTCGCTGTCGATCTCACGGGCCACCAGGTGGCCCGGCGCCGGTTCGTTGTCAATGCCGGCACCTTCCGCCGGCGTCGTCAAGTTGCTGGTGTGACTGGCGAGTTGGGGTGCGTCGAGGGGGTGGCTGGCCCGAGGGGGACGTTCCGGTCAGCCGGTCGTTGCCCGTACCGGTGATGGTTTTCCAGATGTGGAATCGTTCGGTCATCTCGGTGCGGTAGTCACTCGCTGTGATGAGGTGGCGGTGTGGGCGGAAGAGCGGTGAGATCCGGGAGAACGTGGCGAGGAATCTCTGGGCCGCCCCCGTCGAGCGGAAGTTCTTCATGGGGGGCGTTGTCAACTTGTCGGTTGGCGGGTTGGTTGAGGGTGTGTCAGGTCGCGATGGGGCCGGGTGACGGCCCTGGTTTCAGCCCGCCGTGGGCAGGGCGGTGACGCCGGTGATGTGGTCCCAGACGGCGAAGCGGGAGGTCATCTCGGCCCGGCCTTGGTGTTTCACCGTGAGGGCCGGGGGTGCTGACGGAGTGTGGCCCCGAATAGAAGAGGTGCCCGTCCGACCTGCGAAGATCCAGTTGTTGAGGACAGGATCGTCGGCTGGGTGGAGGGCACCTTTTCCGTGCGCAAGGGTAGCCTGCGTTCCACAGTTGAGCGGGGTTCTTGGGGGTGCGGTGAGGTATCGATGCAGGTCAGGCGGGTGTGCCTAGCGCGAAAGGCCGAAAACGCCT
>NZ_JBVKCZ010000165.1:0-3145 GCF_055634335.1 Streptomyces sp. NPDC111802 | reverse complement strand
CTGAACCAGCTCAGGAACTCTGCCGAAGGGGTCCTGGACGGCTTCCTCACCAGCAAAGCGACCGCCCGTGGCCCGCAACTGCCTGACCTGGTCACACCGTTGCAGCAATTCATAGAGGCCGGCGGAAAACGCATCCGTCCCATCTTCACGCTGGTCGGCTGGCACGCCGCCGGCGGCACAGGCACCCCAGGCGCAGTGCGTCATCTGGCGGCCGCCCTGGAACTCTTCCACGACTTCGCGCTCATTCACGACGACGTCCCCGCCACGGTCGCGGACCAGTTCGGTACCAGTGCGGCCACCCTCCTCGGAGACCTGGCACTGGTGTGGTCCGACGAACTCCTGCACACCGGCAACCTGACCCCCAAACAGCTGTCCGCCGGGCTGCCCCTGCTGGACACCATGCGCACCGAAGTCATACTCGACCAGTACCTCGACCTGGCCAGCAGCCATCACTTGCTGACAAACCTGGCTGCCGGCACCACCGACCAGCTCGCCACACACACCCGGACCCGGCTGAAGAAGATGCAGTACCGGCCCCACCTGCTCGACGGATTCATCACCGAAACCGGACTGATCCTCGCTCCACCATGACCGTCACCCCGAAGAGAAGACCTCAGAAGCAGGAAAGGTTGTGTGGGTGGGATGCTTTCCACGAGCGTCAACCTCTGTGCACGTCAGGTCTTGTGGCGGGGCACTGGCGCAGTGCCGTACGCCGGTGCCCGCCCTGCAAGCGACGTGGGTACGTGCGATGCAGGGAGATCTGCCATGCCGACTGCCAAGCGCCGGCCAGAGCCAGGTGAACGTGAGCAGTACGTCTCCCGAGGACCGGAGCATACAGGGCCCGCGTGCGGACGCTGGGTTCCGGTAAACAGCAATGGAGGACGAGTGACCGAAGATCTCTGGGGCAACGATGCTCACGAACTGGCACGACTGATCAGGTCGCGCGAGGTCTCTTCCGTTGAGGTGATCGAATCGCATCTGAACCGGATCGACGAGGTCAATCCGTCCCTCAACGCGATCGTCGACACGTTGCGAGAGCGCGCCCTGCACGAGGCCAGGGCCGCGGACGCACGGACCGCGGCCGGGGCATCAACCCTGGGTGCCCTTCACGGAGTGCCAGTGACGATCAAGGAAAATATCGATGTCGCCGGCACCGCGACGACCAACGGTGTCCCTGCTTCAGCTCACGCCATCGCTCGCCAGGACGCGCCCGTCGTCGAGCGGTTGCGAGCCGCTGGCGCCATCATCCTGGGCCGCACCAATCTTCCCGACATGGCTTTGCGTATCCACACCGACAGCAGCCTGCGAGGCCTCACACGCAATCCGTGGCATCCAGGCCGCACAGCAGGTGGCTCATCCGGAGGGGAAGCAGCAGCACTGGCCTCAGGAATGACGCCACTAGGCATAGGGAACGACATCGGCGGATCGCTCCGGAATCCAGCCCATTGCTGCGGCGTCTCCTCCATCAAGCCGACCACGGGCCGCGTCCCGCACGCCACGGTCATCGCGCCAGAAGACGGCACGCTGTCGCTGCAGATGATGCAGGTCAACGGTGTCATGGCGCGTGGGCTCGCCGACGTACGCCTCGGCCTCGACCTGATTGCAGGCGCCCACCTCCGCGACCCCGGTTCAGTGCCCGCACCCCTGACATTCCCGGATTTGCCTCCAGCAGCCAAGCGAGCGGCACTTCTTGCGGAGCCGCCCGGGGGCACGACTGATGCGAGGATCGCCAACATCGTTCGCCAGGCAGCGAAGCACCTTGAGGCGGCGGGGTACGTCGTCGAGGAAGTCATGCCGCCCGACTATGTGGCCGCGATCGAGCTCTGGCGCCAATTCCTGTTCACCGAGATCCGCGCAGTGCAGCCCCATCTCGATCAGGTCATCGGCGACGACGGACGACGGTTCCTCGATGGCGCGCTCGCAAACGAGCCAGTTCTCGATCTGGCGGAGTACATCGATCTGTTCGCTCACAGGCGTCGTGTGGCGCGAGCCTGGCTTAAGTTCCTGCAGACCTACCCCGTCGTCGTCTCGCCTGTCTGGTCACAGCTGGCTTTCCCGCACGGCTGGGACGCCGAGACGCCCGCCCAGGCACAAGCCGTCATGCAACTGCTTCGCCCGGTCATGCCGGCCAGCCTTCTCGGCCTCCCTGCGGTGACAACACCAGCAGGTCTCACAGCACATATGCCTGTTGGCGTTCAGTGCATGGCCGCTCCGTTCCGCGAAGACATCGCGCTTTCCGCTGCCGCCGTCATTGAAGCGGCCGTTGGCCGGATCACGCCAGTTGATCCATTCGTCAACGATGTCGACGACGTGGAATGGGCGGCATACGACCAGATCGGCAAGCCCTGAAGCGAGGGCCAATCGACAGACAACCGACCAGCGGCACTAGTACTGCAACGGTGCTTGCCGTGACTGATGGCTAGTCTTGTGAGTCAGGAATCCTGTGTAAATAACTGGCGAGGCGTTCCAGGATCTCGTCTGCGGTCTTGGTCCAGATGTAGGGCTTGGGATCGGTGTTCCATGCGGCGATCCAGGTGCGGATGTCTTTCTCGAGGGCCTGGACGCTCTTGTGGGCGCCTCGTCGTATCTGTTTGTTCGTCAGTTCTGCGAACCACCGCTCCACCAGGTTGAGCCAGGACGAGCCGGTAGGCGTGAAGTGCAGATGGAAGCGGGGGTGGGCGATCAGCCACGTCCTGATGGCCGGCGTCTTGTGGGTGGCGTAGTTGTCGAGGATCAGGTGCACTTGCAGATCTGCCGGGATCTCCTGGTCCAGCTTGATCAGGAACTTCTTGAACTCCTCGGCACGGTGCCGGCGGTGCAGGGAACCGATGACTTTCCCGGTGGCGACCTCGAGTGCCGCGAACAGGGTCGTGGTGCCGGCACGGACATAGTCGTGGGTGACCCGCTGAGGTGCCCCGGGCATCATCGGCAGCACAGGCTGGGAGCGGTCCAGGGCCTGGATCTGCGTCTTCTCGTCCATGCAGAACACCAGCGCCCGCTCAGGCGGATCCAGATACAGACCCACGACATCGTGCACTTTGTCCACGAAGTACGGGTCCGTCGACAGCTTGAACGTCTCTGAGCGGTGGGGCTGCAGGCCGAAGGCTCGCCAGATCCGCGACACGGTCGACTGGGACAGGCCCAG
>NZ_JBVKCZ010000164.1:0-3239 GCF_055634335.1 Streptomyces sp. NPDC111802 | reverse complement strand
CGCCCGCGCACGGCTGAACGCCGTGCCACTCACGACACCCGCGCACCATCACATTGCCTCAACTCGCCTCACTCGCAGGCAACTTGACAGCGCCCCTCGAAGTACTTGAACAACAGGGCCGAGAACTCGCATCTGCCTACACGGCAGCGCGAGTACGCGATGCAGGGCTTCCGCAGCGTCGGCGGAGCACAACGCATCCTGGCCTCCTTCTCCCGGATCTCACCGCACTTCCGCCCCCGCCGCCATCTGATGTCTGCCTCCGCCTACCGCACCGAGATAACCAACCGCGACACCGTCTGGCACCAGATCACCGGCACCACCCTCCTGGCCGCAACCATCTGACGGCGCCCCCACCACCACCCCAGCACACCTCAACTCGCCTGTCCCATCAGCAACTTGACAAGGCCCTTCCGCCGACCACTCCTGACGCACACCTGCCCCTTCCCTCGCCTGCCCCGGGCTTCATCCGGACGGCCCAACGAGGCGCCCGAGAGCGAGGAAACGGGTCATCTGACTACCGAAAGCTACCCGCCAGTTACTCTTCCCGTGGGGTCAGAGCTGGGAGTCCGGGGCCGCATAGGGGTCGGTGGACGTACCTGGAAGGAAGGCTCCCGCGCCACCTCCCGGTCAATCCGCCTGTCCCCGACCGGGATCGCGTACGACGCAGAGACCGGAGAGCAGCTCCCCTCTGATCTCTGACACCCGCCCCCGCGGCTGATGGCCCGGCCCCTTCCGGGGTACGGGCCGTCAGTTTCCCCGCCGGGCCAGGCCTCGCCGCGAGCCGTGACGACAGCCCCTGCACCCCCTCATGCCGTCTTCCGGGCGCTCTGCCTGGTCCTCGTGCTCCCGCGATGTCCGGACAGGCCGCCCGGCCGCCCACATTCCCGAGAGATAAGGACACACGTGGTCCAGGTGCTGATCGTTGGCGACCTTGACTTCGCGCACGCCGCATAGGTCGCGAGGATCGCCCGGCACCGCACCAGACTGAAGACCGGGAAAACGGACCCATAAGACCATCTACGTGATCACCGATCTCACCAGCCGGCAGGCGTCACCCGAGAAGATCGCCCGGCTCGCCAGGTCACAGTGGGTGATCGAGAACCGGCTGCACCTCGTCCGCGATGTCACCTTAGACGAGGACCGCTCCCAGACCCGTACCGGACACGGTCCGGAGAACATGGCCACACTGCCAGGTTCGGTAAAGATCTCCGCTGACCGGACAGAGCGAACGGTGGGACCGGATTCAACATGCTCACGCCCCCAGCAGCACAACTACCTTCTCTTGCCAGGCACATACCCGATCTACTGGTCATGCCGGGCCGGAAACGCGAAGGGGGGTGCTGGCCTGGCCTGGCGCCTGCCAGTGGTCGTGACGCCATCAGCAGAGTCGACCGACCTGCGGATGCGGTCCGCAGCGCCGCGATGACGATCCCGGCGGAGATCGGTTCGCAAGGCAGGCCGCGGCATCTGGATAGAGGTGCACTGCCAGCAGCTGATCGTACGGGGCCGCGGGCGAACGACGCCTGTCGGGTTCATGCCAGGGCAGTCCTTCGAAGTCAGCCTCAAGCGAGCGAGGAACGTTGGTGACACGGACTTGCGAGGTGGACCCAGCTGGTGCGAGTCCCACGCTGCGGGTCGCATCTCGGTTGAGTGACTGGTTTGGCCCGCGGAGCTGGATGTGCGCGGTGCCCCCACTGCTCGGGTGGCAGACCGCAGGATGGGTGGGTGCGTTACAGGGGCTGCTCGCCGCCGTCCTCACGGGGTTACTGCCGCCGCTGTATCTCCTGCTGGGCACACGCAGAGGATGGTGGAGTCAGGGGCGCATGGGGCGGCAGGACCGGGTGAAGGCGGCTCCTGGGCTCTTGGCCCTGGTCAGCGCTGGCACCGCGCTGTTGTTTGTGACCCGCGTGCCCACAGTCGTACTGGCGATGGTCATCGCGCTGCTGGCAGTCCTGGCCGCTGGCGGGGCGGTCACGATGGTCTGGCAAGTGTCCGAGCACACGGCTGTGGCCGCGGGGGCAAGCACCGTGATGGTCCTCAGCCGCCTCGCGACCGGCCAAGAGGCATTCCAGTACACGCCTGCCTGGGGTCTGACTCCCGCGGGATGGGCATGGCCGGTGCTGCTGGCCTTGGTTGTAGTCCTTGTGAGTTGGTCACGGGTACAGCTGCGTTGCCATACGCCGGCTCAGGTCGTCGTCGGAGTAGGCCTGGGCGCGATAGTCGGCGGAGCGGTGTTCACCGCGCTCACCTAGGCAGTTTCGTTTGGATCAACTGGTCGTTGGTCCGGGTGTGTCGTTTAGTGATGCGCAGTGGGCGCGGATCGAGCCGTTGCTCCCGGACCGGACGCCCAAGCGGGGTGGCCGCTGGCGTGATCACTGGGAGGTGATCGACGCGATCGCCTTCAAGTTCCAGACCGGTACTCAGTGCGTGCATCTGCCGGAGAAGTACGGCAACTGGCGGGGCGTCTACAGCCAGCTGCGGATGTGGGCAGTCGATGGCACCTGGGAGCGGGTGTTCACCGCACTGATGGCTCAGGCCGACACGGACGAGGACCTCAGCTGGGCTGTCTCGGTGGACTCCACGATTGTGCGCGCTCACCAGCACGCGGCCGGGGCCCGCAAAAGGGGCCCCGGCAGGCGAACCCGACGACCACGCCATCGGCCGGTCCCGCGGTGGACTGACCACGAAGATCTACCTTGCTGCAGATGACCGGTGTCGGCCGCTGGCCTTCCATCTCACCGCCGGGCAGGCCGGGGATTCCCGCCTTCCCGGACGTTATGGCCCGCCTGCGCATTCCCCGGCCGCGAGGACGACCCCGCACCAGGCCGCACGTGATCCTTGCCGACAAGGCCTATTCGTCCCGCGCGATCCGGGAACACCTGCGCAAACGCGGCATCCGGGCGGTGATCCCGGTCCCGGCGGACCAGAGAGGCCACCGGCTGCGACGGGGCGGCCGTGGAGGCAGGCCGCCGGCCTTCGACCGCGAGACCTACAAGCAGCGCAACACCGTCGAGCGGTGCATCAACCGCCTGAAACAGTGGCGCGGGATCGCCACCCGCTACGAGCAGACCGCGACCATCTACCTGGCCGGACTCCACGTGGCAGGCATCTTCCTCTGGTCCGCCCGCTGATCCAAACGAAACCGCCTAGTACTGCAACGGTGCTTGCCGTGACTGCTGGCCAGTTCGCTCGTTGGTGTGGTCATGGGTGGGGACCATGCTGGTGTCAGGTTGTGGGCG
>NZ_JBVKCZ010000163.1:0-3261 GCF_055634335.1 Streptomyces sp. NPDC111802 | reverse complement strand
TTGTCCCCGGCCGCGATCAGGAGGGCGGCCGCGCTGTCCGGGCCGGCACCGTAGACGTCGAGCAGACCGGGGGCAGTGGCTTTGACGACGGCGGCTATCTGCTTGTTGAGGTCGTCGATCTCCTTGGTCAGGTACTGGATGCGGCCAGCGAGCAGCCGCAGAGTGTGGCGGGCGGCTGCTGACGGCCCGGTCGCGGTCTGACCGTCCAGCTCGGCGCACCGCTTGACCAGGCGCGGGTTGCTCAGGCCGGCCAGCAGCTCGCGCAGGGCGGGGTCGACGGAGACGAGGATGCTCTTGGGCTGGTTGATGGTCTGGGTTCGGGACTTGACCGCGGAGCTCTTGGCCAGTTTGAACAGCCGCAGCATCTCCACCGGGCCGTCGCTCGTCTTCGCCGTGGCGGTGGCGCGGCCGGACAGCACGGCGCGGGCAGCGGCTTCGGCGTCGACGGCGTCGCCTCTTGCCGTGGCGGCGCCGGGCGGCCTTGTCCGGCTGGTTGACCTCGATCACCTCGACGCCCTCGGCCCGCAGGTGACGCGCCAGGGCTGCCCCGTAGGAGCCGGTGTACTCAACGCCTGCCCGCCGCAGCGTGCCGAACGAGCGGGCCCACGCTACGAGCTGTCGGTAGCCCTCGGCCGTGGCCGGGAAACTGCGGCCGTCCAGGACGGCGCCGAGCACGGTGACCACGGCCGCCGCGTGGACGTCTTTGTGAGTGTCGACACCGAGCAGTACCTCTTCGGCAGTGCCGGGAACGTGACATGGGGCAGCGTGCTGCGTGATGCTGGGCATGGTCGCCTGTCTCCTGATCCGCTTCGGGTGCTGGTGGCCGACGCCGGGCCGGGGCGGTCAAGACTGTGACGGTGCCTGTCGCGAAGGCCCCTATCGGGACACGTCCCCTGCCCGGCGGCAGCAGATACCGCTCCGAGCAGGCGGCCGACAGATCAACACCAAGGCACACGGCCAGTCAAGTTGCGGGTCAGACCACCGCCCGAAGCGGCACCCGAACATCCTCACAATCAAGTTGTTGGTGTGGCGGGTGGGTTGGGGTGTGTGGAGGATGGGGGTGGCCCGAGGGAGCGTCCCCGATCAGCTGGTCGTGGCCATGCCAGTGACGGTCTTCCAGAGGAGGAATCGTTCGGTCATCTCGGTGCGGTAGTCACTGGTTGTGAGTAAATGGCGGTGGGGTCGGAAGAGCGTTGAGATCCTGGAGAACGCGGCGAGGGATCTCTGGGCTGCCCCGCTGGAGCGGAAGTTCTTCATGGCTTTCTCGCGCTGGCGGGTGGGCTGGTGGCTGTTCTCGGCCCGGTTGTTCAGGTACTTTGAGCGGCGGTGTTCCACTGAGGGGAACACCTGGCGGTGGGCGGCCCCGTACGAGCGGAGCTTGTCGGTCACGATCACCCGTGGCACGTACTGCAGCCCCGTGAGGAGCTTGCGGAGGAGCCGCTTCGCCGCAGTGGCGTCACGCTTGTCGGTCACGAGGATGTCGAAGGACGTTCCCGTCCTGGTCGACGGCCCGCCACAGGTACCGCATCCGCCCGTTGACCTTGATGAACATCTCGTCCAGATGCCACCGGTCGCCGGGCCGGGGCTGCCGGCGGCGCAACTACCGGGCGTAGGCAGGGCCGAACGTGGCGCACCAGGCCCGGACCGACTCCTACGAGACGGTGATGCCGCGCTCGAACAGGAGCTCCTCGACCTCGCGGTACGACAGCGGGAAACGGTGATACAGCCCCACAGCGTGACCGATGACCTCAGCCGGAAACCGATAGCCCTTGTACGACGGCGCGTCCACGAACAGCCCCTCCCACAACGACCCACACGAAGATCATCACACGCGCCTCCAAGAACCTGACAGCGCCTTCCGGGCGGGCAATGGAGGCACGCTGGCCCGGCTACGGGACCGGCCTTGCATCGTTGGGCATCGCCTCGGTGGCCGCCCTACCGCTCCCGTCACAGGACAGCTGCATGGGGGTGCTGACGGTCTTCGATCCACATCCGGCACCCGCGATGCCTGCCGACTTCAGCGAGGTTGCCGCCGCCCTCGCCACCATCGTGCTCCGTGGCCCGGACGCCGACGCCGGCATCTACGGCGAAATCGACATCCGTCCAACCGTTCTGCAGGCCACCGGCATGCTTTCCGCGCAGCTCGGCCGCCCAGTCGCCGACGCGCTGGCACTCATCAAAGCCCGGGCATTCACCGAAGGCATATCGATCGAGACCATCGCGCGGCAGATCGTGCACGGAGACCTGAACCTCAGCTGAAGAGGGTTCTGGAGGGTGAGGCCCGGCCGGCCGCTCCCCTGTCCGTCCGGGCCTCGCGGTCTCCGGTCGCTGCCGTGTGGGGTCAGGCGGTGGTCGGAGTGGCTGTGGTCAGGGCCTTGGCCATGGGGTGTGGTAGGCGAGGGGGAAGTGTCCGTCCGGGGTCCAGTGCAGGTTCATTTCGTGGGGCGGGAGTTGTGTGTGAGCTGGAGTTGTCCGGTGAGGATGGCGTGGGCGGTGTCCAGGAGGGGCTGGTCGTGGCGGTAGGCGTGGGCGCGGATGCGGGCGAGGGCGTCGGCCGGGGGGATGTTGAGCTGGGCGGCGGTCATGCCGGTGGCCTGGTGGACGTCGGCCCGGTGCAAGTGGCGGACGGCGGCGGGGCTGAGGGCGGGGGTGTGGGGGGTGGTGAGCAGTTCGGTGAGGGCGAGGGTGTCGGTGGTCTGCTGGGCGGTGAGGGGCCCGGGGGTGCGGCGGTGGCCGGTGAGGACGCCGAGGCGGATGACGCCGAGGGTGAGGGGGAAGGCGAAGACGGCGTGGATGGCGAGTTCGCCGGTGGCGGCGGCGAGCCCGGGCCAGCGGCCGGCGGGGGCACGGGCGAAGTCCGGCTCCAGGACGGGGGCCAGGCTGTGCAGGGCGTCGCGGCTGGGGCCGTGGCCTTGGGTGAACTGCATATCGTCCAGCAGGGCGGCGCTCTCGCCGGTGTGCCACAGCAGTTCCAGGCCGTCGCTGTCGCTGTCGCTGTCGCCGTGTAGGAGGGAGAGAGCCAGGCCGTCCAGGCTCAGCAGCCGGGCCGCCTGGCGCAGGGCGTGGGCGGGCTGCTTTTCACCCGGGATGGCCAGTTGGTGCAGCAGCAGTCCCATGTCCGCGCTGAGCACCATCCAAGCCTCCTCCTCATCGCTGGTCTTTGGGAGCCAGCGTAGGGTCGGTGCGGCTTTCCATCACCTCGCGCGCCACGTCGGTCAGCCGCAGCCCGTGGTGGCGGGCGTAGTGGCGCAGCTGGTCGAA
>NZ_JBVKCZ010000162.1:0-3272 GCF_055634335.1 Streptomyces sp. NPDC111802 | reverse complement strand
CCGCAGCACCCTCGGGCCCGTGGAACCCGACGCCCCGCAGCGTCACGCGACGGCCCATCCTCGCACGGCAGGGGATATTACGGGCAAACCACCGACCCGACCGGCGTCACACCGCAAGTGAAGAATCGAGGTGTATGCCTTCTCTCGCAACGCCCGCCAAGTACGGCAGCGGCACGCCCGCGATGTAAGCCCCCAACCCGGCCGAAGAACAAGGAAACTGCCAGGCCCAGCACACCCGGTCACTCTTGAAATATTGATCAGAGCCGTACCCACAAGCCGCCGTCAATCGACCAGCGGTTTGAGTTCCGCAGCAGGTGCACCACACAGACTCCACTGCCCGAGATCCTCAAAAGCCAGCCGAAGCATTGCCCTTGGCAACAACTACCTCTTCAGAAATGACCGGCCTGTGCTGATGCCTGGAACTGTTGAGGCTCGTTACACAGGACGTGAACGAACCCACGAACCTGTTCGACCGTCAGCTGACCCACTACCTCACCGTGGCCCACCAACACCTGTCCGAACACGGGCTACGCTACTTGGAGAGAAAGGTCCGCCAGATCCACACTGAGCGCCCCGACTTGGGCCTGAATAAAGTCCTGGACATCACCATTGGCGTCCTGGAAGGCGAACTCGCGGACTGTCAGTTAGGCCTGGCCAACGCACGCGCCAAGTCTGCCCAGGTCCATCACGAGATCGGCGCCTAGCGGGCGTGCCAACTCAATTCACCGCAGACCCTCCGCCTGTGCTCCGCGTCAACTTTGCATCAATGCCTGAAGATACGGCGCAAAGAGGGTGCAACCTGCACTTCTATGCCGCGAGGGGGTGATTGTGTCTGCCACTGCTTTTCCCTGCCTCTACCCTCAGCGTCCCAGATCTACCGAACGAAGGCATGGAATGACTTCAATGAACGGCACAGCTGTAGCTATTTGGCCCCGCAGAACGGGTCACTCGGGCTACAGGCTCACCACGCTGCGCGAGCCCGAAACAGCACAGCGCGCCCGGGACTTGGCGCACGCTGCGCTGACTGACTGGGGGCTGGACAACGCAGCGCAGACCGCCGCGCTGGTGCTCTGCGAACTGGTGACGAACGCGGTCCAGCACGCGCAAGGCCCCCTGGTCCGGATCACGGTCGACCGGCCGGCGGACGACCGTGTGCGGTTCACCGTGACTGACCGGACGCCTAGTCAGTTACCAAAGCTGGGCCTGCCGGACCCGGACGACGTGTGCGGCCGCGGGCTTCCACTGGTCGATCAATGCACCGAACGGTGGGGCTGTGATCTGCTCGGCCCTGACACGAAGCCTTGGGGCAAACGGGTTTGGGCGGAGCTGAAGGTGAGGCCGTGACCACGGCTGAACAACTGCAAGCAAGCCGCCAGGAATATCCACCATCTGCCCCGGACACAGGAACACATTCCCACACACTGTGGGCGACGGTGAACAGACGACCGCGGACTGCAAGCTCTTCCCGGCCACGGCGGTTACCCCTGCCCAGCACGGCTTTCAGTCCGTCGCTACCCCACCGGCGTCCACGCGTCTGCTCATCCCGAGCATCAAGGCGGACGCGCCCTCACCGATCTGGCCATTGGCACCTCGGGGCGGTTGAACTCTCAACCAATTGACGACACGAACCTGGTCGGCTGGTTCGCCGCCGGTCCGTCCCCGGTGGGCGCGGCAGCGCTATCGTTGCCGGCCACCTCGACAGCAAGACCGCGCCCGCCGTCTTCGCCCGTCTCAGCGCCCTGTCCCCAGGCCACAAGATCAGCATCCTGCGGGTTGGAATGCTGGCTGGTCAACGCCCGTGACGTGAAGAACGTCCCGGGCCGGCCGAAGACCGACAAGCTGGATGCCATCTGGCTCGCCAAGCTCGCGGAACGGGGCATGCTGCGCGCCTCGTTCGTCCCGCAGCGTCCGCTGCGGAAGATCCGGGACCTGACGCGGCTGCGGTCCGCGCTCACACAAGAGCGCACCCGTCATAAGCACCGGGTGGAGAAGGTCCTGGAGGACGCTCAGATCGTGTGCCACGAACGCTGAGGGAGGCGTGATGTAACAGCCTCTGGAAGCGGTGCTGTGCAGGAGATGGAGGTAGGTCCTCCGGGGTCGCTCTGCAGGGGGAGGCCCCAAATCACCGCAGGCTGCGTCGGTTAAGTGCCGGTCGTGGTGAGCGCTGCGGCAAAAGGCGCGGCAGTGATCGCGTCAGATGTGGGTCAGGAAGGCGAGCGTGAGCGAACCGCTGATGACGTGTCGTAACGTCTCTCATCGGCGTCGAAACCGGGGCTTGATCTGGTCCCCGGGACAAGTCTGGGGGAAGCCTGCCGACTGCCCAGACGGCGCCCGGCATGTAGGCGGCGCGAGCCTGGCTCGGGCTCATGCACGGAACGTGGGAACCTGTCGCCCCGATACTGTCGCCGCCCTGGTGGGGTGGTGGCGAGAGGGAGAACCCCAAGCGGACAAAACCGCGAGGGGCCGAGTACCGATGCGGGGCACGGGGGCGGACCGTCTCGTAGTAGCGGCGAGGCCCGGTAATGCGGGCGGAGCGAAGGGGACGGGTCGTCCGGGTCTGCTTGACGGCCAACCGGAGTGTCCGGGATGAACCAGACGAGTGGATCGAAGTCGTTTGAGATCTCGAAACACCTTGTGTTCGAGGCGTACTTGACGGTCAAGGCCAACAAGGGTGCGGCAGGTGTCGACGGCGAGCCGATCGAGCAGTTCGAGGTGGACCTGAAGGGCAACCTCTACAAGCTGTGGAATCGCATGTCGTCGGGCTGCTACTTTCCGCCGCCGGTGCGGATGGTGGAGATCGACAAGCCGGGAGGACGCGGGGTCAGGATCCTCGGCGTGCCCACGGTCGCGGACAGAATCGCGCAAACGGTGGTGGCCATGGTGCTGGAGCCACTGGTGGAGCCTGTGTTCCACCCGGACTCCTACGGGTACCGGCCCCACCGCAGTGCGCTGGACGCGGTCGGAGTGTGCCGGGAACGGTGTTGGGGCAGCAACTGGGTAATTGATTTGGACATCCAGGGCTTCTTCGACAACCTCGATCATGATCTTGTTCTCAAGGCGGTCGCCCGCCATACCGACCAGCGGTGGGTCCTGCTGTATGTGGAACGGTGGCTGAAGGCGCCGCTCCAGCGGCCGGATGGCAGTTTGCTCGCACGGGATCGTGGGAGTCCTCAGGGAAATGCCGCGTAGATAAGCGTTTTGGCGTTCTGTTTCCACATGTGCACAGCGACACACCCGCGTTGGTTGTGGATAGTCAACCAGGGTGATAGCTG
>NZ_JBVKCZ010000161.1:0-3467 GCF_055634335.1 Streptomyces sp. NPDC111802 | reverse complement strand
GGATCTCATAGACATCGAACCTGCCAAGAGGCCCTGTCCCCGGCCGGTTTACGCCGGCGGGAACAGGGCCTCGTTACGTTCCAGGACAGCCTGCTCTCGAGTTGGCGATCGCCTTGTTGTCCGCGGACAACAAGCGGGCCAAGTCACTCCAGGCACCGACTCGTTGTGGTTGTTGTCCGCGGACAACAACCACAACGAGCGTGCTGTTCAAGCTCGAGGCGGTGACAGTGACAGCTAGCGGAGGATGCCGAAACCGACGCCGCCGCCTGAACACAGCCCACCGATCACCTCACTGACCTGGGGTCATGCTTCATTTTCGGACCAGAGCCACGGTGTTGGAGTCACCCCGCACGAGCCGTTGACCAGCCGGAGAGTGCGAAAGACGAGGACTGCACAGTGTGTGTGGATACCGCAGCCCGATCGACTACGAGACGAGCACTGGGCCAACTCCCTTCTGGCGCTGGCCGCTTAAGAGACCTCCACAGCGCGAGGGGATTGACAGATTCCTTGTGAGGACCACTGATTATGAACAGAGGATCAACGGACCGACCGGTGCCCTGAAGGTCTCCCCGGCTTGAATTCCCTACTACCCCGGTCGGAATAGTTCAGAACCGAGGAACGACCGAAGACCACCGCCGGAGGTATTACGTGACCGAAGTCCGCGAGCGGCACACAGTGGCCATCGTCGGAATGGGCGCGGCGGGCACACTGACCGCCGTCCAGCTCTGCGAGACGGCGGCGCGCCGCCGGACACCGCTCGACCTGGTCCTGCTCGACCCGGCCCCGGAGGCGGGCCGCGGCACCGCGTACGCCACGCGCGACCCGCGCCACCGTCTCAACGTGCCTGCGGGCGGCATGAGTTGCTACCCGGACGAGCCGGACCACTTCACCCGCTGGCTGTGCAGGCACGGCGAGCCCACCGTAACCGGCGCGGACTTCGCCACCCGTTACCGCTTCGGCGCCTACCTCGCCGACACCCTCGCGCATGCCATCATCCGGGGTCATGGGACGGTGTGCGTGCGACGGCTGCGCACCCGTGCGGAGAGCTGTACCGACACCCCAGACTGCCGGGTAGACCTCCACCTCACCGACGGGGGACACCTGATCGCCGACAGCGCGGTCCTGGCCACCGGTCCGGCGGCCCCGTCCGCCACCTGGGCCCCGCCCGCCCTGCGCACCTCGGACCGCTTCGTCGCCGAGCCCTGGAGCACGGGCGCCCTGGACGGCCCGTCCGGCACCGCCGACGTCCTCCTTGTCGGTACGGGTCTTACGGCCGTCGACCTTGCCCTGACCCTCGATCGCCCCGGCCGCACGGTGCACGCCGTCTCCCGCAGCGGCCTGCTGCCCCAGCCGCACGCGCTCGCACCGGCCGGCCCGATGAGTTCGCCGGAGGAACTGGACGACACCTCGCTGGGCCACCTGCGCCGGGTCGTGTACCGCCACATCAGCCGCTCCGTACGCGCCCACGGCGACTGGCGCCCCGCCCTCGACAGCCTGCGCCCGCACACCGCCCGCCTGTGGCACAGCCTCACCCCCGAGGACCGCGCCGAGTTCCTCGCCCGCGAGGGCGCCCTGTGGAACACCCACCGCCACCGCATGGCACCCGCCACCGCCGAGTCTGTCTCCCGGGCCCGTACGACACGACGGCTCAGTGTCCACACGGGCACCGTGACGGACGCGGTGGAGCACGACGACTCGCTCGTGGTGACGCTCTCCAACGGCCGGACTTTACATGTCGGTTTGGTGATCGACTGTACTGGGCCGGGGCGGCGCTCCGACGATCCCCTGTGGTGCTCACTGTTCGCGTCCGGCGGCGCGGTTTCCGGCCCGCTCGGCATGGGTGTCGCCACGCTCGACGGACGTCTCCTGGATGCCGAAGGATGCGCCGAGCGCCCGCTGTTCACACTGGGCGCCCCGCGTCGTGGCGAGCTGTGGGAGACGACAGCGATCCCCGAGATCCGCGCCCAAGCAGCCGCCCTGGCAAGGGAGTTGCTCGCCCCGCTGACACACACGCCCCGCCGCTCCCGCCGTCCCGTCGACGGACACGGCCTCGCCTTGACCACCCATGCCGAGGCGGCCGCCGCTTACCGCAATGGTCTCGAACGCGTCCTCAAAGTCCGGGCTGGCGCCGAGGACGCCTTCGCCCGCGCGGTCGCCCTCGACCCCGGTTTCGCCCTCGGCCATGCGGCACTCGCCCTGCTCGGCCACGAGTGCGGCGCCGACGTCGACGTACCGCATGCTCTTGCCCAGGCCCAGCGGTCCGCCCTCGAACGGGCCGACGAGCGGGAGCGCTCGTTCGTGGACGTGGTCATGCGCCGGGTGCATGGCAACTCTGCCAACAGGGCTGACGGTGCCCTTGTACGGCACCTCGACGCGCACCCGGCCGACGCACTCGCGCTCGCCGCCGCAGTGCCGACCATCGCCTTCTCCGGCGTCACCGACCTCGACCACGGCCAGGCCCTGCGGCTGGTCGAGCGGACATCTCCGGCCCACGACGGCCACTGGTTCCACACCTCGCTGCTCGCCTTCCTCCGCCAGGAGCAGGGCCGGCTGCACGAGGCCGGCGAACTCGCTCACCGCGCCCTGGCCGCCGAGCCGGCCTCCGGGCATGCCGTGCACGCGCTCGCCCACGTCTACTACGAGTCCGGCGCGCACCAGGCAGGCCGGGACTGGCTGGACGGCTGGGTGGCCGGGCAGGGCCGGGGCGCGGTCCACCGGGCGCACTTCTCCTGGCACATCGCCCTGCACGAACTCGCCCTGGACAACTCGGCTGCGGTGCGCAGGCGATGGTTCGCCCAGCTTGCGCCGGGGCGGGTGGTGACCGGGGTGCGCGCGCTGGTCGACTCGGGGTCGCTGCTGTGGCGGGCCCGGCTGAGCGACAGCTGGCCGGGCGAACTCCCTGCCGCGGACGTCTTGGACACCGTCGCGAACGACGTACTGGAACGGCCGGCGACCGCCTTCACCGCCCTGCACGTCGCCGTCGCCCTGGCCGCCGCCGGGGACCTGCCGGCCCTGCACCGACTGCGCGACCACGCCTCCGGTGCCGACGAGGTGCAGCGGGAGGTCATCGTCCCGCTGTGCGAGGCGTTCGCCGCGCTCGTCGAGGAACGCTTCCACGAGGCGGCCCGCGGCCTGGACGCCCTGCTGCCGGTGCTGCGCCGCGTCGGGGGCAGCGCCGCGCAGCGGGAAGTCGTCGAGGAAACGCTCCTCTACGCCCTGGTAGCAGCGGGCCGTTGCGACGCGGCACGGCGCCTCCTGGACACCCGCCTGGACCGCAAGGAGGCACCGCGCGACCGCCGGATACGCGCAGGGCTGCCCGCCTGAGCAAGCTGCCGTCCGCCTTCACCTTGGTGCTGATGCCCCTGACTTGTTCCGACACCCCGTCAGGCGATCAGGCACTTGTCAACGTGACAGCACCGGCGACTGGTGTGGCTGGGCGCGACTTGGGGAGCGCGGTCAACGCGGGC
>NZ_JBVKCZ010000160.1:0-3580 GCF_055634335.1 Streptomyces sp. NPDC111802 | reverse complement strand
TGTCAAATCACTACGAAGCCGGCAGGCGCGGTGAGCGGTAACCTCCTGGCTTCTTCGCCGTGATATGGCGGTATGCGACCTCCGCTAGCCGCTCCTGCCCGTTTTTGTTGGGATGGAAGAAGTCCAACCGGCTCAACTGCTTGACCGTGAAGGGGTAGTCGAAGACCTCGCCGCCGTCATACCGGCACAGCAGGTCCTCACTGCAGACTCTGCGCAGTGCAGTGTTGTATGCCGCCACCCGGTCGTACACGCGCTGTCGTCGATACTTCGCTGCCTTGCTGACATCATCCGGCCTGCTCAGCATCGATTCGCAGATACCCAACTTCCACACGCGCTTGGCGGACGCGGTGCGCCGCCCTTGGGACCACAGCCGTTTGAGATCCGGGATGCTCGGCACGTACACCTGGGTTGTGGGCAGTGTGCCCCTCAGTTGTTTCAGCGCCGCCTTGAAGTGGGAGCGGAACTTGGACACCGGGGTCATCAAGTCGACGCTGTCGCGACATGCGTCGTTCGCGCCGATGAGCACGGTCACCAGCTCCGGCCGCTCAGCTACGGCATCCGCGACCTGCCCGGGCAGGTCGGCCACCGTGGCTCCGGTCTTCGCGAAGTTCCAGCTGCTCTGCTCAGGATTCTTGAGTAGCCGCTGCGCCAGACTCCGGACCTTCGGGTCCGTGCCGGTTGCCCACGATGCCTCGGGGCAGTCCGTCAAGGCCTTGCAGGCGTTGAAGCCACGAGTAATGGAGTCGCCCAGCGACGCGATCGAGTCAGGACTCGCGTCCCACTGAGCGATGGGCTTGGGGCTGGGTCCTCGGACGGCAGGCTCGGCCACACCGCCCGCTTCGTCGCACCCAGTGGCAACGAGGAGCCCTATGAGGATGGCCGTCGTGACGACGGTGGGCCGGACCCGGCGGGTACGCCGGTGGATGTCCCTCATCCCTTGCTCCTCTCCGCAAGATGGCCTGCCTGCTTAACGGTGAAAGCCGATACTTGGTCAGCTTACGCACCATTTTCCTTGAGAATCACAGCGCCCATCGGACCTGCCACACAGTCCACCGCGACCGTTCGCAGCCTCAGAGCGGGCGTGCCGCTGCCTTCCTTGCCGGTGTGAGCACATCCGGTAGGTGATGCGCAGACCCCATCAAGCAGACGACCCAGAGGACCCGATCACGCCGAGTTTCCCGCGCAGCTGCTGAGCCCGCAGTACCAACTTCAACTCAAAGCGGCGCTCGGGGTCTTCCATATCGTCTCCCCATAACTCCCGGATCTGTCGGAGCCGGTAGCGGACGGTCTGCGGGTGAACTCCGAGCCGGTCGGCGATCTCAGGCGCTCCGCCACGTGTCTCCAGCCAGGCCAGCAGTGTCTCCGCGAGTCGACGGCTGCGTGTCGGCCCGCAGGTGGCAAGGGGGGCCAGGCGTCGTCGGGCCAGGTCCTCCAGCAGTTCCTCGGGGGGAAGGAGGACCAGCGCCTCGGTGTGCTCGGCACAGTGCAGCAATTGCCCAGAGGGCAGCAGTCCGCGGTCGACGAGTTGTACCGCCGTAGTCGCCCAATGCAGCGACTTGGCTGCTTCGGCAAGTGGCACAGCCGGCCCAATTGCTCCCGCCCAGCCAGGCATGGCACGGCGCAGCAGTTCGCCCCGGCCCGCGGCGTCCGGCTCGGGCACCACCATGCGCGGCTGCTCCCATTCCATGTCCAGGAGCACGTCATGCCCGACGACCGGGGTGACCGCTTCGCGAGCCGGGCGTAGAAGCACGCCGACAGCAACCTGGGATGGCAGTCGCCAACCGATGCGAGCGGCGCTATCGGCAATGGCATCGGTGCGCTGGTGCTGGGCGAACAGCAGCTCCATGAGCTGGTGCTGAAGTCGCAGTCGCTCACCAACCCGCCGGGCGAAGGCCTCTGCGTTTCCGCGTACGGACTGTGCCACCAGGCCGTCCAGGTACTCGAAGCCGGACTCAACCAGCTCGTACATCGCCGGTGGCGGTATCTCAACGCTCTGCCCGATCTCGGCGAGGCGACGCCAGGCCAGCCGCACGCCAGGCCGAGAAATGGCCAGGGCGTCCACAGTGAGTCCCTGCGTGCCTCCATCGCCTCCGCAGCCCTGGAAGATCTCGGGTTGGGCGCCGGAGCCGGCGTCGCTCGAAGTCAGGTGCTCGATGAAGTGCTTAAGGGCGCGTCGTATCCCGATCAGCGCCATCGGCTCCCCCGAGTGGTCGAGGACCTGTGGGAGATCGGGGTATTCGCTGCGGATTTCGTCCAGGATTGCCTCAGCCAGCCGGGGAACCTCGTCCAGGGCAAGTTCGGCGAACCGCTGCACTCTTAGGCGCGGTACGTCCTTCCAGGCTGGCAGTGTGACTGCGGTCACGGGTCCGGGAAGGTAACTAAGGGAACATTGGGCTGCTCCGGAGTGGCGTTCCGGGCGGCAACGATCACGACTGCCGCGCAGACCGCGAGCGCACCGGCTGTCACGCAGGTGACAGTGACGGCGATGAGCCTGTACATAGGGCCTGACATGGGAAGCAAGCCTCTCTTTCCAATGCGGATACTGAGGGGGCAGTTGAGCAGCCCAGTGCAGAAGAAACGTTTTAGCTGCCAAGTGTTAGAGCGGCATTGATTGCTCGTCAAGGAACGGCTGTGTGGTTTCCCGCACATGGAGACTTAACTCTCTATCTAGCGAATGGAGTGCCCTATATGCCCAAATTGCCCTCCCCAATATCGTTAGCCCTGCTGGGAGTCGGCACATTCCTGCTGGTTCTCGCGCCGCTGCTCGCCTGGTATGTCGAACCGCGGGTCAAGAAAACTCCCATCAATCTCAACTCCACGACCGTCATCAGCGGTATGGGCAGCTACTTCGACCAGGACTCCGTATCCGTCAAGAAGGATCAGAAGATCACTGTCACTCGACGAGTGCTGGGTGACGTTGCCGACAGTGAGCGCAGCGGCTACGCCGTCCTGGACCTGTCTGCGACCGTCGACACCCCCAAGTCCTTGCCACTGAAGAACCCACGCAAGTCGTTGGAGTGGACCAAGGAGCGTTTGGTGATCGATCGCTTGACGAACCGGCCGGTGCACTGTTGCGGCGAGAAGCCGCAGTTTGAGGGTGACGCTTACTTGAAGTTCCCCTTCGACGTGCAAAAACGCGACTATCGCTGGTGGGACAGCAGCCTCGGCGGCACTGTCCTGCTTCGGTTCAACGGCACGAAGAAGATCCAGGACTACGAGGGGTACCGCTTTACCGGCGTTGTGAGTCCCACACAGCGGAAGACCCGGCAGGTGCCGGGCGCGCTGGTCGGGCTGCCCAAACAAGTGCAGGTGCTCGCCGAGGAGTGGTACGCCAACGCCGGCATCGAACTTATCGTCGACCAGCGCACCGGTCAGATCATGAACGTGAAGACCGCCCCGAAGGTGACGTTGCGGGCGCCTGGCTCCAAATACGACGCGGTCACTTTGCTTCAGAGTGACCGCTTGGAGATGACCACTGAGACGCAGCGGGAGCAGGTGAAGTTCGCCTCCAAGAACAGCCGCGATCTTAAGCTCGTTGGGGAAACGGCGCCAATGGCAGGTGGCATAACCGGCCTTGTGC
>NZ_JBVKCZ010000159.1:0-3708 GCF_055634335.1 Streptomyces sp. NPDC111802 | reverse complement strand
CAGCTATCACCCTGGTTGACTATCCACAACCAACGCGGGTGTGTCGCTGTGCACATGTGGAAACAGAACGCCAAAACGCTTATCTACGCGGCATTGCCTTGTGGGGTTCCCCGGTCCCGCAACTGCAGGGTGCCGTCGGGCAGTTGTAGCGGAGCTTGGAGCCACCGTTGGACATATAACTTCACCCAAACGGCATCGGTGTGAGATTCCACGGCCTTGACGACGAGGTCCCACCGGACGCTGTCGAAGAACTTCTGGATGTCCAGATCGATCACCCAGTCCCTCTTCCAGCAGCGTTGCCGACATCGCTCCACAGCGTCCAAAGCCGATTTCCCAGGGCGGTATCCGTAGGAATCCTCGTGGAACACCGAGTCCACTCGGATCCCCAGATGTCTGGCTACCACGGTCTGTGCAACCCGATCTGCGACGGTAGGAATTCCTAGAATTCTCAGACCTCCTCCGTGCTGCTTCGGAATCTCCACCGCACGCACCGGGGGCGGAAAGTAGGTCCCCGACGACATCCGATTCCAGACCTTGTAGAGGTTTCCCTTCAGGTCCTTCTCGAAGTCGTCGATCGACTGGCCATCCACCCCTGGAGCACCCCTATTGGCCCTCACTTCACGCCAGGACCCCCATACCTCCCGCTTAGAAATATCGAACGGCTTGCCTTGCGCTTTCAGCTCGTCCATCCCAGTTCCTCCCGGGCACTCCGGTTGACTGACCGAACAACAGCCGCGGATGACCCGGCCCCTTGGCTCCGCCCCCGTTACAGGGGCATCACAGCTACTACGAGCCGGTCCGCCAGCGCACCCCGCGACGGTACTCAAGCCCTCCAGGACACGCCTGACCCGGGCACTCCCTCTCGCCGCCCAACAAGGCAGTCGGTGTCGGGGTACGCCTTCTCACGTTCCACGCAGGAGCAGCAGACCGGACTCGCGTCGCCTCCATGCCGGACACCGCCTGGCCAATAGACGGGCACCCGCCAGGCTTATCCCGAGACCATCACAACGCCTCGGTTTCGATGCCATCTGTAAGATTTACGACACGTCCGCAGCGATTCGCTTGCGCTCGCCTTTCCGGTCCCCACCTGACGCCTCGAAGACGCCTTTTCCTCGATCGCTCACCACGACAGTCTTCGGCTAACGCAGCACGAGGCGGTTTGGAGCCTCCCCCCGCAGGGCGACTCCGAAGGGCCACAACCTTCATCTCCTACGCAGCATTGCACTTGGAGATATCTACCTACATAAAGCTCCTTCTGCATTCGTGACACACTGCGATGATCTTGGTCAGGATCGTCGTGGGAGGGCTGTTCGTGGGAACCGGGGCGTCGGTGTCGTACAAGGGGTACCGGTTCCCGGCCGAGGTGATCAGTCACGCTGTGTGGCTGTATCACCGGTTCCCCCTGTCCCTGCGTGAGGTGGAGGAGCTTCTGCTGGAGCGTGGGATCACCGTCACATACGAGACCATCCGGGCCTGGAGCGAGACGTTCGGTCCCCAGTACGCGGCCCGGCTGCGCCGGCGGCAGCCCCGGCCCGGCGACAACTGGTTCCTGGACGAGGTCTTCATCAAGATCAACGGGAAGATGCGGTACCTCTGGCGGGCCCTCGATGCCGACGGCAACGTCCTGGACATCCTGGTCCAGAACAAGCGCGACACCCGTGCCGCGAAGCGGTTCTTCCGCAAGCTCCTCAAGGGCACGGGCGAGGTGCCGCGGATGATCGTCACGGACAGACTCCGCTCCTAATGGGCAGTGAAGGACAGCCCCAAGCTCTACTCCGCTCCCGAGCTTGAGCTCCTGCTGTAGACGGGGTCAGGGCCGACCTTCGGGCACAGGGCCGAGACCTTGCATTGCTCCTGGTGTCGAGCCCTCTGCGTAGACGGGTCTGGTCCTGTGCTCGTAGTTGATTAAAGAACGCACGTTGCGGACCCGCGCCGAGGCCCGAAACGTGTCCGATCTGATGATCGGATCGTTGATGTTCGTGGTCTGAGCCACCGCCGGGGACTACCTCTTATCGTGCCCGGAGCCTTCGAGCTCCCACCAAGACCGAGGACCTCGCCGGTCGCTGGGGTCACGAACGGCTAATCGGATGCAGGGCCATCGAGCCCTTCCATTAGGGAGACGCGTGCCCCCGCACGGCTGCGACCAGCAGTAACACCCCATCCGCACAAGAGAATACGAGCGCGATCCATGAAAGTGACCTGCGGAATCGACTGGGCCAGCGACCACCACGACGTCGCCCTGATCGACGGCGACGGCAGCCTGTTAGCCAACGCCCGGATCGGCGACGCCGCTCCGGGCCTGCGTCAGCTCCTCGGCCTCCTGGCCGCGCACGGCGACAGCGAAGAGAACCCCATCCCCGTCGCGATCGAGACCTCACGCGGCCTGTTGGTGGCCTGCCTGCGCGCCACCGGACGCCCGGTCTACGCGATCAACCCGATGGCCGCAGCCCGTTACCGCGACCGCCACGCGGTCTCCCGCCGCAAATCCGACCACCTGGACGCCATGATCCTGGCCAACATCCTGCGCACCGACGCCGCAGCCCACCGACAACTGCCCCGCGATTCAGAGCTGGTGCAGACGATCGCGGTGCTCGCGCGAGCCCAGCAGGACGCGGTCTGGGACCGCACCCAGGCTGGCAACAAACTCCGCTCCCACCTGCACGAATACTTCCCCGCCGCTCTGGAAGCCTTCAGTATCCGTGAGGGCCTGTGCACCCCGGCGGCCCGGGTCATCCTGGCCGCCGCCCCCACCCCGGCCCAGGCCGCCACCCTCACCCGTACCCAACTGCGGGCTCTGTTGAAGAAGGCCGGCCGCCAGCGCGGCATCGACGCCGAGGCCGAGCGGCTGCGCGAGACCTTCCGACGTGCACAGATGCGTCAACTGCCAATGGTGGAGGAAGCGATGGGCCGCCAGACCATCACCCTGGTGCGCAAACTGGAGGCCGCCTGCACCAGTACCGACGACCTCGCCGCCGCGGCAGTCGTTCCTGGGCGGCCTCGGCGTTCGCGGCGGTGTAGACGGGCTTGAGGTCGGCGGCGACCTCGGCCCAGTCCGGGCGCGAGCAGTACCGCATCGAGGCCCTGATCAGATGAACGACGCACCGCTGGACCACGGTGGCGGGCCAGATCTGCGCGACCGCGGCACTGACCCTGCCTCACCACAACGGGCGCACCGAGGGCGTCAACAACAAGATCAAACTCCTCAAGCGCCAGACCTACGGCCGGGCCGGCTACCGCCTCCTCCGCCACCGCATCCTGCTCAGCTGACACTCCCGCAGGCCCAGGGACCACCGCCTACGGAAAATCTTGGAAGACCCTAATTCATGACACGCCCCGCGAGGTCAAAGATCAGTACAACGAAGGGAATTGTGATAGTCGAGCTGCGGCCGGGTTGGGCTGCTGCCAGGCTCGGCGCCGACGTTCCGGCATGACCCACAAGGTAATTGGCGGCTCGGGCGGGGAGCCGGCCTGTGGAGATGACCTGTCTCCGGAAGGCCCTTGAGGCCGACGCAGCGTGCCGCTGTGGTGGTTGAAGCGAATGGTCCCTCCCCCACGGCAGAGAGGGGAGGGACCACTCGGTCCTTATGCGAGAGAGTTAGTTGGTGGGGTTACTTGGCGGCTCCTGTGGTGTTGCGTCGGCGGTGGTGGTAGAGGGTGCCGGCGAGGGTCAGGAGTGCGGTGGTGGTGCCGGTGGTGGGGTCGATGAGG
>NZ_JBVKCZ010000158.1:0-3712 GCF_055634335.1 Streptomyces sp. NPDC111802 | reverse complement strand
CGGCACGCCCCGGGATCCGGCGGCGTGCGGACGTGGGCACAAGCCGTGCCCGTGAGTCGAAGGAGAGATATGCGGTACATGCACAAGACCGGTATCGCGGTTGCCGGGGCGGTATCTGTCCTGGCCACCCTCGCCCCCGCCGCCGGAGCCTTGGCCCCGGCAGAGGAGGTTCCCGTGGTCGACACATCCAACGAGGTCGCCGACCTCGTGGAGGTAGGGGACGGCGCGGAGATCGAGAGCTGCTACGGCGGTACCTACTGGGGGCACAGGGCCCGCGCAAAGTGCGGCAGCCACGTCCTGAAGGTCAACTGGAACGCCCACCAGGACCGCACCGTCGACGAGGTCTTCGCGATTGCCTCAAGTGGGAAGATCTACCATGTCTGGAAGAACTCCGGCGGCTGGAAGGAGATGCCGAACTCCGGACGCGCCGTCGACACCGTCCACGCCTACTGGGGCCACGGGGGCCGTACTGTCGTCGTTAAGGCCGCCGGTGGCAGCCACTGGCGCAGCACCTACAAGTCCAACGCCTGGCGCGGCTGGTACGCCGCCTAGAAACCCGCCCGGCGAAGACCACGCGCTCCTGGCGGATTCCAGAAGTCGTCGCAACACGTGGTCGGTTGATCAGGCCGCGAGCGAGCGGTTTATGCAGACGCTCGACTGGGGTTTCCCAGTCGGGCGTTTGCGCGGGCGGCAGTTCAGATACAGGCTCTGAACTTGTCGTTTAACGTCCGGCGTCGAACGCGGTTCGAACTTGATCAGTGTTTTCGCAGTTCGGCGGACGTGTAGGCGGCCTTCGTCTGATCCTGTGCTCCGCCACAGAGTGGATCAGCGCGAAGGCCGTGGTCGTGAGTTTGGTGCATCAGGGCGTCCTGGGGGATGCGTTCGCGGAAGTGTCACGCTTCCGGTCGGAGCTGTACGCGTGTCTGACTGTGCGGGGCGACGCATTGCTGTGTTCGGAAGGGCCGGTGCGGACGCTGGTCGATCTCGCGCTCGCGCCTGAACACCGCCGTGGTCACGGGGCTCTGTATGGCGGGCTGAACCAGGGGCGGATCGATGTCGCACGGCTGCGTCGTGCCCTGGTCGCGGTGCCGCTACCGAGGGCGCCGGATGGTCGGCTGATCCTGGCCGTGGACGTCTCGCCGTGGCTGCGGCCGGACGCCAACACATGTGCTGACCGGGCCTTTGCCACACGTTCGGCCGGGGCGAGGACCAGATGGTGTCCGGCTGGCCTTACTCGGTGGTGGCCGCGCTGGAGACCAGCCGCACGTCCTGGACGGCGGTGCTGGACGCGGTCCGCCTGGAGCCCGGCGCCGACGTCGCCGCGGTGACCACCGTGCAGATCCGAGAGGTCGTCGAGCGGCTGGTCGCCGCCGGCCAGTGGCGGCCGGGCGACCCGGAGGTCCTGGTCGTGCTGGAGGCCGGATACGACGCCCCGTGCATCGCTCACCTGCTCGCAGGGCTTCCCGTCGAGATCCTCGGCCGGCTCCGGTCGGACCGCGTGATGCGCCGGACGACACCGCCCCGGGTCTACGACCCCAAGGGTGGCCGACCGCCCAAGCACGGCGGCGAGTTCGTCTTCGGTGATCCCGCCACCTGGGGTGTCGAGCAGTCCGTGACGGCCACGGAGACCCGGCTCTATGGGAAGGCCACCGCGCAGGCATGGGACCGGCTGCACCCGCGGCTGACCCGCCGGGCCGCATGGTTTGACCACGACAGCCCGCTGCCCATCATCGAGGGCACCGTCATCCGCCTGGTCGTGGAGAAGCTGCCCAGCGGTGGGTCAACAAGCCCGTACGGCATGTGGTGGTCGGGCACCGGCGCCACCGAAGCGGACCTCGACCGCTACTGGCCGTCCTTCCTCCGCCGCTTCGACGTCGAGCACACGTTTCGCCTGTTCAAGCAGACACTCGGGTGGACCAAACCCCGGCTTCGTAGCCCGGAAGCGGCAGACCGGTGGACGTGGCTCTACCTGCCGCACGACTTCCCACCGCGGGAGACGGTCTACGGCTTCTTCGGCGCCTGGCAGAAGGAGGCGTCTTCGACCGGCTCAAGGGCCTGCCGCGGTGCCTGGTCCGGGAGGCCGAAGACCGCAACGCCGAACCGAGCGCCTGCGTGCTGGACGCTCAGAGCGTCAAAACCTCCGCCAACGTTCCTGCGGCCGGCCAGGCATCGACGCAGGCAAGAAAATTTGCAGGTCCCAAGCGCCACATCGGCGTCGACCCCCTCGGCCTGCTGCTGGCCGTCTGGGTGACCGCCGAGCGCCTCCGACAACACCGGCAGCATCCACTAGCTCTCCCAGATCTCCGCCGCAACCTCTCGCGTGACCAAGGCGTGGGCCGACACCAGCTATCGAAAGAAAGCCATCGACCACGGCGCCCGCCTCGGAATCGACGTCGAAGTCGTCCCACCCGACCCCGGCGTCAAAGAGTTCAAGGTGCCTCCCCGGCGCTGGACCGTCGAGCGAACCTTCGGCTGGTTGATGCACCACCCCCGTCTCGGACGCGACTACGAGACCCACTCCCACCCCTCCGAAGCCATAATCCACGTCGCGATGACCGACCTCATAAGCCGACGACTCACCCGAGAATCCACCCCCGAACTGGCGCGACACCTCAACCTCGAACCAAACAACCCCGCCGGGACAAAACACTCTTGGACTGCTGCCTCCTGAACGGAGCGGTTAGCTGATTGGCAGCGATCTGGCGTGCAGGGCAGCCGAGCCGCTCACCCCCCCCGGTAGCGGATATGTGCAGTGCACGGCACTACGCGAGCCTGCTCGATCGGTGGCAGGAGCAGGCGCAGCGGCTCTGCAGGAGGATGCCGACCCCGTGGGGGAGGGGGATGTCTTCGAGCTGGTGGCAGCTGTCGTGCAGGTCCTTGTATCCGGCCCGCTTCGCCAGTTGGCATTCGGTGGACAGGGGTGGCGCCTCAGATATGGGCGAGGTCATGATGACGCACTGTTGAGGCGTTCGTAGTGGTCGCACAGGGCATTCAGGCACCGGGCCAGGAGCCGGGCATGGGCCACGCGGGTCTGCAGTGCAGGATGCGGCGTGACGCCCAGCCTCCGACGGGCCTCGCCGACACAGGCGAGTGCGCAGTACCACTGCGTGCTGCTGGGCCGCGGCCCAGCAGCACGCTCAACCTCCGCCAGGATCAACTGGAGATGCCCGCGCAAGGCTAGGGCGAGAGTGTCGAGCTCACCGACCGTAGGTGGCAGAGCCTCGGAGCCGTCATCAGGACCGAGGACGCGCAGCGCACTCTCCCGCATGATCTGAAGATCCAGCGGTGCCTGATCTTGAGCTCTGACAGCCGATGTGGGGACTGCAGCCGGCCCATGTCGGCTTACCTTCAAAGCCTTGACCTCATCCCTGGAGGTAGCCGCCAGGGATGGGCTCTTGCCGCTCTCACTGCCCGGTATGAGATGCACGCTCCCGGGCGGTCTGAGCCTTTCGTACGCAGGCAAGGATAAACATCTCCCTGATACGCGGTCAGGACACAGCGTTTGCACTGCACTTGACGCCTGAAGCCATTATCCACGCCGAAGGCGTCTCCGTGCAATTTCACGGGAAATTGCGCGAGTGGTGTCGACGCAGAGCACGTGGTGCGGTCCGGGTCCCCTGGGGCGACGGGGCGTACGCGTGGCGGAACGTGAGCAAGGAGAGTGCAGTGCCAACAGCATCGAACGGCATGCGGGCAAGCTCGTTGGGCGTCC
>NZ_JBVKCZ010000157.1:0-3750 GCF_055634335.1 Streptomyces sp. NPDC111802 | reverse complement strand
GACGAACTACCCAGTGTCACCAAGGATGAAATCAGCCCAAACCGACCATCAGCGGGCTGCTGACCAGCAGAGTTCTGCTAATTCACTGGCATTGCACCGGTCGGCCACTTGTTCGGCGGCAGGAGCACCGCGGTCGGCGCCTTCGGCGTAGCGACTGGCTCGGTCACGGCAGATCACTTCGACACCGGGAGGGTCATTCAAAAGTCAGTCGATCTTGGGGTATTTGATCGCTGGGGCACAAGATCGGTCCCCTCGGCGTAGCGTGTGAAGTGCCAAGTACCACGCGCTCGTTCGGGGGGACCGATGCGCTTCCACCGTACTACCGGCTTGAGTCCGCATCAGCTGTCGTTGCTTATCGGGAGGGTGGAGCGCCGGCTTCCCGACTGGGGCCAGGCGGGCGGGCGGCCTCGTGTACTGCCGTTGTGGAGAGCGGTGGTACTGCTGTGTTTCCTCCTGCGCCACAATGCGGTGCAGGAGATGGCCGGTGAGCTGTTCGGTTTTTCGCAGCCGACGGTCTCGCGGTACGGCACTGTGCTGCGGCCTGTGGTGCGTGACAGCCTGAAGCAGCTGGGGTTCGGAATCTCACGTCTTCCGCGCGGTGAGCCGGTCCTGGTGGACGGATTCCTCGCTCCCTGCTGGGACTGGAAGGCCGCTGAGCAGCTGTTTTCCGCAAAGCACCGCCGCAGTGGCCACAACGTCCAGGTCATCTCCGACCTTGCCGGGCGTCTTCCCCTGCCCGGCGCCCGCCACGACTCCTACGCCTGTACGGCTTCGGGTGCACAGGCCAGCGTCGGCAGACGTCCAGGCCTCGGTGACAAGGGCTACCAGGGCAGCAGCCTGCTCACCCCATACAAGAAGCCCGTCTACCGCCCGCTCACCGAGGTGGAGAAGGACTGCAACCGGGCCCACTCCTCGATCCGTTCCGCGGTCGAGCGCTGCATCGGCCACCTGGAGAACTGGAAGATCCTTTCCGAAGACTACCGAGGCCCCCTCGACCGCTTCCCCGAGACCCTCGAAACCGTCGTCCAGCTCGAACTCCTCCGCACCTGGAGCACACCATGATCAACCAGTTCTGAATAACCTTCCCGGCAGCGTACTGCCACCAAAAGCGTGCGCCTTCGTCGACACCGGCGAGGCGCAGGGCGCAGCCCAGGAGCCAGGCGGCCTCGGGTTCGGGGAGCTGGCCGGTGAGGAATTCCACGGCATCGGGAGCCACCGCGGTGACGACGACGTCGCAGAGGTGGTCGAGGAGTTCGGCGGAGTCCGTGTCGTCGGACGGCTCACCGACTGGCGGGGCGGCGTCGATAGGCGCAGTCCTCGTAGGCGACGGTGTCGTCGGGGGCGGTGTGACCGTCCTGGAGGCGGGCTCGGGCAAGGAGGGCATCGATGGAGGGCATGGCGGCTTAACTTCACTCCCGTGAGCGGTGCGCGGTGATCAGGTCGTCGAGGGTGGCGCGGGCGTGATGGTCGACGGCGTGAGTCATGGCCGTGCTCAGTCCGAGGACATCGGCGGTCTCTTCGAGGGCCAGGCCGCACAGATGGCGCAGGACGGCTACGTCCATCTGCTCGTGCGGAAGCCGGCCTATCGCGCCGAACAGATCCATGAGTTCACTCAGGGCGGCGAACTGGCCGGGTGCGTCGGTGCAGGCTTCCGCCGTGGAGAAGACTGCGGCGCGCAGGTCGGGGCGGTCTTCGGCGTCGCGGTGCGCGCGGGCCATGACCCTCGAGCGCAGCAGCTGCCAGGCGTAGCGTCGGATGTTCTCGCTGGTGGCGGCCTCGCTCCAGCACAGCCAGAGGATGTCGAAGGTTTCCGTCACCACCCAGCGGGCGCGGTGGTCGGTGAACAGGAAGGCGCGCGCGTAGGCGGTGTAGGCCCGGATCATGGTCTCGTTGAGGGTCTCTGATCCAGTCCGGTTCCTTCTGGGCTTCGCGAGCGGCCGCAGTCCACAACCGGCGCATCGTCGCAACAGGCAGGCCCAAGGCTCGGATCACACTGAAAGTGATCTCCCAGGCGGGGGAGTAGCCATTGCCGCGCAGCAGCTCACTGGTCCGGGTCTTGGAATAGCCGGAGCGGTCGACGAGGTCGCTGAGGCTCAGGCCGCTGGCGAAGAGGAACCCGCGGACCGGCTCCAGCCAGGCCCGGTGCGACGGGCGAGGCTTACGCCCGCGCCTGCTGCCGGCATCCGGTGGGGGACCGACTGGTCGGTGTCGGGAACCCATGTCCTCGGCACGACTCCCTTGCGCCGGCAACGGTGGAGTCCGGGCCACCCCCACCCACCGCCACGGCCTCCGCAGTCCCACGGCCTGCCCCACCTGCCGCAACCACCACCCGTAGAAGACTCCGCCCCATACCAGCGCTCACTGGACCTGATCGCCGATCACCACAAGTGAAACCACCTGAGCATCCGGCCAATTGTCTGGCAAAACCGCAGATCAAGCCCTCAGACACCAAGACCGCCTCCCACAACCGCCCCGTCGAAGCGCCCGCACCACCTGACCACACGAGCACGTCAAACTGATAGATGCAGGTAAGACCACCAGCCCTGATCAGAAATACCGCTCCTGGACATCCAGCACTCGCCGCCCTCGGTCTCGACTGGGCGGCATCCTGAGCGGGCGCTTTTCAACTCGCCGGACTGGGCGCTGACATGAGGAGGAACGGTGGCCGGACCGGGTGTCGGACTGGAGATCCTCCAGTTGGTTCTTGAGCAGGGCGCCGAGACGGACGACGTCGGCTACAAGTCGATGCTGGACTTGAGCCAGGACCTGCTCCAACACCGCCGCTCAGGGGTGAGTCTGCAGCACCACCACACCGTGCGAAGACCGTCCGCGTCGAGCATCACTCCCCCGTGCCTTCCTCACGTGGGCCCACACGTGCTCGCTATCGCGACCGGCAGGGAGCAGCCTGCGGAACTGCCACCCCTCCCACATCGGGATGATATCGGCCCCGGTCCGTAACGTGACCGTGCCGGTGCGGGTTTGTGTAGACGGTGCGAAAACAAGATGACCATCGCGGCTACGAGGCACACGCGTTCACAAACACCCCGCCAGACACCCTTGGAATCCGCCCAGCAGTCATGCCGGGCCGCCGTTCTCGACGGCCGCCGTCAAGAACGTACTCCGGCGGGCCGAAAGAGGAGGACACTTGGAGGAGCACGGAAAGCGGGTCTGATGGCGGATGATGCCGCAGCAACACACCGGACGATGAAGCTCAGCGCCGAGCCATCGAAGAGATCATCGAAGCGGTCCGCAACAGGCACCACTGGCGGGCCAGCGTCTTACTGGAGAGGTTCATAGCGACTGCTGATCTCACCGCGCTCGTCGCACTGCGCACCGCGCTGCAAGAACTCGACACAAGCCCCGAGCCGTGAGGGACATGGGCAGACAGCTGCAGGAGCTCCGAGCAGGCGAAGGGGACGTGCCCGAACCGGTGCAATAGCCCAGCCGCCGCGTGATACAGGCGAGCACCACCAGCGGCCGCGCGCGAGGACGGTGTGGCTTCCCCTCCACCTCCACCGCGCACTGGCCGTCCCCACTGCACCCGGGATGTGCAGGAGTTCATCCCGGGGCAGGAGAACAAAGGGCTGAAGCTGCGTAGTCGGCGATGCAGCGCCAGCCCTCACAGTGGTCGAATCCTCACTACTGATCTTTATCTCAGCGCTTGACGGTCACTCCAGCAATGCCAGCTTTGTTCCGGCGAGGAATCCACGCAGGAGATGCGGTGCCTTCTTGATCTTGCTGAGCGCTGCT
>NZ_JBVKCZ010000156.1:0-3780 GCF_055634335.1 Streptomyces sp. NPDC111802 | reverse complement strand
ACCGGGTCCCGGCCGTGGCCGCGTGGTGAGCGGCCCAGGCGGGCCGGTGTCTCCGCGTTCGGGATCAGCGGCACCAACGCCCACGTCATCCTCGAGGAAGCTCCGGTCGAACAGGCTGAACAGCCCTCCGGCGAGCCGGACTCCACGGCCCTCACTCCATGGCTGTTGGCCGGACGCGACACCGAGAGCCTTCGCGCGCAGGCCGAGCGCCTCGCCGCGCACCTCCCGAGGAACCCGGCATCCCCGGCCGACCTCGGCTACTCGCTGGCCACCACCCGAGCCGTCCTGACCCACCGCGCCGTCGTCCTGGGAGCCGGACTCGACGAGCTGAGCAGGGGAGTGCGCGCCCTCGCCGACGGTGAGCGGCACCCGGCGGTCGTCACCGGACATGTGCTCAAGGGACGTACGGCGTGGATGTTCACCGGGCAGGGCAGCCAGCGGCCCGGCATGGGACGCGAACTCCACGACCGTTTCCCGGAGTTCCGTCGTGCACTGGACGAGGTCTGCGACCTCCTGGACGCCGAACTCGGCGCCGAGAACCCCGCTCACGTTCCCCTGCGCGAGCTCATGTTCACCGGCGAAGCGGAAACCCTGGCCCGCACCGGTTACGCCCAGCCCGCGCTCTTCGCCCTGCAAGTGGCTCTCGTAGCGCTTCTACGGTCCTGGGGCATGCGACCGGACTGCGTGCTCGGCCACTCCGTGGGCGAGTTCGCGGCGGCGTATGCGGCCGGGGTCTTCGAACTTCCGGACGCCGTACGGCTGGTGGCGGCCCGTGCCCGGTTGATGCAGGCCCTCCCGGAGGGCGGCGCGATGGCCGCGATCGAGGCCACCGAAGAGGAGGTTGCCGAGGCGCTGCACCCGGGCGTCACACCCGCCGCCGTGAACGGGCCGCGGTCCGTGGTCGTGTCGGGCACGGAGAGCGGCGTCGAGGCCATGCTCGCCGACTTCCGGGAGCGGGGACGCCGGGCGACCCGGCTGCGAGTCAGCCACGCCTTCCACTCACCATTGATGGACCCGATGCTCGCCGAGTTCACCACCGTGGCGGCCGGGATCAGCTACCGCACGCCGACCGTGCCCGCCGTCAGCACCCTCACCGGTGAGGCCCTGAGCGAGGGCGACTGGACCAGCCCCACGTACTGGATCGAGCAGGTCCGCCGTCCCGTGCGCTTCCACGACGCTCTCACCACCGCCACCGGCCCGCAGGGAGCCGGCAGGCTCCTGGAGATCGGCCCCGACCCTGTCCTCACCGCCCTCGCCCGGGAGGCCGGACACGCCGCCGCGGCCATCCTGCGCACCGGACAGCCGGAGCCGGAGGCCGTCCTGACCGCCGTTGCCGAGATGTACGTCCGTGGCGCCGACGTGCGTTGGTCCGCCCTCTTCGAGGGCACGGGCGCGCGGCAGGTGGAGCTGCCCACCTACGCGTTCCGTCGCGAGCGGTACTGGCTGCCCGACCATGCCGTCGCGGGGCGGGCCGCGGAGAGCGGCAGCGGCCCCGACGCCGTCGAGTCACGCTTCTGGGATCTCGTGGAGCGCGGCGAGGTCGACGCGCTCGCCGAGCGGCTGGGCGTGGCCGGGGACGATGCCCTCGACACCCTCGTCCCCGCCCTGTCGGCCTGGCGCCGGCAAGGGCGTCGGGACCTGGAGCAGGCGGCCCGCCGCTACCGCGTCCGCTGGCGGCCCGCCCGCCTCGCCGCCGACACCGACGCCGCCGTGCTCCCGGGCCGCTGGCTGGTGGCCACGGCCGACCCGGCCGGAGACGACATCGCGCGAGCCCTGCGCCGGGCCGGTGCCGAGGTCGACCTCATCACCGTCGGCGCCACCGACACCCGCACCGACCTCGCGGACCGTATCCGCGCCACCGGCCACGAGCCCACCCACGCCCTGGCCCTGGTGCCGTCGCCGGGTGCTGTACTCGCCCTGTGGCAGGCGCTGTCCGACACCGCCCCGGCCGCCCGCCTGTGGTGCGCCACCCGCTCCGCGCAGTCGGTCGGCGCCGGGGACACCCCGTCCCGGCCCGACGAGGCGGCCGTATGGGGCCTGGGACGCACGCTCGCCCTCGAACAGCCCGACCGCTGGGGCGGCCTCGTCGACCTGCCCGCGCACCCCGACCCCGACGAGCCGCAGCGCCTCGCGCGCCTGCTGGCCGCACCCGGCGACGAGGACCAACTCGCCCTGCGGCCCACCGGAATCCTCGCCGCCCGCCTCGTACGAGACACCGGCCGGAGCGGACAACCCGCCGCCAGGGGTGACCAGCCACAGGGCGCACGTTTCCACGGCACTGCCGTCGTCACCGGAGGCACCGGCGCGCTCGGCCGGCACATCGCGCACTGGCTCGTCGACCATGGCGCCGAGCACCTCGTCCTGGTTTCCCGGCGCGGCGCCGACGCCCCCGGCGCCCAGGAGTTGCGCGACGAGCTGACGGGACGCGGTGCCGAAGTCACCCTCGTCGCCTGCGACATCGCGGACCGCACCGCCCTCGCCGGCGTGCTGGACGCCCACCCTCCCACCGTCGTCGTCCACGCGGCGGGCATCCTCGACGACGGCCTCGCCGCCGACCTCACCCCCGAGCGGCTGGCGCGCGTCCTCGCCGCGAAGGCCGATGCCGCCCAGTATCTGCACGAACTCACCGCCGACCGCGCCCTCGACGCGTTCGTGCTGTTCTCGTCCACGGCCGGCGTCACCGGCAACGCCGGCCAGGCCGCCTACGCCGCCGCCAACGCCCGCCTCGACGCGCTGGCCCTGCACCGCCGGGGCCTCGGGCTGCCGGCCACCTCCGTGGCGTGGGGGCCCTGGGGCGGCGACGGCATGGCCGCCGACCCCGTCGTCACCACGCATCTGGCCCGGCTCGGCATCCGCCCCCTCGCCCCCGACACCGCCGTCGACGCGCTCCGGCGCATCCTCGACGACGACCGCACCTGCGTCACCGTCCTCGACGCAGACTGGGCCCGCTTCGCCGAGACCACCGCCTACGCCCAACACGGCTCACTCCTGCGCGAACTCACCTCGCCCGCACAGCAGGAGGCCACCGCCGCGGGCACCGAACGACCCGCCGCGAGCGGCGGCGAACTCGCGACGGCCCTGCACGGCCGCCCGTCCGCCGAACGCGAACGCCTCGTCCTCGCCCACGTACGGTCCACCGTCGCCGAGGTCCTCGGGCACAGCTCCGCCACCTCCATCGCCGCCGACCGCCCCTTCAGCGACCTGGGCTTCGACTCCCTCACCTCGGTGGAACTGCGCAACCGCCTCGGCGCCGCGACCGGGCTGCGTCTGCCCGCCACCCTCGTCTACGACCACCCCACCCCGGCCGCCCTCGCGACCCACATCCGCGCCCAACTCCCCGGCGAGGACACCCACGCCGAGCACCACGAAGCGAACTCGCGCTCCGACACCGGTGAGGCCCTCGATGACGACGCCGTCGCGATCGTGGGGATGGCCTGCCGTTTCCCGGGTGAGGTGGAGTCGCCGGACGAGTTGTGGGACTTGCTCGCGGCCGGCCGTGACGGTGTGACCTCGTTTCCCGAGGACCGTGGCTGGGACATCGAGCGCCTTTACCACCCCGACCCCGAGCACCAGGGGACCTCGTATGTGAATACGGGTGGGTTTGTGTCGGGGGTGGCGGAGTTTGATGCGGAGTTGTTCGGGATTTCGCCGCGTGAGGCGTTGGCGATGGATCCGCAGCAGCGGTTGTTGTTGGAGGTGTCGTGGGAGGCGTTGGAGCGCTCTGGTGTGGATCCGGTGTCGGTGCGGGGGTCGGTGTCGGGTGTGTTTGTGGGGACGAAT
>NZ_JBVKCZ010000155.1:0-3827 GCF_055634335.1 Streptomyces sp. NPDC111802 | reverse complement strand
CCACGCACTCCCAGTAACGTCCACTACTCGCTGAAAGTTGCCAGACACCCGCCGCTACCTGCAGAAACGTCCTAACTCACCGGCATTGGCAGGTCAACCAGCATTTTCGTGCCCTAGTCGGCACTGCTAACTGTGGAACTCAGGACCGAGACGCTCTGTTATTCCCGAAGCACCAGCAGGACAACGCCGCCGATGGCGGCACCTGGGACTGGGAGATGCCTCCGAACGTCATCGACGCCCGCCACCACGACGTTCTCCAAGCCGCGTTGGCCGGCCGGTGCAACGAGGCTGCCGACCTCGCCGCCATCGGGGAACGCGAGGACATCCACGCTCACGGCATCAACTCGGATCAAGCCATCTCCTGGCTGTCGACCCGCGCCCGAGTCGCCGATCTGTGCGGAAGCCCTGACCAAGCCAAACAACTGCGCGCTACCGTCACCCGCATGGGGAAAGACGTCGAATGGTTCGAGCAAACCAAGGGCGATAGGTCACCGCAGTGGCACCGCGGACCCGAACCGACTGTGCCCCAACCGCCCATCGACACGCAGTCGCTGAAGTCCCGCAGGCGTACCTGGCCCTACACGGCGGCGATCGCCGCCCTTGCCATCACCGCCGTCGGCGTGTGGCAGAGCGCAGCAGACGACAAGCAGGATCAGGATCGTCAAGAGAAAGCCGCCGCCTACAAGGGCGTATCGGCGACGGACCTGAACATCGATGGAGTCGAGACCGAGGCCAGGGCGAAGTGGAGCAAGGACGGCGAGTCTGTCGTTCTGTCAGTCTGGGTCGACTGGGAAGAGGACCCCAAGCTCGTTCGGATTGACTCCGGTGACCAGACGGCTCAGGAAAGGACAGCCCCCCTTGAGGAGGGCCAGATCCCCATGCCGATCCATCTGGAAGTGAAGGTGCCGATCAAGGACCGTTACCAGGCAGTCCGTATGACTGTCGCCGTCGGCGGCCCTACATGGCAGCAGGACTCGCGAGCCCCGCGCCGCACGGTTGAGTTCCGCCCGGACCGGACTGCCGTTGACGCAGAGACTGGAAAGCAGCTCAAGCAGCATTACGCTCGGCTGTTTTGATTACTCCGGTGCTCGCAGTCGGCAGTCTGCCGGGAACTCCGATACAGCGCGCCGTAACCGGTCACCCCGCAACACGTTCCTAGTCGCGACAGGACACCTTCTCCCCTGCTCTTGCACGGCGCGCTTGGCCCGTACCTCGCGAGGTACGGGCCATCAGCATGTTGGATTCCGGACGCTCCGCCTGGTCCTCGTGTGCCCGCACTCCGGCGCGGGTGGCGAGGTCGGGGCAGGCCGCCCGGCCGCCCACACCACTCTCTGAGAGACAAGGAGATCTCGCTTTGGCGAAAGGCCCGACCGTTATAGGCGTGCTGACCGAGCCCCCGGCCCCGACCTGGTGGAAGGCCAACCGGCACAAGGTGCTGTTGAGCTTCGGTCTGCTGATCGGCTACCTGGTCGGCACCCACCTGCACGGCGCTCCCGCGCAGTCGGATACCCCGCGTCCAGGCCACACCACGCCCGCGCCGGCGACGCCCAGCTCGCACCGAACGCACACGACCCTCGGAATCGCCGCCTGACCTCAGCACCTCGCCGCGCCGTGCCCCGTCGACGAACCTCGTCGGCGGGGCACGGCGCTTTCGCAGTGAGACTGGAGGAGACGCTTGTGCTCATTCCTCGATCGCGCCGACGGATCGGCCGGCCCCGCCCCCTCCGTCCCGGCCCTCGCTATCCGCAGCGTCCTGGCCGACTTCCTGGTGCCTGGAGTGCGTGATGGGCCGCCGGGACGATGACGACCTGGTCGACGTTGACCTTTACGACGACGGCAGCCCGCTGGAGTTCGGATGGAATCAGGCCCCCGGAGCCGTGGCTGTACGCGCAGCGCTACGCGGCGACGGTCCCGTCCCGGCGACCGGGTTCGCGACCCGCCGCCAGCTGCGCGCCCTGGGGCTGAGCCCCGGCGGCCAGCAGCCCACCACGGCACTCGTATGGCTCGGTGGCTTACGCAGGGCCTGGTTCTACCGCATCGAACTGGCCGTCCCGAAGAGAGTTCCCACGCTGGCGCAGGAGTTAGCGCTGGACCGGGCGATGGCCGCGAGGCAGACCTGCCCGAAGTGCCGCCGCCGGTATTTCCACTGTCTGCGCCTGCGGACGATCGGCAGCTGTGAGGAGTGCTTCGACGGCACGCCCGCCGACCCCAGCAGCTACATCACTCCCCCGACCACGCACGAACTGGCCGCATGAAAAGGACCACGATCATGATCCTCGGCACCGACTTCGAGGCCCACCTGCTCGACTCCGCGCAAGAGGGCCAGCGCGTCCTCGCCCACATCGAGGGCGACACGGCCGCCTCCGTCGGCAGCCTCATCCGCGAGTACACGGACCTGCGCGACCGGGTCCAGCTGCTCGTGGACGGCCTGCCCAAGCACCACCCCGACCCCGAGCTGTGCGCAGCCTGCGCCGCGCTCATGCAGATGTGCCCGTATCACACGGGGCGGGCCGACAGTTGGGCTGAACTCTCCCGCGCGATGCGCCTGCTGGCTGGCGGCGACTCCACCTACGCGATGCTCGTGCTGGAGCGCGCGCAGGAGATCGGGGACGACGCATGACCGCTGCCCCGGACACCGCGATTCCGGCCGCAGGCGACCTGAGCCGGAACCTGGACGACGCGTGCCGCGACGTCGACGCGACGATCACGCGCACCGACTCCAAGGCCAGCTTGTTACTCGCGTTCGACGGCGCGGTCTTCGCCGGAATTGCCAGCCTCGCCGACCGGCACCTACCGCTGCCCGCCAAGGTCTTCGGCGCCCTGGCCGTCGCCGCGCTCGCGGCCGCTGCCGTCCTGCTGCTCCTGGTCGTGCGCCCCAACCTCGGAGGCAATGGCCGCATCGTTCGTGAAGGCTTCCCCCGCTGGGCGCACCTGAGCGAGGCCGACCTGATCACCGCCATGGGCACCGACACCCGTGCGACTCGGGTCAAGACGCTGTCCATCCTCGCCGTCTGCAAGTACAAGCGCCTGACCCGCGCGGTCGACACCATCCTCGCCGCACTGGCCCTGCTCCTGCTGGCCGCCGCGAGCACCCTCACCTGACGGGCGGCTCCCCTTGTGAACCACGGCCCGGAGTGGCCCGACGCCGCTCGGAGCACGCCCCACCAGCACCTCCAACTACAGGAGAACCACGACCGACGCCGCTCCGGCCAAGTCCCTGGACGCTGCCTAGCCGCCGGCCGAAACCCGTACACGACGAAGAGGCGCACCCCATGCCTGGACAGCCCGGGGGTGCGCCTCTTCTTGATGCCCGCCCCACGGGGCGAGATCGGAGTCTCCATCATGCCTGCCCTGACCCTGTTACGGCAGCAGCCCCGCACACTCCTGCTCACCGCGGCCGCCCTGCCGCTCGCCCTGGCCGCCGTCGTGGACGATGTCCGCGTACGGCGCCAGCTGGAGGCCGCACGCCTCGACCAGCTCACCGGCCTGCCCTGCCGCGACGGCCTCACCGCCCACGGCACCAGGCAGCTCGCCGCCCGGCGCCGCGCAGGCGACCTCCTGGTCCTGGCCCTCGACGGCAACGGCTTCAAGGCCATCAACGACGACTACGGCCACGCCGCCGGCGACGCGGTCGTCATCACCCTCGCCCGGCGGCTGCATCAGTGGTGCGCCGCCCGCCAGGGCCTGGCTGCACGCCTGGGCGGAGACGAGTTCGGCGCCGCCGTCGCCGTACCGCGCGAGTACTTCTCCCAGGAGCTCGCCGGCCTGCGCTCCCACATGGACCGGCCCGTTCCCTTCGAGGGCCTGCTGCTGCCGTTCACTGTGTC
>NZ_JBVKCZ010000154.1:0-4081 GCF_055634335.1 Streptomyces sp. NPDC111802 | reverse complement strand
CGCAGCCAATCGGCACCAGGTATGCGAACCCGTGAAGTGGTACGGAAAGCAACCCACGTGGTGCCGAACCAACTCACAACCAGATCACTAGCAGGCGTCCAGCAGCGCCGGCGCCCCCCGCTGCTTGTGAGTCACACGCACAAGACAAACCAACAAGCATGAGATTGAAGAGGTTTCGATCAAAGGGTGGCAAGGACAGCCGCATAAAGATTCCCCAGGAGCGTTCCAAGGACGATCGACTCGACACAGTACGAGGGGAACGAAAACCGAGCTACAGGTCCGCCTGACCGCTACACAGGCTGATACCGGTACGTCACCCTGGTGCCTACTAGCGCGGCTACCCCCCAGCCCGCCGGCTACTACTCAGTCCGGGCATCCCGCCACGCCCTGTCGAAGGAGTCCCTCCCGGGCCAGAATGAGGTATCAGCCCGGTCATCGGGCCAGGGAGCGCCGTCAGGAACGGGCTACAGCCGCGTCAACTTTGTGCTCGAGACGGATTAGTGCTGCGACAGGGCTCGGTCTGGGGAACTGGGAGAGGAGACGTTCGAAACGTTTTCGACGTGTGGAGCAAACCGTCTTCGGATGTCGTTGGAACGAACTAGTGAGAGCGGGATGACGACGAGGACGGCAGCGCCGGCCCCGGCTACGGTTGCACTACCCCACCATGCGCCGGTTACTGTCGTAATGAGGCCAGCGGAGGCGCTGCTCCACCCGAGATGGAAGCGGCGGCGCGGGGTCATGGGAGTAATTACTGTTTTGCGGCCAGTTCGCCCGGTCCACGATGCATAATGACGTCCCAGGAGCCACTCGCGGAACATGGCACGTGTGTAAAGGTACTTGTTGTAGAAATTCAAAATGGTATATGGCCAGAATCCCAGCATGGCCTTCTGCCAGCCTACTACGCGTGATACCAGATACGTGGTTACTGCAGTGTGCACGAGGAACCAATAACCCATGTAGCGAAACATGGACAAATGCTGCCAGGTGACAAGGTTGTAAATAACCACGAAAAGCCACCACCACAGCGTCACCAGGTCGAATAATGCTGTGCCAACGGTGAGTACGGAGCGCCAATTGCACATCAGGCGCCGATAGTGTGCAACATTCTGGAAGTAGCCAGCTGCCCAACGGGGCATCTGCGCCTTGTATTCCTGCCATGTCGCCGGGTCAATGGTGCGGGTCAACGCCTTGGCGGTATACCATGTCTTGTAACCGTGTTCGTGGAGTTTCCATGTGATATCCATGTCGGCGCTGATCAACCCATTGGGGAATCCTCCGACTGCCCTGACTACACTGGTGCGAAATGCGTACGAGGCGCCGGTCAATACTTGAATACGGCCAACCTGGCGCTGGCACAGGCGCCACCATTGACTGCCTAAACTGTAGGCAAAACGTCGAGCTTCGATGAAGAACCCCGACTCTTGGAGCGGAAGGATCGACGAGCATGTGGCGTCGTATCCCCTCTCGAGATCCGCAACCATCAAACCAATGCAGTCAGGCTCGGGACGGGAATCACCATCGAAACCGACAATCACGTCCGTAGCGATATACGGAAGCGCGGCATTCTGATTGGCTGCCTTGTCACTAAAATCCGTCTCCAGTACGAGCGTTGCCCCTGTTTGCCGGGCGAGGTCGGCCGTTCGGTCCGTGCACGAGTCTGCGACCACAATGAGCTGTGCGATTGGGTAGGGCTGGTCCAGGACGGCCCGGACCAGCTCCCCGATCGTCGCTTCCTCGTTGTGCGCGGGAATGAGGACTGCGACCGTCAGCATCATCCCCGGCCTCTCCCCGTCAGGAAGCGCATAGCAACGCCTATGGCACTGATTGTCACGGCAACTGCGGTCAACACCATCGCTCCCATACCTGTGTGCGCTAACCCGTTGTACATGGTCTGGCCTCCTCGTCGTGGGCTCTCAGAGCCTTTCGATATGCGGGCCATCAGGCATGACGCCCCGGGTGTCCAACACATATGTGGCTTCTTCGGCGATCTGCGCGAGATCGAACTCCGGGTGCGCCGTGAGTAACACAACAGCGTCGTATGTCCCATAGGGCATGCGTGCACGAAGGCGGTGCGCTGCATCAGCAACATAGGGGTCCATGGCGTCGACACAGGCTCCTTTGCGCTCAAGCTCGGAGACGACCGCGATGGCCGGCGACTGCCGCGAGTCGGCGACGCCGGCCTTGTATGCAAGCCCAAGCACCAAGACCCTGGCGCCCTTGAGAGCCTTACCTTCTCGGGAGTTGAGGGCGTCCTGAACGCGACTGACAACGTAAGCCGGCTGCGCCTCGTTAATTTCCTGAGAAAGCTCAACCAACCGGAATGGCTCTCCGTACTGCGTCCTGACATGATGGCTTAAATACACAGGGTCGACTGGAAGGCAGTGCCCTCCGACTCCGGGTCCAGGATTGAATCTCATGAAGCCAAATGGCTTCGATTCGGCAAGGCCGAGAGTGCGCCAGACGTCCACGCTCAGTGTGTGTGCCACGCGGCAGAGTTCGTTGACGAGGGCAACGTTGACATGGCGAAACGTGTTCTCGAATACCTTAGCCAGTTCAGCCTCTTCGAGGGTTTCCGCCAGAACAACTTCCTTCGTGATGCCGGCGTAAAATGCTTGCGCTCTATCCCGGCATCTTTTGGTAAGTCCAGAAACGATTTTTGGCGTGTTCGCGAATGTCCACTGTTCATTGCCTGGATCGATACGCTCCGGACTGAACCCCAGGTGAAAATCGACCCCCGCTCGCAGCCGAGACCGAGTCTCCAGGATGGGCAATACAACCTTTCGGGTAGTGCCAGGATGACTGGTTGACTCCAGAATGACCAATGAGCCTTTACGCAAGTTATAAGCGAGGGATTCTGTAGCCCTTCTTACAGCGTCGAGCTCCGGAACCTGATCCCTTAATGGGGTCGGCACGGCGATAACTGCGATATCGAAATCAGCAAGTAACTCATTTTTTTGCGTCGGCTGATACCGGCCAGTTTCAAGAGCCGCCTGGAGGGCCTTTCCCGGGACATCTTCAACGTAAGACTCACCGACACACAGTCGCTTAAAACGTGTTAAATCAGGCTCGAACCCAATCACATCATGGCCTGCCTCTGCAGCAGCCATTGCCAAAGGCAGGCCAACATAGCCCTGCCCCATAATGGCGACTTTCACTGCTCCCCCAGGTGCATATTGATGAACCCAGGCCAGAACTCACATGAGCGCCGCCGGATTATGCAGACATGTAAGCGGATAGGGATAATTTGGAATATCGAGGACTGTAAAGAAAGCATCGCCACTCCTTGTCCGCGAGAGAGCCTTCGCTTCGTGTTTGGTCAAGACCTCGACGAGGCGCACACTGAGGCACTCTCACAGCAAGAGAGAGGAACGACATATATATGACGATATACTCACCCGATTGCAGTACGACTGACCTCGATGGCCGCGGCAGGCATTGTCATGTTGAGCGGTAGCTCTGTCCGGTAGCACGACCGTCCGCTTGGTCGGATTGCCGAAGGGGCTGCTGGTGGACGCATCGGCGTATCGGGGCTTCCGCTTCCCGCCGGAGATCATCTCTCACTGTGGCAGAGGCGGGCGTGGGGTTGGTGGCGGCGCCAGATGGACCACCACAGCAGGTGGTCGGGGTGGCGGAAGGATCAAGGCCCGTAGCAGGCGGAGGTGCCCGTCAATTTTGCCGGAGCACCAGATGATCAAGAAGGAACACCCGGAGGGGGGAACCACCGATCTCCTTCTTGATCACCTGACCGAGCACTCGCCGCCCGAGGGCGCCTTGGTTATGCAGCCGTCCGCAACCGCTCCATCGACTGGGCATGCCGTCCTGTGAGGCGGGGCGCGCCGTAAGCAAGGCGTTCATGCGGCGAATCCGATATTGGTGACGTATTCATACTGGCCCCACTCGGAGCCGAGATCGATCACCGCGTCGCTGATCCACGCTTCGTCCAAGGCTTGCGTGTCATCGTTGGCCCATGCCTCGATAACACGGTCCCAGCCTCGTTGTTTCACGACGCCGAGCGGTTGATCGTGCGCCCGTGATGTCGTGTTCGTTCCTGTCGGGGGCGTTGGTCCGGCAGGTTCGCGCG
>NZ_JBVKCZ010000153.1:0-4106 GCF_055634335.1 Streptomyces sp. NPDC111802 | reverse complement strand
CAACTTGTTGGGGTTGCAGGTTGTTGAGGGTGTGGCAGGTGGTGGTGGGGCTGGGTGGCGGCCCTGGTTTCAGCCTGCGGTGGGCAGGGCGGTGACGCTGGTGATGTGGTCCCAGACGGTGAAGCGGGTGGTCATCTCGGCCCGGTACTCGGGTGGGAGCTGCGGGCTCAGGGCCGGTACGGGCCTGAACTTCGCGACGTGCTTCCTGGGTTCGTGGCGCTCGGCGCGGCCGTGGTGGCTCCCCTGCTGCTGCTCGCCGGGCTCTACCGAGCGTTCGGCGTTGTCGGGGTGGTGCTCGGCTTCGCCCTCCTGGTGGCCGCCGTGACTGCGGGATGGCGCTTGGCCCGGCCACTCGTCCGCCGGCGCGGTGGCCACTACGCCCCGGCTGACCTCGCCCGGCTCGATGACCCCGGCCTGGTGGTGGCTGCCGCGCGGATGCTGCGCCGCGACGGCTGGCACGTCACCGACCTGACCCAGCATGGTCCGCCCCGCCTGTACGCCCGGGACCAGCTCGGCCGCCAACTCGACGTGGCGTTCCGCCCGGTGGCGACAGCGGACGAGGACGAGGGCACCCCCGGCGCCGCACCGCTGCGGGAGGCGGGCCGCTCCGGGGTCGACCGCCTCGTCCGGGTCGTCATCCACCGCGGCAGCTTCAGCCGCGCGGACGTGCGCTGGGCCTCCCGCCAGGGCGGCGTCCACCTCCTCGACGGCCACCAGCTGCAGCGCTGGGCGGGCGGCGCTTCCCTCGATGACCTGGGCCTTCTCGGCTGACGCCTCGTCGTGCCGTTGCTCGCGGCGCGGGCGCCGCCGTGCCGGTTCAACCTGCCGCAAACAGGGCGGTGTCGGCACCTTCGGGAGCACCGGGCCGTTTCTGGCCACAGCGCAGCTTCAGGTGGCCGAGTTCCACATATCGCAGCTGGTGGCCGGACCCGTACCTTGCGTCATGTGCGCTGATCAGTGACGGTTCCGACTCCGTCCTGGCGGCGTCATCATCTTGAAGGGGAACAGCATGGCAACAGGCACGGTGAAGTGGTTCAACCCCGAAAAGGGATTCGGCTTCATCGACCAGGACGGTGACGGCCCGGACGTGTTCGTCCACTTCTCCGCGATCCAGTCGACGGGGGGCTACCGCTCACTGGACGAGAACCAGAAGGTGGAGTTCGAGATCACCCAGGGCCCCAAGGGCCCCCAGGCCGACAACGTTCGCACCGTCTGACGAAGCCAGCGCCCGGCGTCCCGCACCACTGCCGCGGGACGCCGGGCATTGTTGGAGGATGGCATGTCTCCACCGGTGCAGGCTCCGTCAGCCAGCCTCCTCAGTCGGCTTCGCGCAGGGCCTTGAGCACCAGGGGCGGGACATCGCACCGCGGACCCGTTCGGCCAGCTGGTTGGCGCTGGCACCGGTCGCCTTTTGCTCGGCGCGCAGTGCGGCACCGAGTACCTCGCGTTCCTCGTCGTCCTGGTCCAGCGCGGCGAGTACGGCCTCGGCGACGCTCGGCAGGTCACTGGTCAACGCGTTGACCAGCCAGGCCGGCGGTTCGTCGGACGCGTCGGCGGGCTCGGGGCTGTCGCGGGGTGCCGGGAGCGTTTCCGCCCCGCACGGGGCGTGGACCAGGTTGCCGCTCAGCACTCCGGCCGAAGCCCCAGGCAGCGCCCTGGGCGCCGGCGTGGGCGGATGCGGCGCCCGCGCACCGAGGACTGGCGTAGCAGCCGGAGCGGTGGCAGCTGCTGCCCGGGTGAGGTGGTGGGGCGCAGCCGTCGCCAGGTGGTGGAGCCGCACGGTTGGCGACGGCTGCGGCGCGGGGGTGCGGGCCTTGTCCGGGTGCGCGGCCCCGTGCGCTGGTTCGTCCTTACCGGCTGCCGGAGAGCGGCGCGGGAGTGCGCTGCGGGCGGGACACGCGCGCCGGCGGGACGGCCGGGGGCGGGACCGGGTGACAGCTCGGGCCCGTTCTCCCCGTTGATGGAAGCGTAGAGCGATGCTTTGGCCAGGTGTAGGGCGCATTCCGGATAGCATGGGTGCGCGCCCGCGCACTACCCGGCGGAAGCTGCGGGCAGCTCAGCCGCCGCACTGTTTACGGGGCCTGGGCGTCGCCGCTCCCGTCTTGCCCGGCTCGTCCCCCAGCGGTTGTCCGGGCCGGGCGCGCAGCGGGGCTGGCAGGATGAGCGAGTGACACAAGAGTGGGATGGGCCAGGCGAGTTGGAGCGGGCGGCGGCCGAGTTGAGGGTCGCGCAGGCTGCAGTGGCGACGGCGCGCAGGAAGCTGACCGCTGTGATCGTCGCGGAACATCGCGCCGGGATGCCGGTGCCCGAGCTCGCCGAGCGTACGGGCAGGACTTCCGTCGACATCCGCAATCTCCTGGACGCTGCTGGATGGTGACGCCCCTTGCGGACACCGTTCGTCCCCGGTACCGCCCCGGGCCAGGGCGGGCCGGGAGGCCGGTGGATCTGTGGGCCTGGCGGGTAGTTGAAGCCAGGAAAGGGTTTCTCGGGCCTTGGCGGAGGCCGCCGCCGGCCGGACGACGGCAGCCGTGTGCGCGAGGGACGCTGGGCTCCCCTTCCCCAGCATCCCTCGCGCCGTTCGTCCTCGCCGGGTCCCGGGGTGTGCGGGAGTCCACCCCGGGGTGGTACAGGCCGGCAGGACGCGCCCGGGGGCGCAGACACCTGTGGCCGCGGTGGCTGCGCCCCACCCATGGGCTGGTGGGGGCGGTGTAGCGCAGATGGTGTGCTGCGGGTGAGCCTGCCCGCATCTGCCAGGCTCATGCAGGCGGCGGCACCCCTTCGCGGGGGCGGGATGGTGGGTTTGCGGCCGGGGCGGGCGCATACGACAAGCGCCGGGCGGCGGGCGGGGCGGTGGAACGCTCGGGGGTGAGCGCCCCGATCGGGTGAAGTGCCGCGATCCGTGGGGTGTGACCGGGGGTTGTGGCGCGGGTGGGTCAGAACGGGTGCGGCTCGGCAGGCGCCGGTGCCGTGGTCGGCTGTGCGCGGTCGGGCGCCGCCGCGGGTCCGCCCTGGGATGCTGTGCCTGCGCGGTAGGTCTTGGTGATTGTGGCGGTGACATGGGCGAGGGAGACGGCGACGTCCTCGGCATCGATCTCCAGGGTGGTGCGGCGCTGGCCTTCCTTGTCGTCGAAGGTGTGCTGCCGCAGCCTGCCGGTGACAATGATCCGCATGCCGCGGCTGAGCGACTGTGCTGCGTTTTCGCCGGCCTGCCGCCACAGCGAGCAGCGCAGGAACAGCGGCTCCCCGTCGACGAATTCGCTGCGGTCACGGTCGAAGACGCGCGGGGTGGAGGCGACGGTGAAGGAGGCGACGGGCAGGCCCGAGGCGGTGTGCCGCAGCTCCGGGTCGGCGGTCAGGTTGCCCGCCACGGTCACCAGCGTCTCGCCCGCCATACTCTGTTGCCCCCATTGCCTGTTTCCTGGCTTTCTCTCACCGTACCGGCCCGGCGGGCCGCTACGGTGACGGATGGCCGCAGAAGCGCGAGGAATCGGCGCAGGGCGTGACGCACTGGGTGAACATGTCGACCGTCTCTGCCAACGCCTGCGTGGGCGGGCCAGTTCCTCAATGCGCACGCGCCGCACGATCGCCTTGACATGCCCGGGATGCCGGGCCCCCACGGTTCCGCCAGGCAAGTGGTCCTCAATGACACACCAGGGCTATGACGGCGCACCCTGCGGACCGGGGTGTGCCCCGGCGCATACGTGGAGCCCAAGCGTGCCTCAAGTCAGCTCCGCTGACTCTTTACACACGGGATACGCACGGTGCCTACTCATACCTACGAGGGGCACCGTCCCCTCGGGCCGATGCCTCCCCGCATGGGGCGTGCGACCATCGGCCCACTCCCGGCCAGCGGAACAGGCACTTGTGCCGCAGCCGGAGAAACGGTCCGGGCCGGGAGCGATGGGTGCGCGCGACGATCCGGCCCGGGCCACTCAACACAACAGCACGAAGAGGCACCGAGTGGTCCCTCCCCTGCCACCCACAGGGGAGGGGCCACTGACCCGGTACTATAGGGGAGCTTCGAGAGCTTGTTGTCGGCGTTTCTCGTAGTGGATCTTGCGGGCGGCGGCTTGGTGGGCGCGGCGCCATAGTGACTGGGCGGCGAT
>NZ_JBVKCZ010000152.1:0-4122 GCF_055634335.1 Streptomyces sp. NPDC111802 | reverse complement strand
CCAGTCCACGAGCCGTCAAACGCGTCCACGTGAACGCCTACAGAAAGAAACTCCGCACCGAAACTACCATCCACCACTCCGACCCGCCCAACATCAAAATCCTCGCCGTTTCTTAACTACGCGGCATTGCCCCACAAGGCTCATCGGTTTCACCGGTGCTGGCGAACCTGTTCATGCACTACGCGTTCGATACCTGGCTGACCCGGCACTACCCGGGCGTGCCGTTCGAGCGGTATGCCGATGACGCGGTCGTGCACTGCGTCAGCGAGCGCCAGGCCCAGGATGTCCTGGCGGCGCTCGGGGACAGGATGGAAAAGGTCGGGCTGTGGCTGCACCCCGACAAGACCCGGATCGTGTACTGCAAGGACCGTTCGCGGCGCGGCTCATACGAGCACGTCGCGTTCACGTTCCTGGGGTTCACGTTCCAGCCGCGCCAGGTGCGGGACAGGAATGGGCGGCGTTCTCTCGGTTTCCTGCCCGCTATCAGCAACGATGCCCTCAAGAGACTCGCGCAGTCGTTCGTGGTTGGCGGCTGCATCATCGGGTCAACCTCACCGAAAAGGAGCTCGCCAAGGCGATCAACCCGATCGTGGCGGGCTGGATGCAGTACTACGGCCAGTTCTACAGGTCGAAGCTGTATCGGCTCCTGACGCGCATCAATGCCTACCTGATGCGCTGGGTCCGCGCGAAGTACAAGCGGCTGCGAGCACGGAAGAAGGCCCATCAGGCGTGGCTGAGGGTGACCAAGAAGTACCCGAAGCTGTTCGCGCACTGGAAGTGGACCACCACCATGCCCGCCGTCTGGTGACCAGGGTGACAAGAGCCGTATAAACCGAGAGGTTTACGTACGGATCTGTGGGAGCCGAGGGGTGCGATTCCCCTCGGCTACCCGACCGCCTCCGCGAACTTGACAGCACCGGCGCTTGAGCCGCCGCCCGCTGCGGGCGCCGCGGCCCTACGATGGTGGGTATCCCGTCCCGGTGGCTTCCCCCGTGCCACCGGGACGGTCCCTTCTCCGGCGGAAGGGGTCGGTCAGGCTTGCGGCGGGAAGAGTTCGAGCAGGCGTTCTTTCTGCCGGGCGCCAAGTCCCTGGACGCGGCGGCGTTCGGAGATTTCGAGGTTGTCCAGGAGTTGGCCGGCGCGGACCTTGCCGATGCCGGGCAGCGACTCCAGCAGTCGCTTCACGTAGGTCTTGCCGATCACCGTGTCGTCGCGTCCCAGCACCTCGCTCAGTGACACCTTCCCGCCCTTCAAGGCGGCGAGCATTTCGCCTCGTTCCTTGCGGACGGCGGCGGCCTTCTTCAGTGCCTCGGCGCGGGCCTCGGCGGAGAGCTTGGGCAGCATGGCGCCGCTCCTCTTCTTCTCGTGACGTTCGTTGCGGGGCTCATCATCCCCCCGCCGCAGGCGCGGTGACCAGCGGCTTTACGGATTCTGCCCCGGTGGGGCCTTGACTTCCCCGTGCGCGGTCGTGGTCACAGGGCCGGTTCCAGCAGGTCCGCGGCGCTCTGCTCGTCGTGCTCGCGTAGCATGCGCATGACGGTCGCGGGGGACGGGTGCCGGCCGCGTTTCTTGCCGGTGCGGATGACCAGGCGGCGGGAACTGGGGCCACGGCTGTTTCGGCCATAAGTGGTGGTGGCCGTTCCAGCGGGTCTACGAAGGTCAGCATAGTTGTCTCCGATCATGTTCGTGCCACCAAGGAGACCTATGTCCTTGTCTGCAAGATTCCTGCGCCGGGCGCGCCGGGGTGTGCTGTGTGCCGCTGTCGCCTTCACGGTGCTTGCTCCGCTGCCCGCTCAGGCCGCCCCGATGGACGCCCCTGCTGATGTGCCGGCTGTGGTCCGTACCGAGAACGGCTGGGTGCGCGGGGAGGCTACCGTCGAGGGCCGGCAGTTCCTGGGCATTCCCTACGCTGAGCCAGCCACCGGTGAGCTGCGCTGGCAGGCGCCCCGGCCCGCCGGGAACTGGCAGGGCGTGAAGGACGCCACCCGCTACGGCAACTACTGCGCGCAGAACGCCTGGTATCTGCCCGGCTATGAGACGCAGCACACGACCGAGGACTGCCTTGACGTCAACGTCTACACCCCCACAGCCGCCACCGAGGTGAGCAGGCTGCCAGTGATGGTGTGGATCCACGGCGGCGCCAACGTAGGCGGCGCGGGACGCGACATCCTCCCGGACACCTTCGCCCGCCGCACCAACACCGTCGTCGTCACCCTCAACTACCGCCTCGGCGCCATGGGCTTCCTCACCCTTCCCGGCACCACCGGCAACTTCGCCCTGCTCGACCAGCAGGCCGCGCTGCGCTGGGTGCAGGCCAATATCGGCCATTTCGGCGGCGACCGTACCCAGGTCACCATCGCCGGCGAGTCAGCCGGAGGCGGAGCGGTCTGCAGCCAGCTCGCCTCCCCCGCCGGCCACGGCCTGTACCGGGCGGCCATCATCCAGAGCGGCGCCTACTCCGACTGCCGGGGCAAGACCCGCGAGACGGCCGTCACCGACGGCCTCGCCTTCGCCGCGAAGCTGGGCTGCACCGAGCCGGCGAATGCTGCCGACTGTCTGCGGGCCAAGCCCGCCAAGGAGATCCTCGACGCCCAGACCGGCGGCCCCGAGGTCTGGAACTACACCGTTGGCGGCCCAGAGCTCCCGCTCCAGCCTGCCGAGGCCTTCACCACCGGCCGCGCCTCCCGCGTCCCCGTCATGAACGGCGCCAACAGCAAGGAAGGCCTGAGCTTCGCCTACGACATGTTCGACCGCGCAGGCACCCCGCTGACCGCCGACGCCTACCCCGGGGCCCTCACCTCCGCGTTCGGCGAACACACCGGCAGCCAGGCCCTGGACCGCTACCCGCTGAGCGCATACCCGCGGCCCAGCTACGCCTACGCCGCCGCTTTCGGTGACCAGCTCTTCGCCTGCCCGGCACTGCGGACCAACCCGCGCCTGGCCCAGCGAGGCCAGGCTTACGCCTATGAGTTCGCCGACCGCACCTCGCCGCTGCCCGTCGGTGTCCCTGCCGGCACCGACTTCGACTTCGGCGCCACCCACGCAGCCGAGCTGAACTACCTGTTCAAGCCGTACGGCCGCTCCGCGGATCTCAACGCCGAACAACGCACCCTGGCCACCCAGATGACCGCGTACTGGGGATCCTTCATCCACGGCTCGGCCCCGCACGCCGAGGGACAGCCGGCCATGCCGGAGCACACCACCAGCGGGGGCCAGGTGCTTCAGCTGCGTACCGCCTCCGCAGGCGGCAACACGACCACAACGACACTGCCAGGAGAACACCACTGCGACCTGTGGGACGCTGCGACAGGCTCCTGACCCCCCGTTATGTTCTTCGCGGTCCTGCAAGAGGACCGCTGGCCTCCGGGCCCGGTATGGCTGTTCCCCCCTGACGAACCGATGACCTGGGGGGTAGTGCCGCCGGGCCCGAGAGGCGCCGTTGGAGACGCTGATGAGAGGTCCGACTACCACCCGGTCCGGCGCAATGCCGGACAGCTCGCGGGCGGCAGGTCTGCATAACGTGTATGCGCGCACGACGCCAACGCCCAGGCCAGCACACACGACATCCGTTCGGGAGGACGGCTTGAACGACAGCGACGACATAGGCGTCTTCCTGGGCCTGGACGTCGGCAAGAGCGCCCACCACGGGAACGGGCTGACCCCGGCCGGAAAGAAGGTCTTCGACAAGCAACTGCCCAACACCGAGCCGAAGTTGCGGGACGTCTTCGAGAAACTGAAGACCAAGTTCGGAACCGTCCTCGTCGTGGTGAACCAGCCCGCCTCCATCGGCGCCCTGCCCCTGACCGTCGCCCGCGACACCGGCTGCAAGGTCGCCTCCCTGGTATCGAAGATTACCGACGTGGTCGCGGACGAGATAACTGCCTGGCAGAACAGGCCAGTTGACGAGGTCTACCCCATCCTCTACATCGACGCGCTGAGTGTGAAGGTCCGCGACGGCGGCATGGTCACCAACAAGTCCGCCCACCTCGTCATCGGCGTCGATGTGGACGGCATCAAGAACGTGCTGGGCCTTGTCAAGTTGCCGATGGTGTAGGTGAGTTGGGGCAGGTCGGTGGTGCTGGCTGTGCCTGGCTCAGGCGGTCGCTGTCGTATTGGCGGTGG
>NZ_JBVKCZ010000151.1:0-4204 GCF_055634335.1 Streptomyces sp. NPDC111802 | reverse complement strand
CTAGTGACACGCCATCTCGGCGTGCTCACAGGCATTTCCGCAGGTCAACCAGCATTTTCGTGCCCTAGTCGGCACTGCTAACTGTGGAACTCAGGCTTGAGGACACGCTCAATTGACACGCCATGACGGCGCAACGAGCTGACCATTTCCGGATCCTGGGCCCCGTAGGTCACAGAATCGTCGCAACGTCTTCACACACCCCACACATCAGTTAGATTCACCCTCCACGCAAATTGCGCCAAGGGGGGCACATGAGCCAGCAGTACCCGCAGGAGCCCGGATACGGGGCACCGCAGCAGCCGACGCAGCCCGGTTGGGGCGCTCCGCCGCCCCAGCCGCCGAAGAAGCGCAGCATCGGCAAGATCCTCGGCATCACCGGTGCCGTGTTCGTCGGCCTCATCGTCATCGGCGCCATCGCTGATGGCGGAGGCGACTCGAGCGACAGCAGCAAGGACACTGCGGCCGCCGTCGACAACAAGCCCAAGAACGAGGCCAAGAACGACAAGCCGCAGGACGCTGCGGCCGATAAGAACGACAGCGACAACGACAGCGACACCGACAGCGGCGCAGCCAAGGAAGAAGAGCCGGCGAAGCCGAAGGTCGTCGTCTTCAAGGTGTGGGGCACCGCCCCCGCCGGCGCGCTCGGCCCGCTCGACATCACCTACGGCTCCGACAGCGACAACCGCAAAGGCGACTTCAAGGACGGCAAGTTCGAGGCCACCCTGCCGCTGAAAGGCGACGCCATGTACTACAACGTCATGGCCCAGCTCCAGGGCTCCGGTGACATCAACTGCTCGGTCACCGTCGACGGCGAAACCAAGAGCGGTCACGCGTCGGGCGACTACAACATCTGCAACGCCCAGCTGAGTTCCGGCCTGTTCGGCGACTGGAGCTGCCCCCCCCTCAGTCCGGCCCGGCCCGGCTCGCGCCCGTGCGCGGCCGGGCCTCCGCACGCCTACCGGCGTGGCCGGTGCCGCTCCCGGTTCGCTGAAAAGCGCGCAAGAACCACGCGATGCGCCGCCCGGCGCGCAGGTCATGCGAGGTGAAGCTTCCGGGTCAGTCCCCTGAGTGGTTTAGCCATCCCTCCCGGCAATCGGCCGCCTCCGCCTCCTAAGCTCCCCTCCGTAGTCAAATGGCTACAGAGGGTGAAAGGGGAGAGGGATGCGTTTCATGTCCGCAAGCCGACTGGCGGCCGTTGCCTCCACAGCACTGCTGCTGCTCGGCGGGGCGACCGCCTCGGCACAGGCAGCGGCACCCGGACCCGTCCTGTACTCGATCGACTTCTCCAACCCCCAGGAACAGGACGACAACGACCTGCCCGAGCCCTACGGAAGGGTCTGGGTGCGGGCGCCCTGGGGCCAGGAGACCGCACTGTGGGAGCACCCGGACGTCGGCATCAACACCCCCACCCTCCCGCGCTACCCCGACCACAGCCTCTACGAGATGAGGTACGTCGACCACCCCGTCACCGAGCTGTGCGCCCTCGTGAACGAGGACGACACCGGCATCAACGTCGATGACGAACTCGCCGTCGGGTGCGTGCCGGTCTGGGGTCCTGGCGAGTACACCATCCACGGCGCCGACGGGTCGGTCACTGTCAGGCTGTACGACGTCTGACAACCTCGGCTCATCGCCGTCGCCCCCGCCCGTGGCCCTCGAAGGCCACGGGCGGGGGCTTCTCACATCCGCGGCGTAGATGCCGCCGGGCAATGATCAAGTCGCCCGATGACCACCGGGGGATGATGATCACCGGGGGATGTGGACTCCGGCCATGAGAACGGCCCCCCGGAGATCACTCCGAGGGGCCGCGAAACCCTAGCTGAGCTGGGGCTTGTCCACCGTGGGCGCGGACGGTTTCGAACCGCCGACATCCTGCTTGTAAGGCAGGAGTTCCGCCTGACCAGGGGTTTCTTGCGATTCCGAGTGGTTCCGAGCGGTGACCTAATCCCCCTCGAATCGGGCGCCCGAGCCATTCCGAGTGGTCCCGAGCGATGCCGTGGGGTCCATGTGGACTCCATGTGGATTCCACCCCTTGTGGATCACTCAACGACGCAGAGTCCACTCCCACTCTCCGTCCCCGTCAGCGCTGCGTGCACGTTCTCCCGCGCACCCTCGCTCTCGTGCGTGTAGATCCACGTGACCTTCCCACCGCGCTTCTGCCCGAGGACCGCCTGGGTGTCGCGCTCGGGGACGCCGGCCGCGTGCAGGGCGGCGCTCGCCGTCGTACCACCAGGCCACCACGCGCTTTGAGATCTGCTGGAGTTCCACGGCGCCCACAAGCCACACCACAGGAGCTACCGCGGCGACGGTCTGGGCGAAATCTGACGACATCTTCACGGTCGCATTGTGTCCCTGGCTCCATGAGTCTTGCGGCGATTTCCACCAGTCGGGGGCTCGCCGCTACTTCTTCGCGCCGGGCCTTCGTGCGCCATCCTGAACCCATGCCCGCAGCCCTGAAGTTCACCGGCGCCGACAAGGGCATGCCCCTGGACGAACTCGCCCCTTTCGTCGAGGATGCGCGCAAGGCTGGCGTGCCCGGCAACAACCCGATCCGCGCCGAGCTGTCGACGAGCCGCAAGATCAAGGCGCTTGAGATCGCCCTCGACGACGACTGAGGCTGACAAGGCACGTTGTCACTCAGCTTGGGAGCGGCCTACCCGGCTGCTGATCCGTTTCCCGCAGGTTCCCTCGCGAGCTCAAGGCCCAGCGCCCACCCTCGTCATCGGAGAAGTAGAGAACTGGCGGGTTGTTGTGCACTGCCGCAGACGAGTAGCGCTGCGACTCGAACCGCACGGCCTTGCCTGGCCCGATGAGGTCAACGAGTTGCATCAGGCGGTCGCCGCGTAGTTCTACCGGAGCGTGCCAGTTGCCACGCCACTCGTAGACCTCGGTGGAGTTGTAGGAGTTGCCGAACCAGACCTCCGCCAGGCGCACTGGCGTATCGCTGTCGTTAGTCACAGTGACTACCCAGTGATCATCTGGTGTCTGCGCGCCCTGGCCATCTGTGGATGCTCCTGCCTGCTGGCTGTGCATCTTCACGCGCTTGGCTTGAGCCGTCCGCCGGTCGTCGGCTACAGCGCGCAGTTCTGTACGCTCCAACTCCAGGTTCTGGCGCTGCTCATCCATGAACCGCGTCTGTTCGCCGATGAACTCGCGCTGTTCGCGGATCTGCTGCCGCTGGCTCTTGATCGTCTGGTAGGCGAACCACGCCGCACCGCCGGCGAACAATGTCGCCCCCCACGTGGGCACATCGCCCCAATTCACAGCACTCACATGCGCACCGTAGACACGATGGCGGGCAGCTGGGGCCGGTTTCCGTAGACCGGCAGCGCCGGTCCGGGAGCACCACACGGCTGGACTCATGTCGCGGCCAGGAAGGCCAGCGTGTCTGCGGAGAGTACGATCCGCGCGGAGCTGCCGACGAGCGGGAAGATCGCGGAACTTGAGACCGCGCTCGACGAGGACGAAGGCTGACGCCTACCAGGCTGATCGGACCTACTCCTCCTGGCGCTCTTGCTGACGTCGATGCGCGGCTAGCTCGCGCACGAACCGTAGCTGCCGGTCGAGCCCCTTCAGTACGACCCAGATATCGGAAGCAGAAGACACCACCAGAGCGAGCACCGGCGCAAGGGTGACCCACCCGAAGCCAATCAGGGTGGCGGCCAAGCAAAAGACGGCCAGACCGGGCGAATTGCCGGATCCAGGGTCGGCGAGCCACACGAGCGCGACCCCCTCCGCCAGGAGCAACAGCACGCCGACAGCTACGGCGGAGAGTACGTACAGCAGGGCCCACAGATTACTTAGGCGAGCAGATGAGGAACTACGTAGGGCCGCCTCCAGCTGCTCCCCACTGGGCGTTTGCCCGTCGACGTACAGTGGATCGATTCGCCTCTGGTGCTCAGCCGCCCTGGCGTACCAGGCGCGAAGCACCTGTCTGCGATTGGACAGCTCGACTACAGCCACCAGCAGAACAACTGGAACGACGGCAGCGACTGTTGTAGCGAAGGTCTCGTTCATCCTCACCGCGACAGTTTGCACATACTGCTCCTGCCTCGCTGGCATTTGGAGGGGACGGCCTTAGGCCGCCTGACCAGCAGCGCGTGACCTCGTACTAGGGTCCGTCTTCAAAGGGATCTTGCCCAGAGCAGGAACGACGCGAGTGTGACCGCCGCTTCATAGGAGGTGGCGGTCTTGTCGTATCTGG
>NZ_JBVKCZ010000150.1:0-4240 GCF_055634335.1 Streptomyces sp. NPDC111802 | reverse complement strand
GCGTCACGCGACGGCCCATCCTCGCACGGCAGGGGATATTACGGGCAAACCACCGAGCCGACCGGCGTCACACCGCAAGTGAAGAATCGAGGTCAAACGCGACGTCATAGATCAGCCCTTCCCCACAGTGCACCGCAGCCTTGCATGCGATTACGTTTATCGCATTATCTTTCTTTCAGCGCGTTCACGCTCCGTTTGCGACACGGGTATTCCCTAAACTCATCGGCGATTGTTCAATCGATAGGGCTAGCACATTCGGTTGGCAACGTAAGCACCTGTCAGCAGTTCTAGTGTACCGGGAGACGTCATCGTCACCGTCGCGCGTAGCGCATCGATGTTCTTTCCGTTCACACAGGCAGGAACGCGATCACTATCGGAGGATCATCATGTATGCGGTTTCCAAGCCACGAATCGTCATTTAGCTGCCATGCCATATCTGCATCGAATCCGCATCCATGAGCTGAAACACTCCTCAAGTGTAGTTTCGGGCAGGTCGCGGGGGACGTGTTATGCGAGTGTATCTGGGGCAGCACTTCGAACTCTCGTGGCAGCGGCTCGTTCTACGCACGCAACCGGTCGGCTAACGGTTTCATTTCATTCGGTGGTGGACAGCGCGGTCATTGCAGGCGATAGACGTTCTCGTCACTACGGTGCCGTTGCTTATAGCTTCTTTAATAGCGCCTTCTTTCTGGCTACTGCACCGATGGCGCGTGCGCTATGACGAGGTCAGACGCCAGGGCCGCGGGGTGCGTGGTCGTCGGATACGGCGTAATGGGCCGGATGCAGCAGGCCAAGCTAGCGGAGCTGGGTGTAAGGACGGCCGCAGTAGTCGACCCGCGCCTGGCCGGGCAGTCCCTTCGGTGTGGCACGACAGTGGTGGCTTCGCCCGGCGACGCAGCAGATGTCGGCGCGGACCTATGGAGTATCTGCACCCCGACCGCCTGGCACGCCCAAGTTTTCCAACAAATCAGTAGTTTGGCACCGGACGCCAATGTCTTGGTGGAGAAACCGATATGCGCTCCGCGCGATGTGTCCCTGATGGCCCATCAACTCGACTCTCACCGCGGCCGTGTCGTGGTTAACGAACCCTACTACTCGTCGGCAGTGTTAGAGGAGCTCGCGGCAACACTGAGGTCTGCACAACTGACCTTAAATAGGGTTCTGGTGGAGATGACCAAACACCGCGGTCATGACATCGCCCAAGGCCGATTTCAGGATCAGGTGCTCGGCGCCCTAGGCTATGAAGGACCTCACCTCATCGCCATCGTCGACGCCTTAGGGCAAAAGCTCAACACGTCCCTACTGCCTTCCGGGCCCGCTGCAGTCTCATTCCACGGCCCCTGGAACAAGGATGGCACGCCGCCGCAAGAGGGCGCTGAGGTTCAATATCAAGCTGCTTCCGGGTGTGAAATCACACTTAGCACTTCATTGATCGGCCGCATTAACAGTAGAGCCGGGCATGTGCGGAGCGGAAGCACATGTGTGCTCCCATACGGGTCGGGTGTTCGCCACCGGGTTCTGCGGGTAGAGGCCAAAGACACCGAAGGCCGTCCCTGGGAGGTAGCTGCAGCCTTCGAACCTGTAGACGGCCGGCCGCGAAATGTAGGCGCGATCAGCGTGACCCGTGAAAGGTGCCTGCCTGACCCTCCGCATGTGGTGCCCGACGACCCCCTTCGGCAACATCTGCAGAGAGCTCTCCGCCACTTTGACAAGATCGAGACCAATCCAGCCCCAGCTCAATTAGGGCTTAGGCAAGTCGCTCTACTGTCCGACTGGGTTCAACTAGCCCGAACTGCGGAGTAGTGGAAGCACCCCCCCTAATCTGTCGCCAATTGCACCAAGGCGGCATGAGGCGAGAAAACCGACCGGTAAAGAAGAAGGAGTCAACATGACCTACCAACGCGATTACAACCGGCGCCTGCGCGTAGGCGTAGTGGGCTTGGGTGGACACGGCTACCGAATTCTGCTGCCCACACTCAACAACCTTCCCGTGCAGTTGAAAGCAGTGTGCGACCAAGACCGGGATAAGACCGAGAGGACGGCAGAGCAATATGGCGTCGCCCCATATACGGCACTCTCGCACATGTTAGATGGAGAATCGCTTGATGCTGTCCTGCTCGCAGTGTCCCCGCAAGACCATCCCAAACTGGCACTCGAGGCCCTGAGCCGCGGAGTGCACGTATGGATGGAAAAACCACCCGCGGCGCGCGCAGCAGAGTTGGACCCCCTGATTGCCGCACGCGGGGACAGGGTTGCCATGGTTGGCATGAAAAAGGTGTTCATGCCAGCGGCACGCAAGGTACTAGAAATCCTTGCGCAACCGGCTACCGGCCGCCTTACCAGTCTGTATGCCCGATACCCCATTACTATCCCTCAGGACGGGGAGAAACTCCTGGAGCGGCGCGCATTCAGTCACTGGTTGAACGAGGGATGCCACCCTCTGTCTCTCCTTCTCGCCGCTGGCGGTCCAGTTAAAGACATCAAGGTACATCGCGGCGAGCTTGGCGACTGTCTCTGCGTCCTGCACTTCGCACACGGAGCCCTCGGGGCTCTACAGCTCAGTGCAAATCTGCCACTCTCACAACCCTTCGAACGGTACACTTTCGTAGCCGAACACGGCACGGCCGAAATCGACAACTGCAGCCGTGTCACCTTTCAGCGAGGCATCGCATACGAGTTCGGCGCTACAACCACTTTCGCCCCACCAGGCACGGACAGCGGATTGATCACATGGGAGCCACAAAACAGCAGATCCTCACTAGAGAACCAGGCTCTGTTCATCCAGGGGTTCTATGCAGAACTGAACTACTTCTGCGAATGCGTACTGCAAGGGCGCAGTGCACAGTGGGGAACTCTAGAGTTTGCACGACAGGTAATGGAAGTATACGAAAAAGCCATTCGTGTGAACGGATAGCATCGTTCAAAGCCGGCCACCCAGTTTCGCTCCATAGTGAGTGGACTACAGTACTCATGGTCAGCAGAGCTTAAAAGGAGTCTCCATGCCGCAGTACGAATGCAGCCCCGTAAACAGCAAGACCGTACGCCCGCAAGAGGCCGCCGCAATCATGGAACTACTACTCGGCTTCGTGCAAACACAATGCCTCAAGACAGCAATCGATATGGGCCTCCCTGATCTCTTCGATAACGCATCACTGTCATCAGCACAAGTAGCTAGCTCCTGCGGAACTGATACCCAAGGCACCAGTCAGCTCCTGCATTGTCTAGCCTCCCTGGGGCTGTTACGAGAGACGGACGTCGACCACTTCGCTGCGTCAGAACCCCTATTTGCGTTGCGCAGTTCCACGTCCGGAACGCTTAGCACCTACGTGCGTTTCGTCGTCGAGCATTGCTTCGACATTGCGGCGCACCTAGATCAACTCGTCATCCACGGGGCTCGGGGTGGCGCGTTCTCCCAAGCCCGTGGTCGACCCTTCTTTGAATACTTGAAGGCCGACACGGCCGCTGGAACACTTTTCGATCAAGCCATGGCTGCCACCAGCACCGGACTTACCACCAGAGTCCTTGAACTGGATTGGTCACACGCACACCGCGTAGTCGATGTCGGTGGCGGAAATGGAACTCTCCTCATGGCCTTGCTGAACCGGCACACACATCTAACAGCCATTCTGGCCGAGCAACCCCACGTGCTCACAGAGGCCGAAGCATTGCTGGCAGAATCTGACATCGCCGATCGATGCCAACTAGAGCCCTGCGACTTCTTCACATCCGTACCTAGAGGAGGAGACACCTATATCCTTGCTCGCATCCTGCATGACTGGGACGACAAAAAAGCAGTCGCCATCTTGCAGAAAGTCCATGCGGCAATGCCCCCGAGCGGACAACTCCTCCTAGGTGAACATGTACTAACCGATGCTCCCGGACCTCACTGGAGCAAGACTTATAGCGTCTTCATAAGTCTCATTCTAACCGGGCATGAACGTACTCGACGCCAGTGGGAAAAGCTCCTCGCTCAGGCCGGATTCGCCATTGAAAGAATTCACGAAGCGGGCTGGCGAGGACACATCATCGAATGCAAACCAGACTCCATTGCAGGATAGCTTCAGTGAGCCTTTTCCAACCTGCGGATGAAGCATGGCAGTTGGGCTGACAACATGGTGAAGCCCCTGGTACTGATCTTTAAGGCTGCTCTTGACGATCTGTCAGGGCGGGCATAGGGGCGGTATGGGGACTTCGAATGCGGCGCGTTGGGGGCCGGCTGAGCGGGAGGCGCGGCGGATGC
>NZ_JBVKCZ010000149.1:0-4267 GCF_055634335.1 Streptomyces sp. NPDC111802 | reverse complement strand
CCCTTGCCATTGCCGGAGGAGACGCCTAGGTCGGCTTCGCGGGCTTCACCTGGGCCATTGACCACGCAGCCCATCACCGCGATACGCAGGGGCTGAGGGAAGCCGTCGAAGGCGGCCTCGACCTGACTCGCGAGGCGGTGGATGTCGACCTGCAACCTGCCGCAGGCGGGACAGGAGACGATCTCGAGCCTGCGCGGGCGCAGGCCGAGGGATTGGAGGATGTGATTGCCGGCCTTGACCTGCTCGACCGGGTGGTCGGACAAAGACACGCGGATGGTGTCTCCGATGCCCTCGGCCAACAACACCCCGAAGGCGACTGCGGATTTGATAGCACCCTGGAAGGCGGGTCCGGCTTCAGTGACGCCGAGGTGGAGGGGATAGTCGCAGCGGCTCGCGAGCAGTCGGTTCGCGGCAATCATGGTGAGTGGATCATGGTGCTTGACCGCAATCTTCACATCGGTGAAGCCGTGCTCCTCGAACAGCGAGGCCTCCCACAACGCGGACTCCACCAAAGCTTCAGGGGTGGCCTTGCCATGCTTGGCGAGCAGGCGCGGATCGAGGGAGCCCGCGTTGACGCCGATGCGGATCGGCACTGAGGCGTCGGCGGCGGCCGCGGCAATCTCGCCGATGCGGTCGTCGAACTGTTTGATATTGCCTGGGTTGACACGCACGCCGGCACAGCCAGCGTCTATGGCGGCGAAGACGTAACGGGGCTGGAAGTGGATGTCGGCGATCACCGGGATCGGCGACCTGGCCACAATTGCGGGGAGGGCCGCCGCGTCGTCTTGGGAGGGGACGGCGACGCGGATGATGTCACAGCCCGCCGCGGTTACCGCAGCTATCTGCTGCAGCGTGGCATCCACATCAGCAGTCACCGTCGTCGTCATCGTCTGCACGGTGACCGGTGCGCCGCCGCCGACGGGCACCGACCCGACGCGGAGTTGACGGGTGAGGCGGCGACGCACCGGCGCTGGTGGGGGCGGGGTGGGCAGGCCTAGGTCGATGGCGGTCACTGGACACCTTCCTGGGTTCGAGGGGGCAGGGCCCGCTCAGCATCCTGTGGACCACTAGCGTTCAGTACAGCGTCGAGGAGACCGTGAACGTTCAATCCGGCCTGGGCCAACAGTTCGGAGCGGGGGCCATGTGCAATGAAGGCCTGCGGCAGTCCGAGTGTGTGGACGGGGGTGGTCACCGCCTGCTCCTGGCACCGTTGGGCCAGGGACGTCCCTACCCCGCCGGTGCGGACGCCGTCTTCGACGCTCACCACCAGGCGGTGGCGGGCGGCCAGGGACACCAGTGCAGGGTTGACGGGCAGAACCCACCGGGGATCGGCGACCGTGCACCCGATGCCATGCTCCCGCTCCAGAATCTCAGCAGCCTCCACCGCCATCCCTGCCAGCGGTCCGACGGGGACGAGCAGGACATCCAGCGCCTGGCCCTTACCGCGATGCAGAATGTCAATGCCGTCCAGCGATGTCAGGGCCTTGATGGGTGGGCCTGCGGTGGCCTTCGGAATGCGCAGGGCGGTCGGCCCCTCGCCCCAGGCGACCGCCTCGCCCAGAAGCCTGTCCAGCTGAACCGTGTCCCGGGGTGCGGCCAGGCGCAGGCCCGGGACCATAGACAACAAGCTCAGGTCCCACATGCCGTGATGGGACGGCCCGTCCGGGCCGGTGATCCCAGCCCGGTCCAGCACGAACGTGACAGGCAGCCGATGCAGCGCCACATCCATCAGCACCTGATCGAAAGCCCGATTCAGAAACGTCGCATAGATCGCCACGACCGGATGAAAGCCCCCCATCGCCAACCCCGCAGCCGACGTCACCGCGTGCTGCTCGGCGATCCCGACGTCAAAGACCCGCTGCGGGAAACGTTCCATCATGGGGCCAAGGCCCGTCGGGAGCAGCATCGCCGCACTCACCGCAACGACCTGGGGACGGACGGCAGCTACTTCCGCGAGCGCCTGTCCGAACACACTTGTCCACGACGGATCCGAGACCTTAGTGACGGGGCGTGCTGTGTTCGGATCGACGACGCCAACAGCGTGCAGGCAGTCCGAAGTATCCATCTCACAGGGCCGATGTCCTTTGCCCTTAACAGTCATCACATGCACCACCACCGGCCTGTGCACAGCCCGCGCGCGCCGCAGGACGGCTTCGAGCTCAGCAATGTTGTGCCCGTCGACAGGCCCGAAGTAGGTGAACCCGAAGTCGGTGAACAGATTCCGGCACGCCTCTGCCCCACCTCCGTACTTGAGTACGCTCAGGTGCTCGGCCAGGGCGCCGACGGTGGGGGCATAGGAGCGGCCGTTGTCATTTAGGATCACAATGACCGGACGGTCGTTCGCCACTCCCAGGTTGTTGAGCGCCTCAAACGCCATGCCGCCCGTCAAGGCGCCATCCCCCACAACCGCGACCACGGCTCGGTCCTGCTCACCCATGAGCTGACGGGCTTTGACCAGGCCATCGGCGTATGACAAAGCGGTCGAGGCGTGGGAGTTCTCCACCAGGTCATGCACCGACTCAGACCTGGACGGATAACCTGACAGGCCCTCCAGCTGCCGTAGCGTGCTGAAGGCCTTCTGGCGGCCCGTCAACAGCTTGTGCACATACGCCTGATGACCGGTATCGAAAACGAGCGCATCACGCGGGGAGTCGAAAACCCGGTGCAGAGCGAGGGTGAGCTCCACCACCCCTAGATTCGGTCCCAAATGCCCCCCGCTCGCACACACCTTTTCCACCAGGAACCGGCGAATCTCCCCAGCTAGAAGCGGCAGTTGATCCACCGGAAGCGAACGCAGCACACTCGGATCGGCCACCCACTCGACCAACGTCACGTGCACATCCGAAAAGGCCGTCACCATCTGCGTACCCCTTCCCGAACGCACGGCCCACAGTCCGCGCGCTACCTGAGGCAACCGGATGCGAAGCCCGCGGGAAAGAGAACCCCACTCTCAAATCCGTGAACGCGTTGAAAGCTTGCGGCCCTCCGAAAGTCGGAAGGGACAGTAGGGCGGGCAGCGTGAACCCGGCGACAACCAGCTTGTGCCCGACTCGGAGGCGGGCGGGCGTCTGTAGAAAACCGCCTTGTCAGTTCAGCTCGCGCTGTTTGCATGGGCCGTCGGGGGAGGGACTACTAGCTTGAGTTTTAACCTCGCCGTGGGTGGTGGGAGAGGTCGGATCCCCACTCCCCCGCGAGGACTAGACGAGTAGTTCCGATGTGGCTCAGTGGTCGTAGGCGATCAGTGATCGGGTGATGGGGGCGCCGATGGTGCCGTTGTGCCAGATCGCGCAGGTCATGGCCAGGATCCGCTGGGCCACGCGGACACCGACGCCTTCGATGATGCGGCCGCCGTGTTGTTCCAGGTCAAGCTGGCCCTTGAGGGTGTCGTTGACCGACTCGATCAGCTGGCGGACCGTCTCGAGCAGGGCTTCTCCCGTCGTGGGGTGCCGCGGTTGCGGTAGGAGGGCCGCAGCAAGGTGATGCCGCGGGCGGCGAGGAAGCGGTCGAGTTCGGCGGCGATGTAGCCCTTGTCTGCAAGGATCAGCAGGCCGGCCCGGGTAGCGCCCAGGCGCGGTTCATTGTCGATCAGGGCGGCCAGCACTTGCCGTTCGTCGGTCTTGGGGTCGGCCAGGGCACAGGTGACCGGCAGGCCGGCCGGGGTGCACGCCAGATGCAGCTTCAGACCCCAGTAGAAGCGTGAGTGAGAGCGGCAGTAGCCGTAGTTGGCCCATCCGGCAAGGTCGGAGCCTTTGACGGTCTCACGCGAGCGGGCGCACTCGAGGGGCGTGGAGTCCACGATCCACACCGGATCCAGCCACAGGTCGGTATCCGCGGCCAAGGACCGGATCACTCGTTTGACCAGGCCCAGCGCCGCCCGCAGTCGCGTGTTGTAGGCGGGCCGCTGGGCAGATAGGGGAACAGGCCGTGCAGGGGGCATGGGCGAAGCGCAGCCAGCGGGCCTCGCAGTGGAAGCCCGGCACGGCCTGGGCCACGGCCAGGGTGACCAGTTCCGCGTCGGTCAGCCGGGGCGGTCGGCCACGCCAACGCGAGGCCTTCAAGTCGTCGTCGATGTGCACGTACAGTGCGGTCAAGAGGGTGTCTAACTCGGTCGTCACAACCCGATGTTGGACACCCTCCCTGCGTCCGTGAACCCCACAATCGGAACTACTCGTCTAGTACTGCAACGGTGCTTGTGCTGATTGCTGGGCAGGTTTATGGGCTGTGTCCGCGTCGCCTGTAGTGGCTGATGCGGGCTTGGTGTTGGCGT
>NZ_JBVKCZ010000148.1:0-4292 GCF_055634335.1 Streptomyces sp. NPDC111802 | reverse complement strand
GCCGCCACCGGCCGCCACCTCGGCTCGGCGTTCCTGGCCGCCGCGGCGAGCCGGGCCGTTCAGGCGGAACGGACCGCGGCCGCCCGCCGACTCAAGGCCGATCTGAAGGCTGCGGAGAAGCTGCGCCGCCGGCGCTTCGAAGCTTCCACCACCGCCGCCCCGCCCCGCCCTCTCACCTCCCCGACCTTTGCGCAGGCAGAGGAAGAACTGGGCGCGGCGGCGCAGACGGACCGCCGCGCGCTGGCCCGTCCCGATCTCGTTCCGCACGGCCCCGCGCCCGATACCTGGGCCCGCCCCAGGACGGCACGCACACCTACTGCTGATGAGGACCAAGCTGATGATCGCTGACCTGGACTACGGACTGCTGCCCGACGAGAGCGAAGACCACTTCCTGGGCCTGGAGCAGGCCCAGTTGGTCGGTACCGACACACTGCTGACCACCCGGGACAACATCGAGGCCGTCATCGAGGCCAAGGCCATGATGTGCGTTTACGGGCCGGCCGGATCCGGCAAGACGATGTCAGTGAACTCCGCGCTGCGCCACCTCGCCCCGGACATCACCCACCGCCTGGAATTACGGGCCGGACCGACCCCGCGCGACATCCGCCACGGCCTGTTCCAGGCACTGGGGCTGCCGGGTGAGCCACCGGCCCGCCCGATCGAGTTCGACACCCTCCTCAAGGAGGCACTCGCCGAGGAGTTCCGGGTCCTGGTCTGCGACGAGGCGCAGTGGATGAAGAAGACCGGGTTCGAGTTCTGGCGCCACCTGTGGGACGACAAACGCACCAACATCGCCGTGATCTTCGCCGGCGGCGACGGCTGCTACAAAGTCCTGCGCCGTGTTTCTATCGGGGTGTTTGAGAGCCACTTCATCGGCCGAAACGGGAGCCACCTCAGCCTCACTCATCGCGAGGGTTAAGGGCGACCTGACCTGCCCACTTGCCCCTGTAGCTGGCTTCTTTGGCCTCAGCCAGTGGCTCCCGTTCTCGCCGATACGGTGGCTCCGAAACGGGCCGATAGAAACATGCGCCGCGAACCCATGCTCGCCTCCAGGATCTTCATCTGGCAGGAGTTCACCCGCATGTCCAAAGACGAAGTACGCGAGACGATCCCCGCCTTCCACCCCATCTGGGCGGACGTGGACACCACGTTGATCGACGCGATCGACAAACAGGCCGCCCACGGCAGCTTCCGCAACTGGGCCAACATCACCACCCACATCCTGTCCGGCATGAAGAAACTGCACCTCAAGCAGGTCGACGAAGACCTCGTCCGCTGGGTCTACAGCAAAATCGGCGGCATGTGATGACAGCCGACGGCCTCCCGGCCGTCACCGTCCTCATCGACAAAGCCGACCACCCCGCATGGACGGCCGCCGCTCATGCCGCACACGACCCGGCTATAGGCCGTCTGACCGTAGACCCCAGCCCTGCCAACGGAGCACCCGCCGCCCTCGCCCACGACGTGCTCTACGCCCTGGGCAAACGGCTCCCCCACGACGGAGAAACCTACGGAACCTGGGCCGACTCCCAACGCCCCGCCTGGGACGCTGTCGCCACCTGGATCCTCACCCACCACATCCAGCATCTCATCATCTGCCGCACCGACCGCCTCACACACGCCCGCTTCGGACAACTGCTCGCACTGCACGAACGCTGCGGCATCCACCTCACCCTCCTCTGGCACCGGCCCGCCAGCCCCGCCCTGAACACGCTCCTCGAACAGACCCCGCACCGCCTCATCGACACCCTCCCCCAAGCCCGTGTGGCCCTGGCCCGCACGGAACGCTCCCCAGACAGCACGCGAAGCACCGGACAACAATGGCCCACCGAACCAGCCTCCAGCCCGGACGACGCGCAGTGGATCAACTCCCCGGCATGGCCGGACGGCGTGGTGACAGACCGTCCTAAACGCGCCGGATGCCCGGGCGCACCCGAACTCACCTCCACGAAGAGCGGCACACCGCCCGCGCGAGGGCAGAGCCGCACACCGGCAGACGTCCTCGCCACCCGGCTGAACACCGTGGCGCACCCCCTGCACGCGACAGCCCTGACCATCCACGCGGTCACCGGGGCAGACATCAACCGGCTCGCGCTGATCCGCGGAATCGACATCAACGAAACAGCGACCGCCGTCAAAATCCACGACAGCACAACCCACCGCAGATGCCGGCTCTACCCACTCCCCACCTGGGCGCGCTGCCTCATACACGCCGCCGGCATCCACGGACAGCTCAAAAACCGTGCCCCGGGCGGCCCGCTCTTCCCCCTCATCACCGTCCAGGACGGCGAACAACTCCGCCTCACCACAGCAGGAATCCGCTACACACTCGGCCACCGGTAGAAGGCGACACCAGCGGACCCTGTCCCAACTGTCAGCACCCAGCCCCTGCCATCACAGCTCTGACCAGCGACAACACTTCTCACGCCATACCGACCAGCAACCAAATGACCCGCATCATCAGCAAAAACGTCAGCACCACATCGGCATCCCTGACAGCAGCCAAGACAACCCACGAAAACCCACTGAACAGCAGAGAGTTCGATACTCACCCACTGACATCACAATGCCGAACCACCACCGACAAAAACCCGCAGATCATCAACCCGGTGTGGCCGGCCGACTGGCAACGCCACTACGCCGCACTACGCGAACTCGTGGCCGACGAAGACGGACAGGCCGGTGAGACCGAGGTGCTGCCCGGGTTCACGGTCCACGGCATGGACATCGGGAAATGGCTGGCCCGGCAGCGGAAACCGGAGGTCTGGCAGGCCCTGACAGACGGGCAACGCGAACGCCTCGAGGCGATCGGCATCACGCCGATCGCCCCGGAGCCGGAGACGCCCACGAAGCCGTCCACGGCGCCCATGGGGGCCTTCGAGAAGGGCGTTGCGGCCCTGGCGCAGTACAAGACCCGTACGGGCTCGGTGACCCTCCCCAGAACCCATGTAGAGGCGGTCGAGGTCGACGGCCAGGAGCACTCCGTCAAGCTCGGAGTCTGGATCATGAACCAGAAAGGGCGCCGCGCGAAGCTCCCCACCGACAAACTCGCGCAGCTGGCCGACCTCGGACTCGAATGGGCAGCTGCCTAGCGTGAATGTGTAGGCGAGCCGCCCCACTCCAGCAGCTAGTGGCAGAACCTCCCACCGGCTGGCGCGTTGTCACTCGTGGAGCGGCTCCACGTGCTCCCAGACATGAAGGGACTGCTGTATGCGTGCTCACCTGCGTTACGTCACGACCGTCAGCTTGGTGCTTCTGGCCGCTGGTGCCACCGCACCCACCGCTCATGCGGCCATCAAGCTCCCCCTGAACTCGTTCACGAACCCCGTCCTGGGCGACTTGAACTCGCTTGACCTTAACCAGGCACTCTCACTGCTCAAGACAAAGACGATGAGGAGCGGGGGCAAGGGGGCCGGACGCTAGGAACCGGGCTCGCGAGGTCACGTGGCCGCCAGCCCGGCAGTTCCTGGTGGCGCATCTGGGCGGGGACGGCAGGATGCCGACTTCGCTAGACCCGTCCCGCGACTCCTCGGACAGACCCTAACTTGCCCCTTCGGCAGGAGCAGGGTCAGCGAGACGGTCCGGCCGGTGGGAGCGGGCTCGCAGTGTGGCGTGCAGTGGTGTGGAGGGATGGAGTTGTAGGCCGACCGTGAGAGCCGGCTTGTGTGGGGCGATGTCCACGTGGAAGCGCTGGGCCAGTGTCGCGACTACAAGTGTTGCCTCCACCAGGGCGAACCGTGCACCGAGGCAGCCGCGCCGGCCGCCTCCGAACGGAAACCAGGCTTGCGGAGGCACGCTCTGTTGAGCGTGCGCGTCCCAGCGTTCAGGGCGGAAGGCTATGGGGTCGGGGAACCAGCGGGCATCCCTGTGGGTCACCCATGGGCTGCACCAGAGCGTCGTCCCGGCCGGGATAGGGACTCCTCCCAGGGCGGCCCCGTCCCGTGCCACCCTCGGCGGGATCATCCATGCCGGCGAGTAGAGCCGCAGGGCTTCCCTGACGATCTGCTGAGTCCAGCGAAGCTTCTCGTAGTCGTCATAGGTCGGGGGACGCCCGTCGAGTACAAGGTTGAGCTCCGCGGCAAGCTGAACCCTGGCGTCGGGCGATGTCGACAGGAGGTACCAAACCCAGGTCAGCGCGGTTGCCGTGGCCGCGTGTCCGGCGGTCCAGAGTGTCACTGCTTCGTCCCGCACCTCCGCGTGTCGGCGTACACGTGAACGTACACAGCCGCGTACGGATGAACGTGCTCAGTTCTTGATGCGGTGAGGTCGGCGCCTCGGCAGTCTGCTCCTGT
>NZ_JBVKCZ010000147.1:0-4348 GCF_055634335.1 Streptomyces sp. NPDC111802 | reverse complement strand
GCGTTTTCGGCCTTTCGCGCTAGGCACACCCGCCTGACCTGCATCGATACCTCACCGCACCCCCAAGAACCCCGCTCAACTGTGGAACGCAGGTCGGTCCTGGCCTTTGTAGATGTCGGAGTCAGTCGCGGGCGCAGCGGTGTCCTGCTCGACGGCCAGGGCCTGCTGTGCCATGCGGCGGCGAGACGAGGTATCCGTCAGTTGGGCTTCGTCCTCGCTGATCACTGTCTGGACGATGTCGACGTAGTCAGGGCCGACCTTCCACACGGCCTGGCCCGGGTCCAGGGTCGGGATCCTGTCGACTGCCCAAGCGGGCAGGTTGAGCAGGGCGCCGACGATGGCGGCCTCTTCCGGTCCGAGGCGTCCGACGTGGGCGACCTCGCACAGCCGCGCGAGGTCCTGGGCCTTGCCGTCGCCGAGGTCGGACAGCGTGTGCATCACGACGTCCAGCGACAGGTTGGCCTTGCGGGAGTTCTTCAGCAGTCGCTGGATGAGTTCACTGGTGGCTGGCGCCAGCAGGATTTGCCAGGCCTCTTCCAGGACGAGGTGCCGGTGCCGGGCGGTCGACTGCGGCAGCCACACGTGTTCTACCCAGCACGCCACGGCGGCCATCAGAGACGGGATTGCCGGGGAATTGCGGTCGAGTTGGGAGAAGTCGAAGGTCAGCATGGGCAGGTCGGTTTCGGGGAGGCCGGCACTGTCGCCGTCGAACAGGCCGCGAAGGCTGCCTTCGGTGTACCGGGACAGCGCAATGGCGGCGTTCTCACCCCACTCGGTCAGCTTGGCGGCGGGCCAACGTCCGTCTTCTGGCTGGACCAGAGCGTCCGCCAGGCCGTTGAGTGATGTTGCCTTCGGGTGGTTGAGGGCGTGCTGGAGGGCGTGGGTGGCCTGGGGGGTGAGAGCGCCGGGTTCCACGGCGGCGATCAGCGATCGCACGAGCTGCTCGCGGACCTCACGCGGGAACAGGTCGCTGACCGGATTGAGGGTGAAGGAGCCGGCCTCGACAACTCGGCCTCCGACGGAGCGGGTGAGGGGGGCCCACTCGCCGGCGTTGTCCTCGCCAAAGGAGTCAATGACCACGTACTGGTGGCCGTTTGCATGAATCTCACGGTTGCCGCGGACCTTCGCGGTGGTGCTTTTGCCGGAGCCGAGACCGCCCAGGGCGATGGAGTTGGTCGACGGCAGGATGGCGTCGTCGGCCAGGACAGGGGAGAGGGCGAACGGACGGCCGTCCAGCAGCGAACGCCCAATCGGGATGCCGGGGAAGCGGGTGCTGGAAGCGACGATCGGTGCCGTGATCGCGGCGTGGTTGGAGGGCAGGCGAATCACAGGATCGCCCCTTTCCTGGTGGAGGCTCCGTGCGGAGTGGTCATCACGTGAGCGCGGTGCTGCTGGCCGGCAAGCCAGTCGAGACGGATGCGGTGCCGGTCGGCCATGAGGACGGCCTGCCAGCGTGCGTCGGTGACGGCCTCGGGGCTGTCGCCCCACACCGTCAGGTAGGCGTCGATGTCCACGAGCGTGGCGCCCTGAACGAGCGCGCCGTGTGTCGCGGTGCTGGCGAGGTCGTGCGTGTCCTGCTTGACCTTGTCCGTGGTGAAGGCCTCGCTGGCGGCGCGCTGCCACTTCGCTGACCGGCGGGACTGGCCAGCTGGAAGCGGCCGGTACAGGACGGCCAGCGACCGTTCGTCGGCGCCCTGGCCCAGCAGGAGCTTCGGCATGAGGTCGCCGCCGGTCTCCTCAGGCCAGGCGGTGATCCGTGCGGTCGCCGCGTGACGGCCATCTTCCAGGCCGACCCATCCCGGGCCCCGCGTGGTGACGGCAGGGACTGGCTCGGGCTCCACCAAGGTCAGGACGCCGAGACCGGCGAGCTCACTGGCCAGGGTGTCGACAATACGGGCGGGCTGTCCGACCAGGCCTTTGGGGACGTGGACGGAGATCGTCTGTGTGTGGGCGGTGTAGTCGTCCACGGTGGTGTGGTGGGTGACGTGCAGCTGGATGCCTGCGTTGCGGGCTTGGTCGCCGGCGAAGGTGAGGGCGCGGGAGAAAGCCTCATGCCATGCGGCGCGCAGCTGGAGGTCCTGCATGGTGCCGTGCTCCGGGTACAGCGTCCATGTGGTGGTCACGCCCGCGTCGGTGGTCATGGAGGCCGGGGCGGTGAGTTCGCGCAGTCGCCGGTAGCCGACAGTCGCCCACCGTGCGAGGGAACGCGGCCCCGGCGCGAGGTTGAGCAGCGCGGCGGTGGCACCGACTGCACCAAACGTCCAGATCGGTGGCGGGGTAAGCATCGCCGACATCAGGACGGCGCCCCCGACCCCGGCGTTCGCTTTCGTCAGCAGAGTCTCGACAGGGCTCAGTCCGCGCTGCAGGGCGGGAACGCGGTAGCCAGTAGTCAGGGAATACACGACAGGTCCTCCTCGGAGGTGGGCCTGGCCCCGGCGTTCACCCATCACCACTGCAAGCGGAAGGAGCGAACGCCAGGGCCAGATGGGGGATTACGGATGGCCCGGCGTAGTGGGTGCCGGTTGTGGGGTCGGTGCCGGAGACGGCGCCGGGGTGGGGGCCGGCCGGTTGGCACCCGATCGCGGAGCCGAAGTCCCTCCAGGCGCAGGCTGAGCAGCGCGCGCCTGTCGGCGGGCCTGGCTGATCTGCGCGGTACGAGCCGCATCCCGCCCGGCCTTCTCGCTGGCCGATGCGGTTGTCAACCGCCCCTTCTGTTCCCGGTGCTTGATGCCGTAGGCGGCGAAGAGAACGCCACCGTCCTGTGACATGGCACGGCGGGGGGTGTCCACCGTGCGCGGCCCGCGCGGTGTCGTCTCCTGCTCGTAGTAGTCCGGCGCACCGGCACGCACGACCGCCCGCGCGAGCGGGTTGTCAGTCCTGCGCTCCACCAACGCCCGGGCGGCGCCTGCCACTCGGGGACCGAAGTACGGAACCCCATGGAAGACCATCCTGAGCATGAGGACGTCCGCGACGACCAGCAGGAAGGCGTCCATTACGAGCGCGCCCTCTGCCAGCTGCACGAAAGGGCTGACCAGCAGCAGAGCGAAGGGGGCGAACATCAGCCCCAACAGCCGCTGCGCCCACGCCTTGACCGCCGACGTGTCGCCCCCGCGAGCCAACGAGGCCAGCACCAAGGGAGCCATGCAAACGAACATCAGGATGCCGAGATTGCGCGTCATAAAGACCAACGCTGCGAAAGCGAGGGCGACTACGAGCGCGGCAAGGATCAGCAGCACCGACAGCGGGTTGTCTGCGTCTGCTGCGTCATCCATGTCCTTGGCGATCACGCTGAACAGCGTGGACTCGTTGCTGCTGAACATCGTCGTGAACGCTGCGCTCAGCGCCTTGTTCAGTAGCATCACGACGCCTGGGACCGATGCCATTCCGGCGACGGCAGCGAGTGTCCATCCGGTCGACGCACCCAGTTGCTTGAGGCGTGGTGCGCCCCGCCACGCGGTCAGGGCGCACACGACGACCACGCACACGAAGATCGCGACAGCCAGGTGCTGGCCCAGCCATAGAAACTGCTGGTAGATCCAACTGTCGGGATTCTCCGGCGCCCACGTACTGTCCGGCGCCACCAGGCCTTGCAGCTTCTTGATCAGACCTTCTGCCAGTTCACGTACGTTGCTGGCGGCCCCGTCTGTGAGGCCCTGGCCTCCGCCGACCCCGGGTGGCCCGCCCCGGCCCCCACCGTCGTTGTCCCTGACGCAGTACTCGTAGCCGGGCGTGCCTTTGAGGAGGTCGCACGGGTCGTCGGTGTCTGGCATGGGATCAGCCCTTGGCCTCGGTCACGGTGCTGAACAGGGTGTCGCCGTACAGCGCCAGCACCACGGCGACGAACAGGGTGCCGACCGCCATCGAGCCCTTGCGGAGGGCGCCCTTGGGGTCGTTGGACAGCTGGAGCAGCATGCGCAGCGCGATGATGGCGATGACGGCGGCGATGCCCTTGGTGACCAGGCCGCCGCCGGTGAGGCCGATGGTGTCGAAGAAGTCCTTGAAGCCGGTGCTCATGTCGACGGGCTTGGCGAGGAACTTGGGCATGTCAGATCTCCTTGTTGTTGTGTGCGGTGGGGCGGGCGACGGCGAGCAGGTCGTGCATGGTGTCCAGGGGCGAATAACGGACCTGGGTGCCGGGTCGGGGGGCGTCGATCATGTAACCGCCGCCGATGTAAATGCCGACGTGATGAATGCTGGCCGCGCTCTCTCCGTAAAAGACGAGGTCTCCGCGTCGCATCCGGCCGGGCTTTACTGGTTCCGATGCGGCATATTGCTGCGCTGCCGTGCGAGGCAGGGCGATGCCCGCTTTTGCGTAGGCGTAGAGCGTGAGTCCGGAGCAGTCGAAACC
>NZ_JBVKCZ010000146.1:0-4404 GCF_055634335.1 Streptomyces sp. NPDC111802 | reverse complement strand
CAGGAGCAGACTGCCGAGGCGCCGACCTCACCGCATCAAGAACTGAGCACGTTCATCCGTACGCGGCTGTGTACGTTCACGTGTACGCCGACACCAGTCACACCAGCAACTTGACGACGCCGCTGCACGTACTCATCGAGGAGCACTGAGCCATCACGTCCGACGACGGCGATCTGCACCGCGAACGCGTTCTGCAGTCCCGTCGTCTCCACGTCGAGAGCGGTCAGCGTCTTATCGGAGAGCAGGCGGAGAGCCCAGCGGGAAGCCTCCTCGCGCTCGCGGGGCCAGGACGCTGGCCGGCGCAGGGCGCGGACCGCGTCGTCCAAGCAATGGTGGTCCTCGCCGGCGCTCTGCACGTGCCACAGTGGCCGACTGCCGTCCCTCTCCGCGCTCACCGTCCCCAGGTACGTTCCGTCCTCGTACGCCGCCCAACACCGGTCGGTCGGTGTCCGCGGGCCGCACGAACTGCACCGGCTGCTCGTCGACGTCTTGGGTGAACAGGTCCTGCCACTGGGCCGGGTCCGTGATGGTCACCGGCGCGCCCTTCTCCTCGACCGCCAGGTGATCGGCACCCACGGTATCGGCCAGCAACGCAAGGGTGTTGAGCCGAGACAAGCAGGCGGCCTCTGGGCTCCTTACACCCCTCAGCCGCCCACATAGGTGATCATGGGGGCGTTCGTCGTTTACTACCCGGGGAGGAACCGCTGATGTCCCGCAAGTCTCCGGCCCGCAAGCTGATGCCGGGCCCCGAGCGCGACCGCGTCGCCGCCGAGCTGAAAGCGAAGTACGAGGCGGGTGCCCCGATCCGGGCGCTGGCCCGAGGAGACCGCCCGCTCCTACGGCGGCGTGCACCGGCTCCTGGCTGATGGCGGGGTGGTCTTCCGCTCGCGTGATGGCGCGACGCGCACAGGGAGGGCGTCGTGACCCCCCTGCCGCCACACCGCACCAAGGGCGGCGTCCTGCTCGGCGCCGCAAGCCCCGAAGACACCAGCCCCTTCGGACCATGGGACGGTGCGGACGCGGAGGCAGACCTGGAAAGGCCCGGCGGCAGCATCGGCCGGACGTTGTCGCGCCGCTGGGCGAGTCCAGTCGCGCCCGGAGTGACGAGGCAGAAGGCGTCGGGGGACGCCCTGTGCATCGCCACCGTGCTCAGCGCGATCCGCCAGGCCGCCTGGCCATCACATGCCCAACCCTGCGTAGCCCCTCCGCGACACCGTGAAACCCGTTGGCAGCCACATACGCGGTGATCCGGCAGTCCAAGATCGCCTTACTGTCCTTCCGGCGGTATCGCGGCTGCCCCAACCTTTACGGGCGGAAGGGGCCGGGCGGGCTTCAGGAAATCTTGTTCTTTCTGGCGGTCGGCTTGGCTGTCGCGGTGGAGGTGCGCAGGAGTGCTGCGGCGAGAGCAAAGGCGGTTGCTGGTCCTGGGCCGTAGTGGGGGTGGGCCTGGGCGAGGGGGGACATCTGGGACTCGGCGCGTTCGGTGGGGGTTCGTTCCAGGACGGTGGTGCCTGTTTCGGCTTCCAGCACCGGGGTGTATCCGGCAGTGCGCAGTGCGGCGAGTGTGTCCTTGGGGGGTGCAGTGCTGATCAGTACGGTGGGGGCGATCTTACGCAGGCCGAGTTTGGTGAGGGAGCGGGTAGCGGCGACCTCCGTGATCAGGTGTTCGTCGTCGCTTCGGATACAGCAGGCCGAGCGGACCACGCGCAGGCGGCCATGGGTGCGGGCGACGTCCTTGACGGTGTAGGCCAGTGGCTGGGGCAGTTCGGCGCCACCTTCGCTGACAGCGGTCAGGCGCTCGAGGACGGTGTCGGCGTCCAGGGCGGTGTCGAAGGCGCGGCGCAGTGAGGCGGGGGTGATCCGCCAGACGATGGCGTGTCCTTCGGATTCACGGTCGGCGACGGTGGTGAGCAGGTCGCTGAGGTGGGGGGCGGCGGCGCCGGTGACGGTGGCGGTCAGGTCGGCCTGGAAACGGGCGGTGGTGCGCGGGGCGGGCAGCATCGCATCGAGTGCTGCCTCCAAGTGGGTGATGGCGTCGGCGAGTGAGGGGTGGCCGGTCAGGTCGGGGCCTGCGCCGGGAACGGCCGGGAAGTAACGCTCGGCCCCGGCGCCCAGCAGGGCATGCAGGGCGCGGCCGGCGGTGGTGAGGGTGCCGTGGGCGGTGACGCCGAGGAGTTCGGCCTCGGCGAGGGTGGCCTTCGCGCGCGCACGGAGGTCTTCGGTATCGAGGAGTTCGGTGAGTGCGGGGCTAAACCAGGCGGCGCAGGTGAGGAGTTCATCGAGTGCGCTGGGGGCCATGGCATGCCCGGTGGGAAGGGTGGCGAGAGCGTCGAGGATGCCCCGGCGTAGCACGGTGGCCAGGGAGTCGGTGGGTTGGACCAGTGCGACGGGGCTCTGGTCGTCGTCGGCGGGCCAGTAGGTGAAGATCTCGGGTACCACGGCCCAGGTGGCCAGCAGAGGCAGAAGGCGGCGGGCGGGGGTTTGGGTGATCCAGGTGTCGTAGTGGGGGGTGGGCAGGAGGCGTGCTGGTGGCTGGGGCGCTGGTGTGCGGCTGCGTCGTCGGCCACGTGGTGCGGGCAGGTTCGCCGGTTCGTGGTGGGGGCGGAGGAGGTCGGCGTTGGCGGCGAGGTCGAGCCAGAGGCGGGCCTGTTCCTCGCTGATGGAGGCGTCCTTGGCGATGCGTTTGGTGTCGCGGACAGCGATGCCGCCCGCTTTGCGGATTCCGGGCGGCTGCAAGGCGACCGTGCGCAGGACGAGTTCGGCGTGCCACGCGGCGGAGGCGGCTGCTGCCTGGGCCTGGCCGTCGGCGCCGGCGGGTATCGGCACGGTGCGGGTGAGGACCGGCGGCGCGAGGTCCACAGCGGGGGCGGCTTCGTCGCGCAGGGCGTGGGCGACCTCGTAGGGGAGTTCGGCGAGGTCGTGGCCCGCGGGCAGTACCATGCCGCGCTCGGCCAGCCAGTCGGTTCCCGGATCGCCGGAACCACCGGGGCGCATCGTGAACTTGCTGTTCGGGCCGGAGTAGTAGCCGTAGCGCGTCACGAAACAGTGGGTGCTCAGCAGTGGCGGCCCGGGCACCAGTTTGTCGAGCAGGTCACGGGCCGGGGGCGGGGCCTGGGCGGCCAGAGCCCGCACGTTGTCTGCGTCCTGGAGGAAAGCGATGATCTTGTGCTGGGAGACGTCACGCGTGCTGCCCTTGCCCAGGCCCAGCCGGTCGGCGATCGCATGCACCTCAGGGGCGTTGAAAGCGTCGGTGAGGAGCACATCGACGGGGCGGCCGTAACGCTGAAGGGCTGCCGAGCCGCGGTGCAGCAGCGCCGGAATGATGATCTTGCCCGAGTGAGGGGGCAGAACCAGCGCCTGCTCAGCCAGGCGCTCCAGTGCTTCCGCGACAGCGGCCCGCGCGGCGTTGTCGGGTGCGAGCTTGTCCAGGACCACGGCGCGTTCGACGGCACGGCCTGCCGGATCAAGGACGGGATCCTGCCTGGGCATCCAGGACTGGGCGGGCACGCTCTGCCGCGGGACGGGCCCGTGCTCGGCATCGGCGAGCTGGGCGATGGCGGCCAGCAGCCGCAGATCACCAGCATGCAGCGAATCGAGAGCTCGGCTGACGGACGCATCGGACAGCAAGTGGTCCGCGAGCTGGTCCAGGGTGCGCATGCCCTGCCCGTATCCGGCAGCCTGCGGCAGCGACCTCGACTCCAACAGCGCGGTCAGCTGCGCGGGGGTGCGCCCGGCAAGCCAGTTCTTCAGGGCAGTCGTGCTCTTCACCCCACCGATCGTAGGGGACAACGGGTCACCGGCATCCCGCCCCCCATGCGCCTTCGGTATCGGCGGCGATGGCCGCCGTCCCTGTCTGTCAGTGGGGTGTGGAAGGGTCGGGGTATGCGCAATGACATTCCGCTGACGGTGATCGGGAATCTGGTAGAGGATCCCGAGTTGCGGTTCACCCCCAACGGCGTCCCGGTGGCCCGGGTTCACGATTGCCTCCACCCCTCGGACATTCGACCGTGAGGCTGATACGTGGAGGGATGGTGAGCCGACGTTCCTGGAGTGGAGCAGCTTCAGACGGCGCAGGCCCCCGCTGTTGCCCAGCTCCTGCGCAAGGGCGCGTCCTGGGCGGTTGCCCATGCGGCTGTGGCGGCCCGGCCCTCCACCAGTCATCCGGAGGGGCGCATTCTGGTGCCCCTGGATCCCAGCCTCTATGCAGGCCTGGGCGTCCAGGCCGTCACGCCTGACTGACGCAAATGCGGGCATTGATGCCCCTATGGATGTCAAGCTGCGGCTTTGGCGTCGTCAAGTTGCTGGTGTGACTGGCGAGTTGGGGTGTACCCGAGGGGGTGGCTGGCCCGAGGGGACGTTCCGGTCAGCCGGTCGTTGCCATACCGGTGATGGTTTTCCAGATGT
>NZ_JBVKCZ010000145.1:0-4594 GCF_055634335.1 Streptomyces sp. NPDC111802 | reverse complement strand
GCAATCGCGGTCGCACCGGTCCCGGTGGCTCATGCTCAAGCGGAGACCTGTGACGGGCTGGCTGCCACGATCGTCGGTACCAGTGGCAACGACACCTTGACCGGTACCGACGGGCCAGATGTGATCGTGGGATTGGGCGGGGATGACACCATCTCCGGTCTGGGTGGTGATGATGTCATCTGCGGTGGGGACGGCGACGACACGATCCGCGGTGAAGCGATATCCCAGCCGGTAGTGGGTGGGGTGGGCGGAAACGATCGTGTGTTCGGTGAGGGCGGTAGCGACGTACTGTTCGGCGACTACGAGCAATTTGCCAACCCGGGGGGCGGCGGAGTCGCTGGTGGCGGTGACTACATCGACGGCGGCAGCGGCTCGGACACCCTCTACGGAAACAGCCGGCAGTCAACCTTCACCACCGTCGGCGCGGCCGTCTCGTTCGGGAGTGACACCGTGCTGGGCGGGGATGGCGCTGACACGATCTACGGCAACGGCAAGGAGCTCACGGTAGGCGCAGGCGGTATCACGCTCGGCAGTGGCAATACCACCGTTGACGGCGGCGAAGGCGCGGACTTCATCGTCGGCAACTGGGAGACCGTAACGGTCACCGCGTACACCGTAGTGGACGGCTGGCGCAACGCCATCACTGCTGGTGTCGGCAACGACACCGTCTACGGCGACTTCGTCAACAGCAGCGGAGTCCTCGTTCCGGGGGGCACCGGTATGAGCGACACCATCGACGGCGAGGACGGCAGCAACGACACCGCCGACTGCGGACCTGGCACTGACACAGCCACAAACGTCGAAAACTCAACCAACTGCAACCCCTGAGAACGGCGTTGTCAGAGTGTTGTCAACTTAGTGGACGGGGCGTGTCATGAATTAGGCTCTGCCTTGATTTTCGTAGCGGGTGATCGAATCCGTCGCGGTTCCCGGGGCTCTGGGGGCACACTGGAGGGTGTATGTCCTCGAGTTGGAGGTCCTGTTGCCGCAGTTGGCCGCGGTGCAGGTCCAGGAAGTGCAGGCTGGCGGGGATCTGCTCCGGATCGCGGCGCGGACCCGGGACGATGTCGCAGTGGGGTGTTCGGGCTGCGGTTCACTCTCGGACTGGGTGCACAGCCGGTATGAACGCCACGTCGCCGACGAGGCGCTCGGCGGACGGCCGGTCACGATTGATCTCTCGGTACGCCGGCACGATGTCGCAGGTACCGGACCGCAGCAGGTCCCGGGCCACTCCGATCGCGGTGGCGCCCGACGCGCAGGCGCTGGCGGTGGTGAAGTTGGGGCCGCGCACGCCCAGGTCGATGGCGACCTCGCCCGCGGCCATGCTCGGAACGCTGCGCGGGAGCGCGAGTGGCGAGACCCGCTCCGGCCGCCCGGCGCCGAGGTGACCGAACTCAGTGACGTACGCACTCAAACTGTTCGATCCCACGCCCAGCACGACACCGACCCGCTCCGCTTCCCAGGTACGACGATCGAGGCCCGCGTCCGCGACGGCCCGCCGGGCGGCGACGAGGGCGAACTGGATGAAGCGGTCCACGCGCCGCGCCGACGCCCGGCCGAGCTCCGTCTCGGCGTCGAAGTCCGTCACCCGGCAAGAGAAGTCGACCGGCAGTCCCACCAGGCCGGGATCCGTCGCGGCCAGCGAGCGCCCCCGGCACAAAGCCGCCCAGTTCGCCTCCACCGTATGCCCGGCCGGAGTCACCAGCCCCAGCCCAGTGACGGCGATCTCAGCGCACATGCTCGAACGCCCGAGCCGCCTCGCCCAAGGTCGAAGACGGGCGCAGGTCCAGGGCATTCTCGGGCAGAACGATCCCGTACTCCTCCTCCGCCGCCACCACCAACTCCATCAGCGACAGCGAGTCCAGGCCGAGACTCTCGAACGTCGTCCTGCCGGAGAGCTCACCGGCATCCGCCTTTACATTAAGATGGCCGGTCAGCAGGGCCACCAACTCCTCGGGAAGGGCCGACTCCGCCGCGCCTTCCGCCGCCTGCCTCATGCCTGGGTCTCCTGTTTCCTCGCTGCGAGAGGCCCTGCGGCGCTGCCCGCGTTCATCCGTCTGAAGGCCACGCGCGCGGGAAGCTTGCGTCTCAAGCCACTCCACGTGCTGACCGAGTCGGTCCTGCGCCTGTCGCCCGGCCGCACCCAGCCCGCCATCGGGTCGACCGCCCGGCTGGCATGGTCGTAGGCCCATATGACGTCCGCGTGTCGGCCCTCCTCTGCCGTCCATCGGTGGATCCACGTGCCCCAGGCACCGTCCCGCCCGAAGCGGGTCGCGATTTCGAAGTGGTAACTGGGCAGGTTGTCCTCGGTGAGGAGATTGATGATCAGCGCGTTCTGCACGGGTTGCGACAGCGTCGACTCCCAGGCCAAAGCCTTCAGCGGCCCGTCGAAGTCCCGCGCCGCACTCCACGGCACGAACTGGTGCGGCAGCCAGTCACGCGCAGCCGCAAGATGCCACTCCAGGAGCCGCTCGACCGACGGCTCCGGCTCCCGCAGCACGACTTCCGCCATATTGCCGACCACGCCCGCACCTCTCCCTGTCCTGCCCGTCACCTGTTTATCTGTGCGTCACCGTGTAAACACCAGCGAGGGGTGTAGGGGACGGTCTGTCACTCGTTGGTGTTATAAGAAGCCGTCGTCTTTCCGATCTTGACGGGTGTGCGTCGAACGGGAGCCCCGATTGGGTGGTCGTGAGGCGCTTGGCGCATACGGACAGGGCCTCCTGAACAGCTCGTTGGTATCGAATCACCGAGCAGCAGGAGGCCCTGATGCAGCAGTGTTCCGTGTTGGCGGTCGGGCAGTCCAGCCCGGTCACCTGGGAGTGTGACTGTCTGGCTCACCGGTTCGGAAACGCTGCCGACAACGGGTTGCGGCAGCCGCGCTACCCGACGGACATGACGGACGCGGAGTGGGCGGCCGTCCGGCCGTTGCTGCCGGTGCCGGGCTGGATGCGCGGTCGCGGCGGCCGGAGGCGTACTGCCACCGGGCTGCACTCGATGCGATCTGCTACCTCGTGGACAACGGCATCAAGCGGGCGATGCCGGCCGACTTCCCGCCGTGGGACCGGGTATACGCGTTCTTCCGCCGCTGGCGCGACCATGGCCTGGTCAAGGAGTTCCACGACCGGCTGCGCGCGCAAGTCCGCGAGGCGGCGGGCCGCGATGCGGAGCCGACGGCCGGTGTGATCGACTCGCAGTCGGTGAAGGCGGACGCGGTTGTCGGTGCGGACAGTCGCGGGTTCGACGGCGGCAAGCTGGTCAACGGGCGCAAGCGGCACGTCGTGGTCGACGCCCTCGGCCTGCTGCTCGGGGTGATGGTCACCGCCGCGGACACCGGTGACCGCGCCGTCGCCCAGGTCCTCCTGCACCAAGTCGCCGACGCGCACCACCGCCTCGCCTTGGTCTGGGCGGACGGCGGCTACACCAGCAGTCTCGTCGAGCACTGCCTGGCAACGCTCGCCCTGGTCCTGGCGATCGTCAAACGCAGCGACGACATGCGCGGCTTCGTGGTGCTGCCCCGGATCACCTCGACCAGCCTGCGGCGTCCGGCCTTTCGCAGCGCGGCCGGGGATCCGTAGCGTTCCAGCAGCCAGGTGACGGCCTGGTGGTCCAGGCGCGGTCGGAGGACGCGTTCCAGCGACGGGTGGAACTGGGTGAGCAAGCCGCGGATCCGGTTGGAGGTGCGGGTGGCCTCGGCCGCCAGATCCTGGTCGACGGAACCGTTCACGAAGCGGCTCGTTGCACGAGAGTGCCCACTGTGCCGTTCCGTCCTGTTGCCGGCCCGCGCGGACTGCCGCTGCTGGGAAACCTGCCGTCCTTCGGCGGCGACCCGTTGGCGTTCCTGGAATGTCTGCGCGACGACTTCGGCGACGTCGTGACCTGGTCGCTCGGCCCGATGCGGATCGTGTCCCTCGCACACCCTGAGCACATTGCGGAACTGCTGGGAAGCGACGAAGACCGCTTCGAGATTTTCGATGCCGGCTGGGCGTTCAAGCGACTGGTCGGCAACGGCGTCATGCGCAGCCAGGGTGCTGACTGGCGCCGCAAGCGGTCCTTGGTCACACCCACGGTCCGCCCCTCCCAGGTACGCCGATACGCCACGACGATGGTCGACTGCGCCACGGCGCTTGCCGATCGCTGGCAAGTAGGCAGCCGGATCGATGTGCTGCGGGAGATGAAGCAACTCTCCCAGCGGGTCGTGGTCCGCACCCTCTTCGGCAACGACATCGGTGACCAGGCCCAGGCACTGGCAGACGCGATGGACGTGGCCGAGCGAGAGGTCGGCGCCGAACTACGAGGAATCGGGCTCTTCCTGCCACCCTGGGTGCGCACCCCCGCTCGCCGGCGCCTAATCGAAGCCGTCGCGACCGTCGATACCGAGATCGATCGGTTCATCCACGCCCGACGGGTATCAGCAGACGGAGGCGACAAAGGCGGGGACCTGCTGAGCAGGCTCCTCGAAGCCCGGGACGAGGCAGGGCGGCCACTGACTGCCGCGGTGTCCGCGTACTCCCTGAAGTGCTCAGCCAAGTACAGATAAACGTGCTCAGCTTTCAGGCAACGTCGGTCTCGCGCTCGATGGCGGCGAGTCGGT
>NZ_JBVKCZ010000144.1:0-4642 GCF_055634335.1 Streptomyces sp. NPDC111802 | reverse complement strand
TCTTGTGGGTGCCGTAGTTGTCCACGATCAGGTGGACCTGCAGGTGCGCGGGTACCTCCTTGTCGATGCGGATCAGGAACTTCTTGAACTCCGCTTATGCCAAACGGGGCTCCAAGTACGGTCCCGGCGGTCCGGGTGCGATCTACCGGACCGACCCGGCCACCAAGGCAACCACGCTGTTCACCCAGGTCCCCAACCCCGGCACCACCGCGCACAATCCGGGCGTTGACATGGACGAGGCGTTCGGTCCGGCGGTGGGCAAGCAGTCGCTGGGTGACGTGGATGTCAGCCCGGACGGCAAGGACCTGTATGTCGTCAACCTGCGCGACCGCAGGCTCTACCGCTACGACGCCACTCAGGCCACGGCGGCCGCGCCGAAGGCGTCGTATGCCATCCCGGATCCGGGCTGTGCCTCAAACGGTGATTGGCGCCCCTTCGGGTTGGGCCAGCAGGACGGCAAGGTGTACGTCGGCGGGGTCTGTTCGGCGGAGTCCACCAGGAGCAAGGCGGATTTGCGGGCGGTTGTGCAGACCTTTGACCCGACCACGGGCCAGTTCACCGGCAAAGTCATGGACCAGCCGCTGGACTTCCCCCGCGGCGGAGTCGGGTCCACCAGTCCTTACCTCTGCACTGGTCATGGCTGGTATCCGTGGACCAACAGTCGGCCCCTGACTCAGGACGGCAAGAGCTGTGTCCATCCAGCCGAGAACGCGACCGGACAGATCCAGAACCCGGAGCCGGAGCTGACCGACATCGAGTTCGAAACCAACGGCGACATGGTCGTTGGTTTCGCAGACCGCCTCGCGGACCGCTTCGGTAGCAACTTGCCCGCAACCGACGCCGCTCCGCCAACGAACGTATTCAACGGTGGTGACATCAACCGGGCCTGCCGTGGCGGGAACCACATGTTCGTCATGGACGGCAACGGTGGCTGCAAGAACAACAACACCAGCCCCGCCATCTCGGGTGGAGAGACCGCGGACGTCAAGGAGTTCTACCCCGGCGACTTTGCCTTCGCAGGCATCCATCAGGAGGTCAGTACGGGTGGCGTGGCCATCTCCAAGGTGGAGACGACCATTCCCTTCACCGCGCAGGACCCCATCCGCGCGACGGGCAGCGGCGTGGTGTGGGTCGACCGCACCACGGGTACCCGGAACGACGTGACGGACGGCAATTACCTGAACAGCGAGTTCGGTAAGGCACGTGGTATCGGTGACCTGGAAGTCCTGTGCGACCAGGCGCCGTTGCAGATCGGTAACCGCGTCTGGCAGGACACGGACGAGAACGGGATCCAGGATCCGGGCGAGATGCCGGTCGTGGGTGCCACGGTCAACCTGTACGACGCCAACGGCAACAAGATCGGCACGGCCGTCACCAACGAGCGGGGCGACTACTACTTCGACTCCCGGCAGGTGAAGGAGTTGAAGCCGGGGAGCACCTACACCGTCAAGATGGACAACCCCGACAACTACGCCGGCGGCGGCGTCCTCGACGGCTGGAGCCCCACCCGCCCGAACGCGGGTGACAACGACGAGATCGACTCCAGCGGCGAACCAGGCGGCGCCCCGTTCCCGGCCATCGAGGTCACCCCCAGCGAGGCCGGCGCCAACGACCACAGCCTCGACTTCGGCTTCACCAAGCCCAGCGTCGACCTGGCCATCGACAAGACCGCACCCTTCCGCGTCGAACCGGGCGGAGCCATCGAGTACCAGGTCATCGTCACCAACAACGGCCCCAACCGTTCCTCAGGCTGGACCCTGACCGACCCCATCCCCGAGGGGATCACCGACGCCCGCACCTCCGACGCCGGCTGCAGCATCAATGCCCAGATGCTCACCTGCAACGGCGGACCCCTGAACGTCGGGGAAACCCGCATCATCACCATCCGCGGCCTCGCCCCCAAGCCCCTGGAGACCACCACGGTCGAGAACTGCGCCGAGATCATGGGCAACGAACCCGACCCCAACATGAACAACAACAAGGCCTGCGACTACACCGAAGTACCCGCCATCCCGCTGATCGACCCGGCCGTCGGAACAGCCGCAGCTGGACTGATCACCCTCGGCGGCACCCTCTACCTCCGCCGCCGCAACACCACCGGAGCCGCCGTGTAACCAACCCCAACATCAGCTCACTCCCATAGCCGAGTGGTCCCTCTCCCCGTCTGCCGACATCCGCAGGGAAGGGGCCACTGCTGGCTTTCCCGTGCGGACGGGCAGGTCCAGGGCCTCGGACACAAGCGTGACGCCGACCTCAACCGGCACGGTGGGACTGCGGCGGCCGTCGGTGCGTCCATGCCTGCCTCACTCGCGGGCGGTCGTCTCTCCAGCACCGGCTTTTTCCGCGCTAGTGTCCCCCAGACGACTGCCCCCAGGCCTCCGCGGTGCCCCCGGGATGCTGTTCGGTCCCCAACCAAGTCATCGAGGACGAAGCCCTGCTGCCCCTGCCGCAGACTCCGTTCGTGTTGGCCCGCTGGTCAACTGCCCTGGTTGGCCTGGACTTTCACATCAAGGTCGGCCGCACCCTCTACTCGGTGCGCTGGACGCTGCCTCGCCCAGGCGCACCCGGCGGCGAACTCGGCCACCTCGACTTCCTGCAGGTCCTCTGCCAGGACGAGATCACCCGCCGTGAGACCGTCGCCTCCAACGCCGCCTACACTGCGCGACGTTCGAGCAGCAGGTCCCCCTGGAGGAGTTCGACTTCACGCGGCAGTCGAAGATTTCGTGTGCGGGAACGGCGAACCCCGAACCAGCCAAAAGGACGCCCAGCGAAGCGAGCCATGCTGCGAAATCGAGACTTTCGGCAACGGAGCCGTCACCGTGGTCAAGAGCTCCGCAACGTCACTACCAGCCCCACGTTCCCCGACGAGAGCGCCGCGACGACGACGAGGACCTTCACCGGCAGTCTCACCTCGGCGGGAGGCCCATGTGAGGTAGAGGTCGAGGATCCGAACAGGTAGCCGGAGAGGTCTACCTCGGTACGAGCACGCAGGCGCATGCCGACCAGATCGGCCCACTCGGCGCGGAGAGGTCGGCATCCACTGCCTGCCGTCGGTTTCGGACGGCACCGACGAGGCCGGCAGTTGTCCGGTGCAGCTTGACCACCGATGACGGGGCAGCCTCGTTCCGTCGGCGTCCTCTCCCGCGGAAATCCGCGGGAGAGGGATCGTTCGTCTCTTCAAGCCCTGCCGGGATACCGCTCAGGGCCGCGGGCATGCCTTCCATGCCAGGTGGTACACCGTGCTGATGTCACCGTCGGTCGAGTCCATGGTCATGAAACTGACCTTGTTCGGCGAGGACGTGCCAGCGTTCACGCGCAGCTCGGTGTTGATGTTGAAGTTGCGCTGGACTCCGCACGGCGCCCAGACCAGTTGGGCCCAGTCGGTGCTGTCGGTGGCCTGCCAGTTGTCATTGAGCGGGCCGCGGAAGGGGTGGTTGCGGGACTGTGTGTTCGCTGAGCCCTGGAAGTAGTAGGAGGCTCTCTGGACGGCACTCGCACCGCGCTGAAGGTAGGCGAAGCCACGATAGTCGGCGCTGGCGATGGCGTACGTGAAGCCCTGCGGAACGTGCACGATCAGGTTCAACTGACAGTTCTTGCGGAAGGCCGTCGGGTCGGAGTTGGCGCCGACCTGGGCGAGGTAGTCGCTGTATGTCACGGTGAAGGCGGTGTTGTCCTCGGAGACCGCGAGGGCGGTGGTGCCTTGCCGACAGCCGGAACCGTTCACCGTAGCGACCTTAATGACGATCTTGTCCGGCGGGGGCGCGGAGGGCGGGGCCGCCTGGGCCGGCAGCGCGGTGGCTATGAGTGCGGCGAGCGCAGCGCCGCACAGCAGGGATCCACGAGCCATGGTCACTCCTAGATGTCGGGGCGTGACGGTGCCAGCGATTCACGGAAGAATCGTGAAGTTCTCGTGAAGGCTGAAGGCGTTCGCATCGTAGGGAACCGTTCGTGACAGCGTCAGCATGAACTCCGGCCATTCACGAAACCGCCTCATGGCGCTCCTCGCCGTCATGCATCGGCGGGCATGACGAACCGCGTCCGACACGTCCGATCTCAGAGGACGCATCCTGGCCCGACTCTGCACGTTGACCATGGGCGGCACACCCGGGCCCGCCCCCTCGGTGGAAAGCCAGGATGAGGTGACTTCAAGGCAGTGGGATAGGCCGTGGATGAGGCATGCGATGCCCTGAGCAGTCGTGCGAGAAACTTGTATGCCGAGCAGCCGACGTCATGAGCGGGCGAGACAAGTGGCCGCGAGCGGGGCCCGGATGGAGCCGGTACACGTGAGCGGGGACGGTGCCGCCTTTACCTATCGCCACGGCGGCCGTGATGGTGCCGAAGAGCCCCGAGAGCGCAGGCCTGACGTGCCGGGTCGTCCGCGTCCTGTCGGTGGCGTCCACGGCCGGAGGCAACTGGTTTTCCACCACCCTGCCCGGTGACGTCTCCCTACGGCGCTCCTCTCCCCCGCGGCGCAACTGCCGTCGGCACCCCGGGCCAGCCTGCCGCCTTCCTCCTCGACAACAACCAGAAGTGGCCCCGGCCGCCCGGCCTTGGTGTTTCACCGTGAGGGCCGGGGGTGCTGACGGAGTGTGACCCCGAATAGAAGAGGTGCCCGTCCGACCTGCGAAGATCCAGTTGTTGA
>NZ_JBVKCZ010000143.1:0-4658 GCF_055634335.1 Streptomyces sp. NPDC111802 | reverse complement strand
CCTCGCCAAGCGCATAACGGACGAGACCACACCTACCTGGCGAGGCACCTACTAAGACATAAGGTGCAATCAACTCAAATCAAACGCTCTCTAAGTGCGCTGGCAGGACTCAGTGACAAGGTCGGTAATGGACTCGTCAGGGCCCAGGCAGTGGCGCCGGTCCAGGTCGCGAAAGAGGACGGACTGGTAGATCCCCTGTGCGTTGCGCGAGTCCACGCATTCGAAGACGGGGACCTTGTTGCGCCGTACACGTTGGGGCAATTGGTAGCCGCAGCCGAGGAGGCCCGCATCCCGTCGCTCGCTCACAATTCGCCCCCTTCGTAGCTGATCATCGGCTTGCTGATCTACTCGCCCTTGTCACACATGAGCCGAAACGCCCGCACGGCGTCGGTGACGTGGAACCTGTGCCGCGTCAGCGGGGTTGGGGCGACTTTGCCGGTCTGCAGCAGTCGCAGCATCCGAGTGAGGTGTTCATGGACTCCCGGTGCCAACAGCCCGCGGATGGTCTTGGCGTTTCATGCCCATGCCAAAGGAGACGATTGCGGTCGGCAGCGGCTCCCGGGACTCCCCTGCGTGGTAGCCGGCATTGGCTACGGTGCCGCCAGGCTTGATGAGCCGCACGCACTGCTCGAACGTCTCGTGAGTTCCCAAAGCTTCAATGGCGGAGTCGACGCCTTCGGCTCCGACCAGAGCCCGGCCCTCTTCAACCACATCACACCAGCGCGGGTCGAGGACAACGTCGGCACGAAGTGTTCGGAGAGTCTCTTCCGCTCGGGCCGTGTTGCGGTCGTGATGACCACGCCAGCGTCCAGGGCGCCTTGCATGCGCTCACGAAGGAGCGTACTCGGTCTCGACGGATGCGTCCGGCGAAGCCGTGATGCACGTGGCAGCCGCCACGGCGGGATACCGTTGGGGCCTGAGGCTCCGGCCCGCACAAAGGCGCGGGGGTGCCCCGACTGACGGTGAGTTGTGGTACGAGAGGCATCCTGATGCGGTGCCCTTTGCCACAAATCCGGGCGTTGGACTCGCGGCTTACGACGACGAGAAGCACAGGCGGACCGCGAATGGGCTGCCATGACGATGGCTGCGTGGCTGTTGAGTCTCCGACGCGGCCGGGTGCGGCGAGCCGTGGCTGGGGGCACCACCGTCAGGGCGTGGCGGCGGGCGGCGGACAGTGAGCGCGTGGAGGTCTGGCCACCGCGCCAGCTCGGAGGCGGGCGTGGCAGCGCCGCGAGTTCCCGACAAGCGAGCGCGCCTACGTTAGAGCGGGCCCCTCGCGCAAGCAGAACGGCAGTGCCGGAGAGCCTTCGTGGCGCCGTGCGCCACCGGCTTACAGCGCTCGTCTCCGGGGCAAAAGGCGTTATGGCTCCGCACCTTCTTTGGGACCCTGTCGCAGTCAGGTCCGTAGGGTTCATCCAGGCAGCACTCGCCTCCCACTGCCTGAGTCAGCCGATCACCATGACCGGTACTTTTACGACGGTCAGCTTCGCGCAAGGCACGCCGTCGGCACCACCTGCGCCGAAGGGACGAGTGAGGTCGCTGCCAGCAGACTTCGGAAGCACACTGCTGCGAGTGACGTTTCCTGGGGCAAAACCGCTCCGGCCCGGGCCGCCCGTCAGGGCACCGACACCAAGCTGACCGCGAAGACATGCCAGGTGCAATAGGGCTCCAACCGGACCCACGGAGCCCCCAGGATCACCGCCGAGCTCTGCGAAGACGGCGGGCGCGTCAACCACAAGCGCGGCGCCCGCCTTATGCGCTCCATCAAGCCCGCGGGCCTGCGGCTGCGGAAGAAGCACCGCACCACCATCGCGGACCCCGCCGCCCCGAGAACGCTCCCGACCTCATCGGGCCTGGACGTCACCGCCGAGCGGTGGTGAACACCAGGTACGTCGGCGACACAACGCAAATTCCGCTCGCGAACGGCAAGTTCCTCCATCTGACCACCGTCATCGACCTCGCCTCGCGCCGCCTGGCCGGCTGGGCGATCGCCGGACCCATGCGGGCTGACCTCGTCATCAACACGCCCTGACCGCGGCCGAACACGCCCGGGGCATGCCTCACCGTCGTGATCATGCACGCCGACAACGGCACCCAATACAGCCCCGCGGAGTACGCGAAAGTCGGCGCGTTCGCTAGACCATGAGCGCCGTCGGCAGCTCGGCGGACGTCCGCCGAGTCGTTCAACGCGACGCTCAAACGGGAAACACCAGGGGCGGGAAGCAGGTGCGGCGAGCGCGAGGCTTATTTCGACGCCTTCCGCCGGCTGCACCGCTACAACAACCTGGCGCCGTCCCTCCCGGCTCGGGCTACGCAGCCCAGTCGCCTCGGGGTCAAGGCCCAACCTCAGTACCGGCCCTACACCCGCGACGGCTTCATAGCGGGCATCGGTCTGACCCTCGCATCCAACGTCACCCTGCCGAGGCGGAGTCAGTAATTCTGGTCTTCTTTGGGTCTGTACGGCTCACGGCGGATCTTCGAACTCTGCCGCGCCTGGCGGTGATGGAGCGGGCTGGACGCCGATGCCGAGACGGGCACTGTGGTTGATGGCTCTCTTTCTCGTTCAACGCGTTCACGTCTTTCCCGCCTCGGAATCGATGGCCCCACAGGCCGACACCTGTCTACTGGGACTCGCATGGATGCGGGCCTCCAGATGCGCTACAGCATGCTGTGACTCGGCCATGCCTGTTCCGGAGTCGCCAAGCGGCTGATCCCAATAGGAAAGGCGAGAGCATGTCTCATCTCATTGCGGCACAGGGCACCAACTATGAGCAGCCGTGGTGGAATCCACAGCGTCCGTCGCCGATGCCGATGGGACGCTACGTCCGTGCGGGAGCAGCGCCTTTGCAGATTTTGCCCGATCGCGCTTGGCCTGACCGGGTGCTGGACCGCGCTCCGTTGTGGGCGTCGGTGGATCTGCGGGACGGGAACCAGGCGCTTGCCAACCCCATGGACACCCGCCGCAAGGCGGCCATGTTCGATCTTCTTGTGCGGATGGGGTTCAAGGAGATTGAGGTCGGATATCCCTCGGCCAGTGAGGCGGACTTCTCGTTCGTACGGACCCTAGTGTCCGAGGACCGGATTCCGGACGATGTCACCATCTCCGTATTCACGCCGGCACGTCTGGATTTGATCGACCGTACATTCGAGTCGATCCGGGGTGCGGAACGGGCTGTGGTGCACCTGTGCATGGCGACGGCGTGCCTGTGGCGGACCGTTGTGTTCTCCATGACCGCCGGCGAGTTGCGGGAGTTCACAGTCCGCAGCGCGGAGGCCGTGGCGCGACTGGCTGACACGATGCCGCGGTCGCAGCTGCGGTTCGAGTACTCGCCCGAGACGTTCAACGTCACGGAACCGGAGTTCGCGCTGCAGATGTGCAACGCGATCACTTCGGTGTGGGACGCGTCTCCCGACCGTCCGGTGATCTTGAATCTCCCGGCGACGGTGGAGACCGATTCACCCAACGTCTTCGCCGATCAGGTCGAGTGGATGCACCAACGATTGAGCCGCCGGGAGTCGGTCATCCTGTCGGTGCATCCCCACAATGACCGCGGCACGGCGGTCGCCGCCGCAGAGCTCGCCATGATGGCGGGCGCGGACCGGGTGGAGGGGACACTGTTCGGCAACGGCGAGCGCACCGGCAACGTGTGCCTGGCCACGCTGGCGATGAATCTGTTCACGCGGGGCGTCGATCCTCAACTGGACTTCTCCGACATCGACACAATCCGTCGCACAGTCGAACAGTGCAACCAGATGCCCATCCACGCCCGACATCCCTATGCCGGCGAGCTTGTGTACACGGCGTTTTCCGGCACTCATCAGGATGCCATCGCGAAAGGGCTGAACGCCCTGGAGGAGCATGCCCGCCTCTCGGGTCGGCCATCGGCAACACTTCCTTGGCAGGTGCCCTACCTCCCCCTTGACCCCAAGGACGTCGGCCGGGCCTACGAGTCCGTGATCCGCGTCAACAGCCAGTCCGGTAAGGGGGGCGTCGCCTACGTTCTCAAGACCCACTACGGCCTCGACCTGCCGCGCGCCCTGCGAGTGGAGTTCGCCCGGCAGATCCAGAAGATCACCGACGAGACAGGGGCTGAACTGACTTCCCGTCACGTGTGGGAGATCTTCACCAACACCTACCTCGCCCCCCGGCTCTGGCTGGAGCTGAAGGAACTGCGCGAGCAGCAACACGATGGGGACACGCTGCAGGTCACCGTCGTTGCCCCCGGCGGCAGCGAAGAGAACACTGGCAGCGGCCCCTCCCCGGCCGTGGCCCTCCTTGCCGCTCTCGGCCAGGCCGGTCACCCGACCAAGCTCCACCACCTCAACCAGCACAGTGTCGATGGCCCATTCGGTCTCCGCACGGTCGTCTATGCGCACGTCACCACCCACGACGGCGCCGCCCATGGCGTGGGCATCGACGCCAATCCAGCCCTGGCCACTGCCACCGCCATCCTCAACGCCGTCAACCGTACTCGGCCCCGCTCGTGGGGCGACAGGCAAGAGACCCTCACGGGGAGGGGCATGTAATGGCGGTCCACTCGATTGATGGCACAACTGGCCCTGACCTGGCAATGCCGGTGAGTTAGGACGTTTCTGCAGGTAGCGGCGGGTGTCTGGCAACTTTCAGCGAGTAGTGGACGTTACTGGGAGTGCGTGGT
>NZ_JBVKCZ010000142.1:0-4870 GCF_055634335.1 Streptomyces sp. NPDC111802 | reverse complement strand
GCTCAGCCGGCCCCCAACGCGCCGCATTCGAAGTCCCCATACCGCCCCTATGCCCGCCCTGACAGATCGTCAAGAGCGGCCTTAAAGATCAGTACAACCTCGACGAGATTGTTGCTTGCGTCACATCTGTGCGAGGTGACGCAGCACTGTCCCGCGGTACTGCCGCCTACCGGCCGCCAATTATGTCATGTGGCGCATTAATTCTGTCACCGCGCGCCAGAATCTTTATTCCCTGCTTGGCGTGATAGAAATCACATCGCTTCAGGCATAACGAAATTTTCTCCTAGGCGGAAGTGACTTTGCTAGCCAGGCGTGCTCTCCTGTTAATAGCCGGTGTTACCGGCGGTAGTGAGTGTGGGCTGCCGCGGATAACCTGCATAGCCAAGCCAAGCTTGTGAGCGAGAGAGGTATTGCAATGACGGGACGTCACAGGAAGCCGCGCGAAGTCCTCACATCGAGGCAGAAGCAATTACTGAGGGCCGGTGCCGTGGCCGCCCCGATTTCCGCAGGTTTCATGTTCGCTGCTTCGGCAAGCGCCTCTGCCGATGAACTCTCACCGCAGGTGCAGTCACAGCCGACAACAGATCAGGGCTATTCGGCTAATCCACAGGAATGGCATGGGCAGCAGGGCGGCTATCAGGGTGACTGGACGCGGGATGCGAACGGACAGTGGCAGGGAGGCTGGGTCCCCCAGCAAGCTCAGAACGCCCAAGCTCAGGACGCGCCAGCTCAGAACGCGCAACAGTTGGATGCATCACAGCAGAGCCACAACATCCAGCGAAGGGATGTACCACAGGAGGCCCAGCAGCAGCCTTCCCAGTCGTATCCCGATTGGTGGGGCACGATCAATAATCCATCGCTCCAGGATTTCATGAAACTGAGCAAGGAGCACAACCCAAACGGAGAGGATAGAAAGAATGACCAGGACAGGTCCTGGGTGAAAGACGGAGTGGACTGGTCGAACGATGGGTGTACGGCAGGTGGGCAATCAGCTTATGACGCATGCGTTCGCCATGACGCCAATACTCGAAGCCTCCAGGCACATCCAGGCTACTGGAACCCTTACAACTACCTCGGGCCCACCCAAGAGCAATTCAAAAAAGATTTACAAACCATGCACCAGGCGGGAAAGGTCAACTGGTTTATGGCGAATATGGGCTATCCGGCTGGCACTTACGCTGGCGGTAAATTGCCATTTATCTTGCCAGCCTGGGATGATAAATCAAAATGGCAGTATCTCCCTGGGGGCGGGGGGACCACGTCCGGCCAATTCTCCAGTGACCCGAGCGGTTCCCTACTGTCTGGAGACAGCGACTGAGCCTCTTTCAGGAGGCTCAGTGGTCGCTCGAAGTGGTCGCTCGAAGGGGTACAGCCGGGGCACGCGGCGAGGTCGGCGAGCCACCACTCGTTCTCGCCGGGTACTTCAGCCGGGTCCACTGCAACTGGCTTGACCTCGGCCGGAGGTTGAGCTGGTTGGCGATCTTGACGCTGCTCAGGCCGACGCCAGCGAGTTCGAGGACCCGTCGCTCCGGGTCGGGTGGCGCACGACGGCTCTCGCGCTCGCCGTCGTCGTAGTGCTCACCGCGCAGGTTCGACACGATCCACCCGGCATTGGGCACCATCCGACGGCCCGGAGGCAGTTGCCAGGGCGCACAGGCCACGCGCGTGGCCTGTGCGCCCTGCCTTTTTCGCGGCTGCGCAATGCACCTCCGACCTTCGGGTCCGGCATGACTTCCCCCCTTTTGTTCATGACTTGTTCGTGATCTCCGGGAGGGTCCTACGTTGTTGATGGGTCGGATGGGCTGTCGTACGGTCAAGAGGATCCAGTGGCCCCGGCTATGGCTTGGGGTAAATCGTCGGGTTCGACGACGACCTCGCCGGCGAGGCAACCAGGGTCGCGAACCGGCTGCTCGAACGCTGAGAATCCCCCACGGCGCTGCGGAAAGCCGGACACCGAAGGCTGGTTGAAGTGATCCGGTGCAAGGCCCGCGGGCGCTTGGCCCAACTGCTGATCAACGACATCTCCGAGACGCTCGACGGGTAAGCCCTCATCTGGAGCAAGCACCCTCGACGTCGTCATCCGCTCCCTGGCTCGCTCGCGGCCGTCGGCAGAGAGTGGTGAGCCATGGAAACGCCGATCGGGCGGCTGCTGCAATTTCACTCTCTTCTGCGGTCCTGGCCTCGATTCCGGGAGTCGCAGTCATACGGCAGCCACCTTGCTGGTCACCATCGGTGACGGCATCAGCTTCCCCACCGCCGCCTGCACGGCACCCTTGCGCCCCGCACTGCGGCCCACCCGCTCGAGACGGTGGCCGACCGCATGGTGAATACAGGCAGCGACAAAGGCGGGAACAGGCAGACAGTACGAGGAGCTCAGCGAGGTGTCCGGAAGGGCCGATCCCGTCCCTCATCGGACCTCGTCATTTCCGCGGCTGTCAGGTCAGCGACGCCGCGGTGCACTTCGTGGCTGGTTGTTCACCGTGCGCCGGTCCAGTTGTGGGCGACGTCCACCACCATGCGGCCCGGCAGGATCTGAATCCGGAATGGCAGACGTGCCCGGATGCCAAGTCCGAACTGCGTCTGCCCTTCGAGACTGCTCCCATACCTGGCGTCCCTGAAGGTCCGATACCCCGTGAGGTTCACCCCTGGCAGGGGTTGACGCGGCTCAGCAACGTAGGTCGGCTCACCCGTGGTGGTGTCGTAAGCCGGGGCGTGAACCACGACTTCGATGATGGCTCCGCCTGACACGGGTATGAGGTCTCCCGATCCGTCCTGGTAGAGACGGTGGACATACTTGACGGAATAACCGAGGCTGCCACGGTCGGCACCGGGTACCTCGATGACCATCCGGTCGAAGCAGTCGTGACGCCCAGTCCGCGCGTTCATGGCAGGCTCTGTGGTGTAGGCGGAACGCGCCTTGGCACCACTGCCCCATTCGACAGGGCAGGCTGCGCTGTTACCGCTACTGCCCCCTGCGGCGTTGGCAGACGGTGTCACCACGCCTAAGAAAAGGCTTGCGAAGGCAAACGCCGTTGCCCACATCCTTACAATAGGTCTCATAAGGCCCTCCTTCTGGTCATTCTCCTCTTGTATCTCGATACCATGAATAATGACCCGAATGGGTGAGGCGATGGTAGTCCAGATCAGGAAAGAAGCCCTGGCGGCCACTCCGGCTGAACTCGGCAGGCGGCTGGGGCAACTCTGTGTGCCCCAGCCTGCTGTCCAGCGGATGCGGCGGGACCTGGCCTCCACGCAACAAGAAGACGCGGCGCTCCGCATCACCCCTCGTCTGTTCCGCCTTCCCCTCGCCTCCTTTACCTTTGCGCCGGGGCGAGTGCGGTATGCGGAGGGGATATACGGGGTTCGCCTACGGATGGGCCCTCAGCCGCTCCCGCGGTGCCGCGAGCCACCGAAGTCCCTGGGGCGTGAGGGGCAACGCGGGGCCAGCACGCCGACGGACCGGGCGAGGATGGATGCGGGCATCCGCAGGAAAGCATGCTTCCCCGACGAAACCGGGAGGACGAGGGCCGGCGCCCAAATCACTTTCTTGGCGGCAGGCGTCGTGGTGGGGCTTCGAAAAAGAGACCTCCAGGCGACCTTGTCTTTCTCAACGGCCGCAGACGGTGTGGAACCACGGCACCGGCACCTGCCCGCACGAGTGGTGATGAGAGAAGCGGAATTGCGGGAACCAATCGGGGAGAGGACGGCAACGAAGTGAGCACCCACAACATCTGGAGCGAGCAGGCAGCGTGCAGCAGCGGCGATCCGGACGACCTCTTCGTCGAAGGCGCTGCGCAGAACGGGGCCAAAGCCATCTGCACGGGCTGCCTGGTACGCACCGAGTGCCTCGCATACGCCCTGGACCACCGCATTGAGCATGGTGTCTGGGGAGGAATGACCGAACGAGAGCGCCGCGCCGTTCTGCGACGCCGGCCGACAGTCACGTCATGGAGTCTGCTGCTGGAAACCGCCCGCAGGGATCACCAGCCCTCTCCTGTCCCTGACTGCATCAAGCAAGTACTTTCCGAAGCTGGCTGACAGGGGACCCTGCAGTGACCAGAGAGGCTGCAGCGGTGTGCGCGTGTGTCTCCGCCCGGGGCATCGGTGTTGCTAAGCGATGAATCGCGTCAGTTCCACGACCACAGAAACCGCTCATCGCGCCCACTGCCCTCGCGGCTTGCACACCGCATGAGGAGTCACTGATTCGTATGGGTGCCGTGGCAGCTCGACCGCCAACGCCACGACGATGCACGGCGTTTGGAAGAGCGGCAACGAGACGGGCCCTGGTCTGAGCCCAGCACGGGGCCCGCGGGCGGGTTCAGCGGCGCGTAATCGCCACCTCGACCGGCATCGTCCCCCGCGCGTCACCGAGCCGTACCGCGAGCAGGGCCGCCGAGACGGGACCGCGCCCCGGCTGAATCTCGTACATCCGCCACGGTGAAGGGTTGGGTGCGAACTGGCGCGCTGCATGATCCGGCGGCTCACCCGGCCCAACGCCGCTTCGGCCGGGGTTCGGGCGACCGCACCGCCGTAACAGCCCGCGTTGTCCGGCGAGCCCCCGGAACGCGGTTCAGGGCCACTCGCTCCGCTCGTGGGGGCGGCACTCGTTGCTACGGGCTGCTGCTGTTCAATATGCGGGACAGGACTCCGTACGCCTGCCCCATGAAACGACGCCCTCCGAGTCTCACAGCGTCGGGGAGTACCGCTCCATCGTCTGGCGCAGTCGGTCGAGTGACTCGCGCGGGTTGAGGGCCTCGTCGCCCAGACGGTCCAGAGCGAGCCGGTACTCCTCGGTCTCGTCGCGGTCCTCAAGGAAGGCCGCGCTCTTGATGTGCTCCAGATAGACGATGTCGGGCAGATCGATGCCGCC
>NZ_JBVKCZ010000141.1:0-4888 GCF_055634335.1 Streptomyces sp. NPDC111802 | reverse complement strand
ATGTACCCGAAGACGGGTGTGATGTCCTGGTGCATGGTGGTACCGCCTGAAAAACAAGCAGGCCACCCGACCCCTGCCCCCAGGAACGAATGGCGCGACGATCACAAAGGGAAGACCACCGGGTCCGGGGTGGAAACGCGCCGCCAGCCTAGAGGGGCCGCCCTGACGAGCGAACCGTAAAAACGGTTCCCAGAAGACGGCATTCCCCCATAGGAATGAAATCCAACCTGCCCCCTTGACATAACGGGGGGGTGGGTCTGTGTGGTGACATATTTTCGCCGGTCGCGGCCGGGTGGGGTTGTGCGGCGGATTGGGGGGAGGAGACTGGTCGGTGTGAGGAAGGCGACCTGTTGGCGGCCGTCTCGCGAGGCGCCTGCTGGTGACGGCTCGCCATCGGTCAGTCGGGATCGTGGCTCCGGCGGGGGAGATGCCAACGGCCGTCGCCGGGTATGGGCCTGCGCCGGCGACGGCCGCACCAGTGCGGGGACGGCCTGCCCCCCTAGTTGATGGCCGTCGTCGCACTGGCCGTCCTCACCACCCTCCCCGGGGTGTGCGGGAGGTCACTCCGGGCTCGAAGCGGGGATGGGAGGACGAAGGGCTGGAGCCGCGTCGTCGGCGATGTGGCTCCAGCCGCTCACGGGGTCTACGACCCGGGGGCACGGGGCCAGGACGGTCTCAGTCGCCCACCCGGAAACCCGGCAGGCGGACTGATGTCCCTGTCGGAATAATAGGACGGGTGAGCGGTAAAGCAACACCCCGGTGACTCGTCCGGTACGGAGATCCCGGATTTCCTTCCGGGAAGTCAACCGGGGGCAACGCCGACTTTTTTGTTCAATATTCAATTGGGCGAGGGGAATTCTCTGGTTGCGGGTTTCGGTCGGTCGTGCCGGTCGGTGAGGAAGGCGGTGGCCGGGACGTCGGGTGGGTGGGAGTGTTTTGTATGTGCGACATGTCGATGACGAGAAGACGCTGGAGTGGCGGCTTGCTCTGACGGAACGACTGGTGGTGGCCCAGGACTGCGCTGCGTGGCTGGTCGTGGAGAATCGCCAGCTTGTGAAGGAGAACCGGCAGCTCAAGCACCTCAAGATCCAAACGCAACGGTGTTGGCGCTGCAACCGTTGCGTGATCTCCCGGTCCGGTCGTGCCGGCCCTCGTGGCGGACGCGCCGCCGCTCCGCGAGGCCGGAAGAGGAAACCCGTCCGGGCCAGGTTCGGTTTGCAGGAGTACGACGCCCGGGGGCGGGCCCGGCGGCGCGCGAGGGTGCGCAGCATTCCCGCCACCGGGGCGGTGCCGCTGCCCGCCGTCACCGTCAGCATCCGCGGTGGCAGCGGATCCTCCCCTGGTGACCACCTGCGCCTGTACCGGAGCCTGCATCCAGATCATCGCCGGGCCTCCGGATCGAGGCGATTTCCTGAGTTCCGCGGAGTCCGGCGAATCGGGAAGGCGGAATGCGGTGACCGCATAATCCGGAGTGGCATGGCCCTACGCCGTGCTGCCGGTCAACGCCCGGCAACCTCCCTTGTCAACGCGGTGTCGACACCCGGGAGTTCTGGGAGCTGCGCAGGGGCCGCGGTGACCGGAGCCTCGGCGGGGGCTTCGACCGGCGGCAGGATGCGGTCCTCCCACCACGACAGGGCCATCACAACGGCGAGTAGGACGAAGGGGATCGAAGCCGGAACGATCAGCACGTACATGCGTACCGCGCTCAGGCCGTACCGCGCACACCAGCCCTTGCCGCGCTCCCTGAACAGCCGGCAAGTGGCCGTCCGCTCGGGGTGGGAGACCGTTACATGGGGCGCTACCAGCAGTCACTTGGCAGGGCTAGGCTGTCCGAACAGGCCCCGGCCCCCGGCAGTGATGCTCTGTTCCGCTCCGGGGGCCCGTCGTGTTCGTCCTGCTCCTTATCCTCATCGCGGTCCTGTTCGGCTTCGCCTTCCTCCACCCCATCTGGTGGGTGGCCGCGGCGTCGGTCGTGCTGGTGTTCGGCGCCGCCCAATACGGCCGCCGTGGTGAAGGCGGGGGCTGGGACCGTGGCGGCAGTTCCGGCGCCGGGGAGTACTGGGACCACCGGGACCGCCGTCGGCATCGGGCGCGGTGGAGACGCGAGGTCCGTCGGGACAGCGAGCACCGCAGGTGACCGACACCACGGCCCGCCCTACCAGTCCGGCGCGGCCGGCGAACGGCAACTGGCGTGCCGCCGACCACCCATGGACAGGCTGACTGCGTTGTGAGGTACGCACCATGCACCAGGTGACCACGCCCATTGCGACGGCTCCGGCGGCCGGCGGCGGCCTGGAGGTGACCGGCTCGCGCCCGCTAGGAGCGGTCTGGCTTCTGCAGGGCCTGTGGCGGCAGCTGGAGATCGACCAGGCCCTGAAGAAGATCCTCGGCTCGCGCCGGTTCCGTACCGACGTCGAACGGGTGCTGTTCGCGCTGGTCGCCAACCGTGCCGTCGCCCCGGCCTCGAAGCTGTCGGCGGCCGAGTGGGCCGGCCGCGACGCGGTGATACCCGCTCTGGAGGCGATGGACGAGGACCAGGCATACCGGGCCATGGACCTGCTGGTGGAAGCCGACGCCCAGGCGGAAGTACAAGAAGCGGTGTTCTTCGCGGTCGCCAACCTCCTCAACCTTGAGGTCGACCTGCTGTTCTTCGACACCACGAACACCTACTTCGAACGCGACGAGCCCGACGCGGGCGAGGCGCCGTTTCGCACGTACGGCAAGAGCAAGGACCACCGCGACGACCTGCCGCAGATCACCATCGGGCTGGCCGTCACCAAGGAGGGTGTCCCGGTCCGGTACTGGGTATGGCCCGGTGGCACCAGCGACCAGGCGATCCTTCCGCAGGTCAAGGACGACATGCGCGACTGGAAGCTCGGACGCGTGATCACCGTGGTCGACCGCGGTTTCTCCTCCTCGGACAACCTCGCCTACCTCACCCGCGCCGGTGGCCACTACATCGCCGGGATGCGCATGCGTGACGGAGGTGACCTGGCCGAGGCCGCGCTCGCCCGGCAGGGCCGCTACCAGCAGATCCGCGACAACCTGCGCGTCAAGGAAGTCAAGCTCGACCAGGCCCCGGGACGGCGCTTCGTCATCTGCCACAACCCCGCCCAGGAAGAACGCGACCGTCACAACCGCGAAGAGGCCATCAAACGGATCGAGGCCGAACTCGAGCGGATCCGGTCCCAACGCGAGCGCGACGCCAAGCGCGCGACCACCCCGAAAGCACAGGAGCGGGCGGAAGCCGCCCACGTGCGCGCCGAGTGCGCGCTGATCGAACACCCCACCGTGAAGCGGTGGTTGAGGACGTCGAAGAACGGACGCCTGGCCATCGACCGCGCCAAGGTCAAGGCGGAGGAGCGTTTGGACGGCAAGTACCTGCTGACCAGCTCCGATCCGCACCTGAGTGCCGAGGAGATCGCGGTCGGCTACAAGGCGCTCCTGGAAGCCGAGCGCGGATTTCGTGATCTGAAAACGGTGTCGGAACTACGGCCGGTCTTCCACCGCCTGGAACACCGCATCCGCGCCCACGTACTGCTGTGCTGGCTCGCCCTGCTACTGATCCGCGTCGCCGAACGCCGCACCGGCCAGACCTGGAACCGGATCAGCACCCAGCTCAGCCGCGTTCACGAGGTCACCCTCACCGGCGATGCCGGACAGATCACCCAGACCACCCCGCTGAGCAGCGAGCAGGCCACCCTCTACCGCGACTGCGGCATCAAGCCGCCACCCCGGATCACCGCCGCAGACCCGGCCTGACCAGCCACAACGCGACCGCGTGGGCACACGCCTCCACAGCCGCTCTCTCCACGTTTCCGCAGCTCAACCCCTGTTCTCGACACATCCAAGTGCCCACCAACTGCGGAAGTCAGGTCACTGGACCTGGGTGAAACCGGCTGTTAGGTGACGAGAGCGACAAGAGCCGTATGACGGGAGACCGTCACGTACGGATCTGTGGGAGCCCGAGGGCGAGATTCCCTCGGGCTACCCGACTGTCCCTGTAATCCCGCGTGGTGGGCCGCCGGGTGGTTTCGGCTCCCCACCACGCGGTTGGTCACAGTTCGCAGTTGGTTTCGTTTTCGACGTTGGTGGCTGTGTCCGTGCCCGGGCCGCAGTCGGCGGTGTCGCTGCTGTCGTCCCCGCCGTCGATGATGTCGTTCATGCCAGTCCCGGTGGGGGTGACGCTGCCGTTGAGGGTCTTGTAGTCGCCGTAGAGGGTGTCATTTCCGATCCCCCCGTTGATGGTGTCGCGCCAGCTGTCGACCGCCAGGCTTTCTGTTGTGGTCACCGTCTCGAAGTCGCCGTAGATGAGGTCCGCGCCCTCGCCGCCGTCGATGGTGGAGTTGAAGGCATTGCCAACAGCGGCCTGGGCGAGAGCGTAACTCACGTCCCGGGACTGGCCATAGATCGTATCGGCACCATTGCTGCCAACAAGTGTGTCGCTGGCGAAGGCGACGGCTACCCCGCCACCAGTGAGCCTCACGCTCAGGCTGAAGCCGGCCAGGGTGTCGGTGCCTAGGCCGCCGTCGATGTAGTCACTGCCCCCGGCAACGCCCACGCCTGCGGGTACGTCGATGGTGCGGACATCACCGAGGAGGAAGTCACTGCCGCCCTCGCCGAAAATGCGGTCATTGTCGCTCGTTCCTGCGACTGCCACTGTTTGCGCGTTGCCATAGACAGTGTCGTCGCCGTCCCCACCGCAGATGACATCATCACCACTCAGACCGGAGATGGTGTCATCCCCACCCAATCCCACGATCACATCTGGCACGCCGTCGGTACCGGTCAAAGTGTCGTTGCCACTGGTACCGACGATCGTGGCAGCCAGCCCGTCACAGGTCTCCGCTTGAGCATGAGCCACCGGGACCGGTGCGACCGCGATTGC
>NZ_JBVKCZ010000140.1:0-4933 GCF_055634335.1 Streptomyces sp. NPDC111802 | reverse complement strand
GTACGACACCGACGCCTCAGCCTCCACCGCGAGCCCCTCCCAAGACGACCTACATCAAGATCATCTCACGCCCCCGCAGACAACTTGATAGCGCCCAGCCGACGGCATGAAGCCGGTCCCGGCTCCCCGCCACCAGCGTGGCGATCACGCTGCCGTAGCTCGAGTCGCTGAACAGGCACAACCCGAGCACGAAGTAGACGCCCAGCCGGGAGGGCAGCGCCCGGAGCCGGCGCTGTGAGCGGCCGGTGGCCCCCAGTACCTCGTCGACCAGAGACGGCGGCACCTGCCGGGCCAACAACACCCCACCTCTGACACCGCCCAACACCCGCCCCACGCTGGAAGACCAGCCCGTGCCCATGGCACCATGATCTGACAACGAAGCTCCTCGCCTACCCGGTTGATCTCAACAATCACCAGTCGTAGGCGAGGAGCTTCGCTGCATCAGAAGAAGCACCCAACTGGCACCCAAAGCATGATGAACACGGAGAGTGACCTTCCTAAGTTCCTGGCATTGGGTGCGATTCCCCTCGGCTACCCGACCCCCGGCTCCTCAACTTGATAACGCCCCCTCAACACCAGCCACCCCCAACAACATGGCAATGCCCTCGAAAGACTTGGTGATCAGTAATTTCAGATCTTCCCGTCGCCGGGCAGTCGCTGAAAGCGGCCGGCCCCGCCATTCGTAGAATCCGGAGCGGGATACTTCCAGCCAGTCACACATCCTCACGACGGACGGTATCGCCTCGGTGTTCGTGGTGGATGACGCGTACTCGGCATCGATGAACTCGAATCTGTCGCTCACCGAGGATCCTTGGCAAAGCACGCTGCGACTTTTTCCAGGAAGGCGACCTTTTGCCGCAGTTCCCTCAGTGTATAAGGAAAGGATCAGTCGTAGCCGAAAATCGTTCGGTCCTGGTACAAAGTCATACTTGCAGGGATTTGCCCCATCCACTTATGCCCGGATCCATGATATCGATCACTGCTGAGGGATGCCCTCAGCAGTCCCGAGAGAGTGACTGCCCAAGTCTCCACATGGGCTATCAGGGTACCATGCCCGGAGGGATCTCTCCTTCCCCTGCTGAGCATCTCGACGATTGCCTCTTCCGCCTCGCCGATCTTCTCGCAAACTTGATCGACCGCTTGCTGTACACCCATTCCATGAAACTTCATCAGGACTTCGATGGCGTTGAAAGGTACCCCCGCGAAGTGCTCCCTCCGGAATGAAAGCAGATCGTTTACGAGTGCCGAGTGGATGAAGCAGGCATCTTTCATTCTGGACACTTCCGATGAATTCCCCAGGTTGGCAAGGTCGAAGCCGTTTCGTTTTTGATTGAGTGTGTCAATCACGTCGAAAGCGAAATCTGGACGTCGAACGATCATGTATGTCTCGAAGCCAGTGACACATGCGTGATGTGACGTCCTGTCGCTCATGACATCGGCCCAGATGCTCCCGGCGTCCATAAGCAGTTTCCAACCGCGATCGGTCCACAGCGGTCTCAGCTGCGCGCAGGCTTCTGACCAGATTTTCATGTACGGCGTGGTTGGTGCGCACTCTCCTCTCGCGATCCTGATGCACTGGCGGGCATCTTCTCTGCTTTGTTCGTGATCGCGTTCAAAGGCGTCATCCACCAGGATCGCGGCGGTCACGACAACACTGGTTGCGACCATCTCCTCCAGCGTCATCCAAGGGAATCCCATTGAGACCTGGCCGACTGAGGTGTACTTGCTCAGATACGGCTCGCCGTCTTTAACGCCGTGACGCCTGAATGCCTCAATGAACCAGGCGTCATGCCGGGACTTGGCTGTGTCCTCGTCATGGTTTCCTGACCCCATTGAAAAGACTTTACGGGGGATTGAGAGGTGAATCTTGGTAGACTCCTGAATCGAGGTTGTGGCGTACATCGCATTCCATTCGTCGACTTCTAATCGGTGATCGCGCGCTCCTGCTCCCACGTCAAGATATGGGCGTTTTCTGGCTACAGTAGTTGTTGAGATATATTTCGAGGTCCGGCGCTCGATGGAGGGTATGACCTGGCGGTAGGCGGCGCCGTAGGGGCGGAGTTTGTCGGTGACCACGACCCGTGGCACCGGCCTGGTGCCCTTAAAGGGCTTACGGAAGAAGCACGGGCTTCGGCTGCCGACGGCGCAGGCGGGGCCAAACCGCTCGCACCGCAGCCGGATCGCCTTTCAGGTATCGGCGGCCGCCGCCTTCTCTGTCCTGTCCTCGTCCGCGGGTCGGACTCCCGAGGAGGCTTTCGGGTAGGACCACGTGCGGGCATAAAGCATCACCAGACTCATCGCGCAGGCGACCGCGAACCAAACGAAGCCGTGCAGTAGGTAGCTCATTGGAGCAAGGTGGGTGAAGCCAGCGGCAATGGACAACTGCAGCGGCCCGTGCAGCGGCAGCGCCCACAGCCCGGGCTGGCCGCTGTACGGGGTCGCACTCGGATTTTGCAGCGTGACGTCGACGAGACTGATCATGATGACCAGGAACATGCCCTCGAGCTCGCCGCGCAGCAGCGAACCGAGCATGACTCCGATGCCGCCGTAGACGAGCCCGGAGACGATTGAGGCCACCGCCAGCAGGGCGGGCTGCTGCACGGGCCAGAACAGGCAAAGGAACATCGTGCAGTACATGCCCGTCGCTACCGCGACCAGCACCAGACCGACGGCCTTGGCCAGCAGCAGGGGGCCGCGGGCGAAGCCGACCAGCACCAGACGGCGGTCCAACTCCCCTGCTTTAAAGGCGGCCATGAACATCATCAGGCCGACAATCAGGGTACCCGCGTTCAGTGCTGCGGTGATCTGGTTGACGTGGTTGGAGTTGGTGGTCAGCTGACCACCAAGCGCGGGAACGTAGAAGGACACTGGAGCCCTGTAGGTCACCACACGCACCAGCCAGATCCACGTGGGAATGAAGAACACACCTAGTGCGAGCGCAAGCCTGTTGCGCGCGTGGCCGACCAGGGTGAACCAGCAGGCCGTGGCAAACGCCTGCCAGGCGCGTCTCACTGCCACCTCGCCGCCTCAGCAGAGGCAGCGCCATGGAATGGATGCACCGTACCGTTGCGCAGTTGGACCACCTCGTCGAAACGGTCCAGATCGTGAGCCATGTGGGAGACAATGAGAACCGACCGCCTGCGCCCACGCAGCTCACCGACCAGTTCCCAAAAGCGCAGATAGGTCTGCCAGTCGAAGCCTTGGTACGGCTCGTCAAGTACCAGAACGGGCGGGTCATGCATCAGCGCGAGCACCAGGTTCACCTTCTGCCGCGATCCTCCGCTGAGCACCCCCACCCGTTCGCCGCGATACTCTGCGCAATCCAGCACCTCCAGCAGTTCCCGCGCCCGCCGCAAATGTGGCAACCCATAGGCGACCTGGAAGAACCACAGGTGCTGGTCGACGGTCAGCGTCTCGTCGAGCACCACGTGCTGTGGGCAGTACCCCAGTCGCCCCGGCCGCCGCACCACCCCGGCATCGGGCGCCATCTGCCCGCAGATGATCCGCAGCAGTGTGGACTTGCCCGCCCCGTTCTCTCCGGCAACGCCCACCAAGGCTCCGGCTGGCACCTGCAGTGAAACCCCGCACAGTACGCGTCGCCGACGGTAGGACTTCCACACCCCCTCGACCAGAAGTCCGGCTCGATCCACCCCACAGCACCTTTCTGCAGAAACTCCATGTGCCGACTCGAAGAAGACAGTGAGCACCGGGTTCCCTTGATCCGATCTCGTCGGAGGGCCAGTTCGGCGCCGTGTGCTGCTGCCGCCAACGGGCAGCATCGCTCTTCGTTCCGTGAAGGCCTCAGCCTCCGCGCCAACCAGCCACTGAGGGGGTGACTGTGACTTCAAATGTCACGGTCGGTCTCCATGCTCACAGGCAGCATCACGGTGCGGCAACCGTACCCGTGCCGTTGGTCATCTCGTAACGTCCCGTCGGAAGCGTGCTGGTGGCGCACACCTTGTCGAGTCTCGTATCTACGATGGTTGCGGTGCCCGTACTAAGAGAGGTGCCGCCGGCCGGATTGGTCAGCCTGGCGTTGGCCTCCAGTACCGCAGGCCCGCCAGTCGCCGGAAGAGTCATCCTGGCTGTGCCCTCCTGAACCGTGTATGTGCCGCTGTCCGTCACGAGCTTCGCTCCTGGCATGATCGGCGCCGAGACCACACAGCTTCCGTCGGAGTTGGGGACGATGAGCACCGCGCCGAGCGCGCCCATAGCCGAGCGGCAGGTATTTCCCGTCCCTGTGAATGTCCCCGTGTAGGTGGCGCTGGTTCCGGCGTCGATGTCCTCGGTCCCGACTTTCAGCGTGCCAGTGCCATTGGCGCATGTCTCGACGGCTTGCACTGTCGAAGGTGCCGAGGCAGCGGGTTGTGCCGCCAATACCCAAGCCCCGGCTCCTGCCAACGTCGCGGCCAGCGAACAGGCGGCTACGTAAAGCCCTCGCCGCCGAAAGACTGATTCCCCACGATTTCTATAAATCACCGAACTTCTCCCTTTCGCACACGCGTACCATCCGGCCACGGCAAGTGCCAGACCGACACTACGATTAACGCTCATAAGAGCACGCCGTGAGCTGCGACGTCAGCATCTGTTCAGGGGCTCACTGGGGCACAACCAGCGCACCGGGTATAAGTGCCACGCCCCCGAATTATGTCGAACCCGGGCTAAGGGCCCGTGTGGGGGTGCGTCTCCCGTCGGCTCCGCCGGGTGGTTGCACAGCGTGAGCGGAGGCGTTGGTTCGCTCGGTTCCGGAAGCCGAAGGCGTTACGCGCTTCGAGCTTGATGAGGCGGTTGTTGCCCTCGGAGGCGGCGTTGGCACGTTGTCAACTTGTCGGTTGGCGGGTTGTTGAGGGTGTGGCAGGTGGTGGTGGGGCTGGGTGGCGGCCCTGGTTTCAGCCTGCGGTGGGCAGGGCGGTGATGCTGGTGATGTGGTCCC
>NZ_JBVKCZ010000139.1:0-4995 GCF_055634335.1 Streptomyces sp. NPDC111802 | reverse complement strand
GCGCAATCCCCGCAACTACCTGGCCTTCCTCGGACTCGCAGCTGCCCTTTGCTGCTACAAGCGACTCGTCCGCCTCACCACATAGGACACGGTCTTATGGGTTGAAAGGAGACGCCCTCCTCGCAGAACAGGGTGTGAAGGTCCTCGTGGCTGATGTCATCGACCACCCCCTCGGCGACCAGGAAGTCGGCCAGTTTGGCCAGGCTCCACGTTGAAAGCGGCAGGCCGTGTTCGACTGGTTTCGACTTGGCGATTTTCTTGATCTCCCGGCGTTCCGGAAGCATGAAGGGCTTGGGCCGGAGGCGCTAGGTGTATTGACTCGGAGCATTGTTGAGGCCGGGGATGGGTGGCTGGCCGCCGAGTGCGGTGTGGCAGCGGTGTTGGTTGTGGGCGTGGGGAAGCCTGCCGGGGCTGCGGTGCGGTTGGCTGGCCCGCTCGTCGAGCAGGGTGTGGTTGAAGCATTCGACCTTGCCGCTGGTCTGGGTCCGGTAGATGCGCGTCAGTTTGCCAATGGCGCCGATCTGGGCGAGGGCTTTTCCAGGCCAGGCCCTTGCGGTAAGTCCACCCGCTGTTGCCGTGCGCGCGGCCAGCTGTACGACCACGGTGCCCTTCCGCACCGGACTCGAGGGACCACGATGCGGTCGTGACCGGTTCCGACCCTTCGTACAGCAACGGCCCCACCTAGGGAGTCAATACCAACACGGAACCGATCGCGGCAGAGGTACGGACGGGCAAGGGTGCACATCCGAGTCCGCCGCCCGGCTGACTGGGGCCGACTGGTTCGACACCGGCGAAATTACCGCCGCTCTTGGGTTGAGTAACTAGCCGGGCCCCAACGCGAGTTGTACGCCCCTATGGTTACTTGAAGGGACGGTTTCGGCGACTTTCCGGGGAGAGGAGTAGACGTCGGTACTAGCTCGTGCGTAGACCGTGGGGTGGTGCGGGATCGGGTGGTGGTGCGCCCGGGACCGGTGAGTTGTCTCAGCGGAGAAAGCCACCCGGCGGGGTGGTACCGAAGCCCCGTCCTCTGCGCACTTCGCCGTACCGATGTCTCCACCCGTGTGCGCTGGTTCGCGCCGGGTGTGCGCGAGTCACGAAGGGTGGGAAAGCTCTCCACTCACAGGCCAGTCACACACGCTTGCTTCCGGTCTGGCATCTTCAGTTGACTGCCATTCCGAATCCATTGGCCGCGGTCACCAGTGCGTGAAAAAGAGGGAGCGTAATCCTATGCAAGATCCTTTTGACGTTGCCGAGTCTTTATCCGGCCCGGGAACGGTCATGCTATTTCCGTCAGAAAGAGCTCTGCCCGCTGGATGGAGCGGCCTGTGGGCGTGGTCCGTAGTAATGGCGCGAGCTGCAGCGGCGTCTGCTTGTACAGCGACATTGGATGAGAAAGGCTGCGGGCTGGATATGGCAATCGGCCAAAGCGCGCCATGCCGCTCTAGGTACGCACTTCTTGCGCACCCATGATTGAGCATCGATCAGGGTTCGCGAAGGGTGACGCCGGTGATCTGGTACCAGACGGTGATGCAGTTGGTCATTTGGGTGCGGTCATCGGGCGCGGATGGAACGTCTCACGTTTGAAGGCGGTGTCGAAGGACCCGGCGAGCGCGTTGTCAGCTGAGCTGCTGACGGCACTCATCGGCTGGCGGACATTCGCTGCTCGGCAGGCGTCCGCGAACGCCCGACGGGTGTGCTGGGATCCGTGGCCGTGAGGAGTGATCACGATGGTGAGGCTACCGCGGGTCCGCTCGGCCGCCTCCAGGGCATCGGCGACCGGTTTCGGGTTCAGTTGGCGGAGGCATGCTTCTGCCCGGGCTGGGTCTCACTTGTGGCGCGTTCAATGCCTCCACGGGATGCCGGCTGTTTGACCGTGGTGCCACCTGTTGCGGGCGTGGTGAGGTGAGCCGCTCGCTCAGGCCCTCCGATGGCTCCGGTGCCGCCGGTGCGTCGCTGTTCGTTCAGGTCATAGTCAGTGTTCCGTGCGAGTGAGGAACTCCTGGGTGGACTGGAACGGCTCCGGGATCGGTGGAGGCGGGGGCATGGCCCGACTCCGCGCAACTCGGGATATGCCCGAGCCCCCATCAGACCCGGAGCGCTTCAGGTTCGGTGGACTGATCCTGGTTTGTGCGGCTCAAGCCTGCTTCTCCAGCAGAACCGCGCTGAGATGGAATCCTGTTCCTACAGCTGCGAGAACCACGTATGGAGTGTTGATTTCAGTGAAGTGGCGGGCGAGGTTGACGGGATAGGTGGCGAGGGTCATGTTGCCGAGATCCTGCAGTGATTCCAGGTAGGCTCCTGGGCCGATCTGCTTGGTCCAGTGGTCGAGCAGCCGACGTGAACCCTGGTGCGTGATGAGAGAGACCTGGCTGCCGCAAATGCCGTTACGGGTCAGCAGATCTTTCACCAGGTCAGGCAGCCCGTCGTGCAGAAGGTTTTGGTAGACCTCGCTGCCGGCCGCCTCCATGCTGTAAACGGGCGTTGGGAGCCTGTGGCTGTCCAGAGGCAGGTGCGCGCGGCCGTCGACGTCTGTGAGCCGCACTTTCATGGTCATGCTCAGATACTGGGAGCTGTGGGTGGCCGATGCGTGGTCCATCACCCGCAGCTTCCCGCGGGGGCCCACGACCGTTGCGGCCGCCGCGTCTCCCACAGCGAAGGCATGCCCCTTGGAATAGTCGACGTGCCGTGTCCAGTTCGATCCGCATACGACCAGCACGTACTGCGCACCGCCGGCTGCCACGGTCTCTGTGGCAAGCACGAGACTCGTCGGGAAGTTGGAGAACTCACTGTTGACCGGGACCACCATTGACTCTTGCGGCAGTCCGAGCATGTGGTGGATCTCGTAGAGAGGGTTGGGTGTCAAGTGAGTGGGAACGGAGGCATAGCCGTAGAGCCGGTCCACCGCCTCCGGCTCGACCCCGGACTGCGCGAGAGCTTGACGTGCAGCGACGGCCATGTGGGTCTCGATGCGTTCTTCGGCGGACAGGTGGCGCCGCTCCTTCGACCCGGTGAAGAACGCAAGATTGTCGAAGGAATGGCCTGCCTTGTCCCCGTCACGCCGGATCCGGTCGAATACGGGATCGTCATTGTGGCGGATTCCGAGCGGCAGCGAGTAGCCGCAGCCGAGAATTCCGGGCATGTGAGGTGGCCGGACGGCCGAGGCATTGGACATTTGCTCACCCTGCCGTGCCATTGGCGGACTGCGAGGCGCGGTCGAATGCGGCGCGTAGTGTGGTGATCCTTCCGGCCAGTGCCCAGGGGACTTCGTCGGCATCGACCCGTACGTCGATGGCCGAGGGTCCCGGGGTGGCCAAGGCCTTGAGTAGGGTTTCTTCGAAGTGTGCCAACGAGTGAACGACATGGCTCGCGGCACCCAAGGCCTGGGCGATCATGACGACATCCAACGGTTTGCTGTACATGGCGCCAACAGAGCGGCCGAATAGCCCCTGCTGTACGTTGAGGACCATTCCGTTGCCCGCGTTGTTCAACACAACCCAAATAACCGGCAGCTTCAGTTCAGCGGCGGTGTGAATTTCCATGCCGGTCATGGCGAACGCCGCGTCTCCGGTCAAGGCCACGACGGGTCGGTCGCCTGCGGCGATCTGTCCTCCGATCGCGGATCCCGCGCTACTGCCCATCGAGGCAACATTGAGGGAGACGTGGATAGTCCCAGGAGGGCGGCTCACGAAGTGCTGTCCCAGCCAACTCAGACAGTTGCCATTGTCGGCGAACACGATGGTGTCGACCGGCAGGAGCTTGCTCATCGCATCCAGGACCGCTGAAGCCCGCAATTGGCCGCGGTCGTTCAGGGTAGCGGGTGGTGAAGGACAGGCAACAGGGGAGGCCTTCGATGCCGGCGTAGGGCGGAATCCCGCCAGCAAGACGTCCAGCACGGCACGCGCATCACCCGGGACGAAGACGTCCGCTTCGAATCCCGCGCCCGCGCAAAGCGGATCGACGTCGATACGCAACAGCCGACGGCTGTGCACCAGACGAGGCTCCCAGCCCTGTGTGGCAAGCTCTCCCAGTGCGCTTCCCACAACGAACACGGTGTCCACACCGGCAGCGAGCACCGTCTCGTGTGCGCGGGCGGTGCCGCCGAAGCCGAAGACACCAGCCGAGAGCGGGTGATCTTCGGGGAAGACGCTCTTACCCTTGAGAGTAGTGGCCACCGGCCAGGACAACATTTCTGCTAGCCGGACCAGCTCGGGGCCGGCCCCGGCGAGCTTGGCGCCCTGCCCTGCCAGCACCACACCGCGGTCGGCGGCCCTTACGGCATCAGCGAGTTCACCCACAGCCGATGGGTCTGGAGCCGCCACGCCGGGGCGCCGGAGATCGGGCAGAGCAACTGGCTTCAGGCGCCCTGTCAGTACATCCGCGGGCAAGCTCAGGTGAACGCCCCCCGGCCGACCCGCATACGCCGTACGCACCGCCAGCGCCAGCAACCGGGGTACTTGCTCAGGGCGGACGGCCAGAGCCGACAACTTCGTGGCAGACCTGAAAGCGTCGACGGTATCGACACTCCAGCCGCCCCCACTGCTGTCTTGGAGGCCGCCTCGTCCGAAAATCGAGGAGTCGACCTGCGCGGTCAGCGCAAGGACAGGCACACTGTCGGCGGTCGCACTTGCCACGCCGGTCAGGGCATGAAGAGCACCTGGCCCGGTCGTCGCGCACATGACCCCGAGCTTGCCGGTGATTTGGGCGTAGCCCAAGGCCATGAATGCGGCCGCTTCTTCGTGCTTGGCCAGGACGGGCTCGATGCCCGGACAGTCCTCGATCGCTTCGTACAGGGGCAGAAGGGGCCCGCCAGGCACGCCGAAGACTCGGGTAACGCCTGCTCGGGACAGCGCAAGCACCACGAACGCGGCCACCGACCGGGAGTCGGCTAGGTCCAGGTCAGGGCAATGCCAGTGAATTAGCAGAACTCTGCTGGTCAGCAGCCCGCTGATGGTCGGTTTGGGCTGATTTCATCCTTGGTGACACTGGGTAGTTCGT
>NZ_JBVKCZ010000138.1:0-5024 GCF_055634335.1 Streptomyces sp. NPDC111802 | reverse complement strand
ACAGCAGCAACGGCTCCAGCTTCGGACCCCGACGAGGAACTGACGCACCAGCAGCAGAAGTCACACAACAACTAACGATCAACTACTGGCGCAGGACACTAGTGGTGAACCGTCAACAGCACCCGCCTCGCGAGACGGCTGCCAACAAGCCGCCTTCCTCACACCGACCAGTCTCCTCCCCCAAGCCACCTCACAACCCCACCCGGCCGCGACTGGCGAAAATATGTCACCACACAGATCCACACACCCCCGCCACCGGCGACAAGTAACTGCCTCACCCCACCCTTTTCATCGTGTCTCGCGAAGCCGAAAGAGCCGGTCAAGGCGGTGACACACCAGACCCCGACCGCTGGCAGTGTTCAATTCGACTCGACAACGCCGACACCCCGGGGCTCTGCCGATTTCCGTACCTCCATGCCAGGCGTCCCGTAGAAGCCGGTGGAGCATACGTCCCGGCCTATCTACGCTCGACCACGTGAACTTCGCTCAATCCAGGTAGAAATTGGGCTACCGCACAAAGAGGCCCCGCTCACGCTTGCCCATCCACGCAAACCACGAGAACGTTCAACCGGAAACCCCCGTGTCCGACCTTTCAGTTGGAGATCATGGCGGACTGCGGTAGTTCAATGGGTTCGGGTGGGTGGTGGACGGGCCGTCGCCCGCTCCTCGGCCCGGTGCTGGTTGTGCCGGCAGTGGCAGGACCGGGCCTCATGCTGGTGGCAGCGCCGCCAGCATGACCAGGCCAGGCCGTGCGTAACCCGCTGGTCCGGCAGGAGTTGGGGGAAGGTCAGTGGCAGCAGTCGGCCGATCTCATGGGCGCTGAACCGGACGGGCCCCTCGGAGCTGGTGGGGCTTGCCTCCTCCCCCTCTCTGGACCCCCAACTGGGCAGCGGCTTTCTCGATCCACTCGTCGCTGTCCGGTCCGCTGTCGCGTAGCGCCGCCGCGTCCTGGACGGACAGGAAGGCTGCTGACAGTTGGGACAGCGTCAGATGCCTGCCACCGATGGGACGGGAGCCCGTCGTGACCGAGCTGCACGTGTGTTGTCTCTGCGACAGTTCCATCGAGGACCCCGACGACGCCGTAGTTGTCGCCCACGAGCTGGGCATGTCCGGGCCCGGCTGGACGGTTTGGGCTCACCGCGAGCACGCAGCCCTGGTCGATCCGCATGCCGATGTCATCCGGATTCTGGCCCGCGTCCTGATCACCCGCACTCTGTCGGGCGACTGACTGGCGCCTCGAACGCCCCTCCCGCCCGCGGCCGCACGCCTCCAGCGGGAGGGTCCGGAAGACCCGCCCCAGTGCCTATGTCTCGCGCAGGCTCGTACGGGCCCTCTACGAACCGCTGGACCGTCTCGTAGAGCCCATCCGGCCGCCACATAGGCCGCCGGGGAGCGGCCCCGGACTCCAGTGTCCAGTGCTTACGCGCACTCCAGTGCGATGCCGCAGACCCGGACAGCGAAGGGCCCCGGGCTCGCACGCAGCGCCCGGGGCCTGGCTTATGGAGTCGTACGGTGACGGCAGGCAGAGGTGACAGTGCCGACATCACCGTTCGGGCAGCTTGCGGCGGAGCATGTCCATCGACTTCTTCACGTCTTCGAGCTGATCACCGTGGACCCGCAGGCGCCACTGCATGTGTTCCATCCGAGTAGACATCGCCAGTGCGGCGAACGTCTGCGCCAACTCCGCTGCGCCCGCCTGCCCCGCCTGTCCTCCTGAGCCTTCTTCGCCCAGATGAGAGCCACCTTCTCGTACCCCAAGGCGCGCTTGGGCGCTTCGCTCGCGGTCATTCCCAAGCCCCTACAGATCAACAGGACTTACCGTTGTACCGAACGCACCGCCAGCAGGTGCCTGCTGACGGCGAAAGGCCCCCAGGGGCGGGACGTGCCAGTGTGGCGAACCCTGTACCCGCCGACCGGCCGCGAGGGCCACCCGCCGGTGGCCAATCGTCTTCAACCCCGGCGCCCGCACCGGCGAGCAGGCTCTGAAGAACCGTATGAACCGCATCCTCGACCTCACCAGGGACGTGTGGGCCGGCACTTACCAGAACATGGCGATCTCCCTGTCCAGCGAGCGGGACGGCTACTACAGCTACGCCGACGCGCTCCCGCTGCTGTTCACCACGCTGCCGCGGCTACAGCAGGACGGCCCGCTCGCAGCCGTGTGGTGGCGGTGCGGCCACCGCCAGTGGGAAACCCTCACCGACGCACTCACCAATCCCGACGACGAAGCGGCCGGGCACCGCCGTGACGCTGAACGCCGCCGCCAGCGCGAGCGGCAAGAGGAACGGGACCGTCAGCAGAAGGCAGCCCAGTGGCAGCCGAACCCCCAGCAGCTGCCCGCGACCACCCCGGCCGCAGCGGCGCCCGTCCCCTGTGAGCGTTGCGGCCAGCCCCTCAGGGGAGCTCCCGGCATCCGTTACACCGACGCCTCGCCAGAGGATGGCCATCACTGCCCCGACTGCCGCAGCGACCTCCCCCCCCCAGCTGCCAGGCCTGCTCAAGGCACTCTTCGGCCGGCAGCCCCGCACCTGACCGTCCGGCACCGCGGAAGCAAGAAACCGGCGGGTCCGTACCGACCGGCGGCCACCGTGTGCAGCGGTGCCTGATTTCCTCATGGGCGTGTGGGAGCAGCCGCACAGGGGACTTGGTGGACAGGCGGTTTCAGTGCACCCATGGGGCTGACTCGCTCAGGCTTCTCTGGTTCGGACAGCGTGCTGGGGAAGCCGCCTCTACTGCGATCGAGTACGTCGTCAGAGCGGCCACAGTGCAGAAGTCCCCCCGCTCGGCATCACAGCGATCGCTTTTCGCTGATCATCGCTATGCAGCAGACTCCGCTTCTGGTCTCCACGCCATCACGTCTGTCGGCCAGCGGGCTTCCTCACGGCCTGGTCGCGGGTCGCGAGGCAGTCGTGTGTGGGCGGGAGAGTTGCGGGGAAGGCGTCCGGTATGCGACCTCCCCAGGGCCCTGGTCCCCGCCGTGGAGAGATGTCCGGTGATGAGCAGCGTGCGGACCAGGAACATGTTGGACCTCTTCCCGGGCTGCCGGTCGTCGAGCAGGCCGAGCTGCTGTATGAGGAGACGGAGCAGCTCAAGAAGGCCTTGGAGCGGCGGCCGATGATTGACGTGGCCCGTGGTGTGCTGATGGCGACCTGGTCGTGTACCGAGGAAGATGCTTGGCAGATGCTGGTGAGGGTGTCCCAGCACTCCAACACCAAACTGCACGATGTGGCGGAAGCCGTGGTCGCCGCCACGCAGCACAAACCGATACCGGCCCGCCTCCAAGACCACCTGGCGGCGGCGGTGGCGGCATGGCGCGCTCGGCGAACCGAAGGCGCGTAGGGCGCAAGTAGGTCCTCGGATAGTCGTACATGGTCCGGCACCCACTCGAAAAGCTCTTCCCGTTGGTGCCAAAGGACGGCTGTAGGTGTCGGCGACGGCCCACGACCTGCCGGGGGCCGGCAGCGTTGGATGTCTCAAGACTCGAGCTCCGGCCCAGTCACGTGGGCAAGACGACCGACACTGCCGCGGCGACAATGGTGAGGGCAGGCAGCGCGACCATCGCCGTCCTCGCTGCCGCAACCGACCCGCCGCCTCGGCCTGACAAGCGCTCAGGCTGCACGACCCCTCCCACGGTGCGGGCGATCGTGTCTCCTGCACCACCGACACTTGACGTGCCTTGGCGTCCGCTCCCACCAGTTACACGCCACCTGCGGGTGTCCCTTTCCCCGTCCGAGGCCTGGGGCGGGAGGTTCACAGCCGGTCGCGCCGGAATGACCTGGCGGACCGGGGTGCGGGCTGACACGATCAGCGCCATGACGACCCGTTCTCTTCCAGATCAGGGAAACCGTTCGCGTAGGTTGAGTGACGCTCCCCAGGCTGCGAACGGTGGTTCCCGCCGCGTATGTGAGTACGTCATGCCGCTGTCCATGATCGACCTCGTGACGGGTCGCCGCTCTGGGGGAGGTCCGCTGTACGCAGTGCCGATTCAGTGAAGGCGCCCGAGGTGGATCACGCTGATGCGGATCTGCTGGTCGTTGATCTCGTACATCACCCGGTACCTGCCGATGTGGATGCGCAGCAGGTCGGTGCTGCCGAACGCGCCCTCGGGGCGTGGGTTGTCGGCGAGGTGATCGACGGCGGTGAACACTTGACGGACGCCGTCGGGGTCGTCTTTGGTGAACCGCTCGGCCTGGGCGAGGGCCTCGGGCTCCCAGATGATCCCATACCTCACGCCGGCCCCTCACCGAACACACTGCGGTAGGCCTCGTCGTGCGGGACGCCGGCGTCCTCGCCGCGGGCCTGGCGGGCGCGGTAGGCGGCCAGCGCCCGCAGCTCCTGTAGTTCCAAGGCGTCGGCGGGGCTGACCAGTATCGCGACGATCTGGCCGTGGTCGGTGATGGCGACCGGTTCGCGGGTGGCGCTGACCTCGCGGGCGATGGAGCCCAGGCGGGCTCGGGCTTCCACGATTGAGTAGGTCGTCTCTATCATGCACACTATGTTACACAAGTGTGCACTTTCATGGGGCCGTCAAATGGTGGTGAAGGGGTGCCCCCGCCGTTCCGGTTCATGAGCGCATGGGCAACAGGTCGTGGCGGGCGATGACGAGGTGGTGCTACCGAGTTGGGGTGGCTGGTTCGCCGTCGAGCCAGGGGGGCCATGAAGGGTGATGTCTGTCGCTGCCCAGTCTTTCTGCGCGGTTGCCGGCTTCGTGGTGGCCGGGGCGCTTGGAGTGCGAGGCTGAGCGAGGCAGTGGCTGTTTGACCTGCGTGTATGTGGTGTGTGCAGGTTGATCGAGCGTAGTGCAGTTTTCTGGGTTGACCCCACAGCTCCCGCAATATGGGCTAGGGAACCCGCCTGGATGAAAAACGCCCAATCCTGCCGAGCACCGGCCATGTCTGCGCCTTACTGCTCTTCGGGCCAGGACCTCTTAGAGGGCGTTTAGGAACGTCTTGTGTGCATAAGTCGCTTGTGTGGCCTGATCGGTTCGAGTAGTTACACTCGATCAATACCTATTTGCGCCTCCC
>NZ_JBVKCZ010000137.1:0-5300 GCF_055634335.1 Streptomyces sp. NPDC111802 | reverse complement strand
CCCAGTCACTATGGCGCCGCGCCCACCAAGCCGCCGCCCGCAAGATCCACTACGAGAAACGCCGACAACAAGCTCTCGAAGCTCCCCTGTAGTACACGAGGAGCACACCGAGTGAAGCGGCGGCAGGCTGCTCCGCCCGAATGAACATAGGCGCGGCAGGGTCCTCCCACAGGAGCAGCCGGAAGCGGCACCTGAGGTTCAGGCTCCTGCGGCCGTCGGCCTGCCCGCGGCAGCCTGACCAACAGACCACCGCTGGCCACGCCCTGCCCTCAGACGATCACACCACCGACAACGTGACAGCGCCATCCACCCCTCAGGGACAGGCCCCGGCAACCACCCCCAAGTCATACCCGACCAACACCCCCACGCGGGCGCACGATCCGGCGGTGACAACAGACATCACTATGAATCCCCGTCGCCGACATCACCCGCCGTTGTGCCAGTGTTATAGCCACCGACCATGCTGCCGCTGCTCTGCCCCCACCCCACCGAACCCCGGGTGCTGGAACTGCGCCTGCTCAGGCTGCTGATACGGACTCGGCTGAGCCGGTGGCTGCGGCTGGAACTGCCCCTGCGACTGCTGCGGAACCGGCTGCTGCTGGAACTGCACCTCACCCTGCTGCTGAACCGGCGGCTCCTGCGGAACACTGCCGAACCCCATCAGCTTCCTCCACGGCTCCAAGTCGACCGGCCCGCCCCCATTCTGCTGCGGCTGCAGCACCGGCTTCATCGGCGCAGGAGCCGACGAGTTCGCCAACTGACCGCCTTCATCCCCGGCCTCGAAGCGCACATCCCTCTTCGGCCTCACAAGCTCACCGGATACGTCACCCTGCTGGGCAGACGTACTCGCCACGAAAGCAGCCGACGCAACCGTAGAGGGGGTGCTCGACGTTGCGGACGACTCCGACGACTTCGTGGAGGACTGGCCAGGGAACAACGCAGGCTCCGCATCCAGCTCCTGCGACACAGCCACAGGCGGCTGACCCACCGGCTGAACAGCTTTGCCCCGCAAACCCGCAGGCGGCAACTGCCCCAGCAGCGTGGACGACGACATACCAGACTCCTGACCCAACGCCAGCGAATGCTGCCGCTCCTGCGCCACCCCCCCTACCGCGCTCTTGCCCGCCGGCACCTGCCCGCCCTCACGCGCCGCCAGCCGCTGGGCTGCCGACTTCTCCTGCGGATTGAACGGCTGCTCAGGAACGGCCTCGGCGCTGCCGCCCTGGGAACCACCGCTACCGGACTGGTTGCCGTCACTCCCGGAGGGAACCGACCTCGGCTTCCTCACATGGCCGGAAGAGCCGCTCTGCAGCGGCTGCAGTTGCTGGTCCTCTGACGTCACGAGTTCCTGCGTCTTCGGATCAAACCGAATGCGCTGGGGCGGAGCCCCGTACCTCTCCTCGAGGTTCTTGTTCTCCTCTTCCTTGAGCGCTTCCTTCGCGGGCCCGATGATCTTTTCGAGATCCCGTGGGCCTAGCCCAAAGTTATATTCGCCTGCTGCCTTGTTCGTCTGGTCTGTAATTTTTTCGATGATCATCTCTCGGATATGTTGCGCATTATCTCCGGTCTTCTCTTTCTCCGGCAGTGCGGACCAGGCGTTTCGCCACGCGGTTCTGGCCTGCTCCGGCCAGCCGTAGTGCAGGTCATGGAAGAAGTAGGACGCCAACTGCGTCTCGCTCAGACCCTGGTGGTTATCGGCATAAATCCTGTCGATCCATGGCTGAACCAGCTGCACCGTGAGCTCCCCGTCGTCGGAGAACCTCTCCAGGAAGCCCGGCCGCGGCGCCGAAATCCGAGGCGATAGCCCCGGGATCGTCGGAGGGGTCACCGGCACGGGCGGCGTCATCGGCGTTCCCCTCTGGCTCAACGGCTGCGCGGGCTGTGCTTCATGACCTCCGCCCTGCTGGTGCTGTGATGACACGGACGGCTGCGACGGCGCAGACGGTGCCATGAACGATTGCTCCCCTTGCCCCCGATGCACACCTGAAGCCGTCCCCTGCGGGTTCGGAGCCTGCTCACTCCGCCCGCCCTGCTTCTCAACATTCTCAGAACCGCCACCCCCGCGATTCTGCACCCCCTTGCCACCACCCTGCTTATTCTGCTCCCCCGCAAGGCCAATACCCCCCACACAGCCCGCCAACGGCAACGACCGACCATTGGCACAAGGCACGTTGATATCTGCATCCCCAGCAGACGAGCTCTGTTCGTGAAGCTCACCGCCTTGGAACCCTAGTCCCGTCGGCGGCCGCCAACTCCTGGTGCCAGCCGCGTATGGGCCGTGCAAGTATTCCGGCGGGATGGATCCTTTGACCAGCCATTCATGGTCCCGACGGGTGTTGAGTAGCGCCCCTACCCTGCTTTCCACCTTCGCCGCCTTGCTTTTGCTCAGGTTTAAACCTTTCACGAAGTCGGGAACTCCTTCAGGCTTGAGCGAGGCTGGGACCACAACCTCTTTCCCAGCGGTTTTGCTGATGTCTTCGGCGATCATCTCCTGGACGCGCTGCGCAGGTAAGATCTCAACTCCAGGCAGCTTGCCCTTGTTGATGTCCGCCTGGAGTCGATCGACGTCAACGCTGATTTCTTCACTCCCGTAGCTCTTTTGGGGATTTGCACCCATGAACGAAGTGTACGGGCTGTCCGCCTTTTGTAGCGGATTCTTACCGCCGAGCACATGCTGCAGCGGCGTCGTCGCACCGTTCGGATTAGCCGGGATAATCCCGCTATTTTGATCATAGTGGGACTTCCTTAAGTTTTGCGTACCGAATCCGTTGTTGGTGGATGTGAAGTTATTGTCCTGGCGGATCACCTGCCCCCCACTGTCACCCCCATCCTCTCCAGCGAACGCGCTCACTGAAGACGCCATTATGAGGCCGAGGCCTGCGGTTATAGGTACAGCCACGGAACCGACCCTCAGTACATGATTCTGCCTCGTTGTCGCCCTTGTGCGGACTTTCCTGTGCCGCCCTGTCATTTTCATGCTCCTTTCGTGTTCCTAAGCGCTCCCTTCACCTGTGGGAAGAGAAACCAAGCTCGACCCCTCGATCAGGACGAGCAGGGAATGCATATACGAGATTGACTCCTGACTCACTTAGAAAGGTCAGTCAAACTTCCGCCTGGACTTTGCTCTCGTGGCACGCCAGATTCCTTGCCTGCCTCGAATCGGGCGGGCGAGGGCGACATCGTGAGGCGTGGAGGTTGATCGCGGTTCGATACGCGGCCCGGGCGGGCGGTGCGCGCATCGGTGGAAGAGTCCTGCGTGCTGCTGCGGAAGTGACAGGTCAGGGGTGCCGTCCATGAGCGGCACGAGCACCCCGAAAACCTGTCCCACCGACCGGCGCCGTCACGAATGACTTCAAGGTGTCGGAGGCTCGCCGCTATGTCTGCTGACGAGAAGTGCCTCCTGCCTCGGCCAGTTCACGGAGGGCCCGGTCGCCGGAATGTACGGAAGTGAGTCGATGCCTGGCATCGGCGGCCCACGCAGGCTCGGGTCCAGCGAGAGCGTTGATGAACAGAGCGAGTTGCAGGCCGAGATCGAACTCGGGGTGACTGTCTGCCGCGAGGCGGCTGATACCGCGGTCGACGGCAGCACAGAGGTCTTCCTTACACGCCGAGACGATCTCCGGGTACAGCAGATGATTCGCCCGCCGGTCGAGTAGGACCCAGTCGGCGATCCGGATGAGCGCACGGGCAGCCTGGATCCGCTCGGCTGCTGTGCCGCGTTCGTCGATCATGTCGCGGCTGCGGCCCACTGCCTCGGCCAGGTGCGCAAACGTGTCGTCCTGGCTGTTGAAACGGTCGTACGTCTGCCTCCGCCATACCAAGCGGTCGGGTGCGCCAGCAGCCTCGACGACGACCGCGTAGCCGATCGAGTCCGCCCAGCGTGCAAGCGCGCAGCAGGACAGGAAACGTCCGACCGGATCGGCATCCTGGTCATGCAGCAGGGCTACCAGCCCCTCGGTGCGTTGCATGTAGCCGCCATCGAGAGCATCGGCGATGACGTCGTCCGGGTCTGCGGGAAGGTTGTCGAAATCGGTGAACAGGAGTTCCCGCAGTACGGAGTCCGGCTCCCAGCGGGATGTGGCGTCGGGCATAGAGTGCTCCTCAAACGTGCGGTCCTGGACCGGACGGGTTTCCAATCCAGAGAGCTACAGGCTGGCTCATCAGAGCAGCAGGACCCTCACCCCATGACCAAGAAAAGTTTGGGGTGGGCTGCACTCTTACGGTGACTGCCCCAAGCGCGCCCCTTTGAATGAGATCCTCCATGAGCTTCATATTCTCATCGTACGGGCGCAGACACGCGCCTGCTCTATATGCGCTGGCGTGCGCCGGACTGAATTTTCAGCCCGAGGCACCCGGACAGGCCGCCTGTGTGCGGCGCGGGGCACGCAACCTTATCCTTGCTTTTCTCCTCTCTCACGACGGATGAATTCAATTGTTCCCGGCAACCCGTAGATTTAGCCGGCAGCGAAGCGCCCGAGATCGCTTCCCCGAATCCCTCCCCGGTGAGACGGCCTGTCAGCGACAAAACCACACCACACCCAGGTATGTCACCACCCGAGGCACGACACCTCCGTTACGCAGCACCGGACGTGATCCCACTCACACACAGGACAGACAAAAAGACCGACGAGCGCACAGAAGACTGTGTACCGCATAACAAAAGACCGCAGCACAGATACCGAGACACCCAAATAGCAACCCCAAATCCCTGTGACAGGCTCCTCACCCACCCGCCGGGTGTGGGGCGGAGCCCCGCATGGTTTTGACCTCGGCTCGTCGCCGCAGTTGGCACGACCGCTACCGACTCCCCGTTACCTTTTCCGTGGCCCCGCAATGGGGCGCCTGGCCCCCGGGTCCGGTATGGCTGTGTGCCCCCTGTCGAAGTGGATGACCTGGGGGGTGTTGCCGCCGGGCTTCGGGGCACCGCTTGACCGCTGATGAGGGGCCTGACGACCGCCTGGTCCGGCGCAATGCCGGTCCGCTTCACGGGCGGCATGTCTGCGTAACGTGGTTGCCGGCGTGTGGTGCCGCAGGGACGGCCGGGAGTTGGGGAGACGAGAGGCGAGGGGCACGCGCACATGGTCGACACGACCGCGATAGATCTCTTCCTCGGCCTGGACCTGGGCAAGGAGTTCCACCACGCCCACGGCCGGACCGAGGACGGCAGAACCGTGCACGACAAGCGGCGTCGTCAACTTGTTGGAGTGCAGGTTGTTGAGGGTGTGGCAGGTGGTGGTGGGGCTGGGTGGCGGCCCTGGTTTCAGCCTGCGGTGGGCAGGGCGGTGATGCTGGTGATGTGG
>NZ_JBVKCZ010000136.1:0-5577 GCF_055634335.1 Streptomyces sp. NPDC111802 | reverse complement strand
TACGACACCGACGCCTCAGCCTCCACCGCGAGCCCCTCCCAAGACGACCTACATCAAGATCATCCCACGCCCCCGCAGACAACTTGATAGCGCCCGTCGGATAGTTCGGGCGGACCTCCGCGACCATGCGCACCGCACGCTCACGAAGCTCGGGAGGGTAGGGGGACGGACGTGCCATGACTCGATCCTCTCAGGGAATCGAGCCTCCATCAGACCCGGAGCGGTTCACATCACCGGCGTCACCACGCTGCCCACGGCAGGCTGAACCAGGGCCGCCACCCGACCCCACCACGCCCTGGCACACCTTCAACCAACCCGCCAATTGACAAGTTGACAACGCCTTCGAACAGGCTCTACTGCTGGAACTACTGCCCGCCCTGCTGCTGACCCTGCGGACCGTTGATCTGCGTGTTGGTCCCGAACGGCTGCTGCTGCGGCTGTTGGAGCTGCTGGCCGCCCTGCTGCTGCCCGCCCTGCTGTGGCGCCACAAACAGTGACGCCCCAGCAGGGGCAGCCGGACCCACAGGCGCACCAGCACCCGCACCCGGGGTCGGCGAGGCAGGCGCAGCCCCGCCCCACGGCCCAGACGGAGCCGGCGCAGCAGGGCCACCCACAGACGGCGCAGCCGACTCGGCCGACGGCGCAGAGAGCAGCACAGTTGCAGACTTCTGGTCCACAGGAACGGGCGCGTTGCCAGCCGGCAACCCGCCCGAACCCGGCACAGGAGCAGGCTGCCCCGTCACCTGCTTCGACGGCTGAGCCTCCATCAGGGGCTGCGACTGGACAGCCGTGCCCTGCAGGGAGGGTCCCAGTACAGTCTGCTGGGGCGGCCCCTGTGACTGGGGCACAGAGGACGTGGCTGCAGTCGCGGGCACAGCGATCTGCTGAAACTCACCGAGGCTCTTCACCTCAGTGTCCTTGCCCCCGCCAACCGGGACAGCTGCAGAAGCCGCAGGCGAAGACGTGACCTGCTTACCCGCCGACCGATCCGCCACGCCCAGAACCGACTGATCACCCCGAACCAGCTGCCCGCCCCGCTGAACCGCCACACCCTGCTGACCCTGCAGACCCAGGGAACCCCCGCCAGCAAGCAGGCCGGCGGGGTCCTGCGGCAACTTCACCTTCGCCTCGGCAGGCTTCGCGGCCGCACCGGCCTTGCCGGCCTCGGTGTTAACGGCCACGTGGTCAACTGTGGTGCCCGTGGTACGGGTGGCCGTACGTGGCGTTGCACCACCACCGGCAGCGCCGCCATTGACAGCGCCCCTGTTCCCATCGAGGGAAATGCCGCTGCCACCTGCAGACACCAACGGCAGAGCAGCCAGCGCCTGCGGCCCAGCCTCAGCCGAGGGGGACTGCCCACCGCCACTGGCAAAGCCATTGCCGTTCAAGAGATGCCCGATTTCCTTAACCAGCCCCTGCGACCGAGGAACCAAGCCGACCCCTGTCGAATCAGACCCACCACTGTCCCGCGATTTTGCACCTGGGACCGACGCCAGCAACGAAGACGGCGACTGCTGTTTTGGAGGCAGAGACCCATCAATCGCAGACGACACCCGTGAGTTCTGCTCCGGCTCCTGCCCAGTAGCCAAGCCCTCTGACAACGGCTTCGACTGCGACTGCGCATCCAGAACCCGCGACAACGGCGGCAACACGTCTGACTCGTCAGTCCCACTGTCCCCGAAACCGGCCTCCCTCTTCACCCGCGAACCAGACTGCAACGGCGCGAGCTTGAGCGGGCCCTCAGAAAACAACGGCGCGAGCCCGACCGAGTCCCGGCTCCCCGAAGACCGCAACGGCGCCACATCGACCGAGCTCTTCCCAGAAGCATCGCTCAGCTGGTCCCGCTGCCCGTCCTGGGGTGCCGCCCGATCCGTGGCCGTCGCACCGTCTGTGTTGCTGATGGCAGCCGCCGTACCGGCGGCCGGACCATCCGCCGTGGCCGAGGTCCCCGTCGACGTGCTGTCTGAGGAAGAGCCACCCCCCTTAACAGCCGAAGAGGCCGCAGTCGTGGCACCAGGAACCTGAGCAGGTGCAGTCGGAGCCAAAGCGCGCCCACTCACACCCAAGAGCGGACTGGTCTGGCCACCCAGCTGCTGAGGCCCCTGCCCACCGTTACTGATGAGAGCTGATACCCGCCCGGTCTCATCGTCCTGACCGTCGTTCACCAGCGGTTGCTGCCCAAACCCCCCACTTCTCTTACTGACCGGGTGGGTCTCATCTAGTGAACTCCCAGATGCCCTGCCATGGTCTATGTGGTCCTCCGCGTGCATGGCCTGCTGCCCAGGCTCTCCCGCGCCGTCACGAGGATGCCACCCATCGGCCGTCGCCCAGCTTTTCTGTCCAGCCTGCCGGGCCAGTTCCGCGTCCTCCATCGCAGTCAACCGGCCCTTGAATCCGGCGCGCGCCTCCGCAGCCTCCTGCGGAGTCAGCGCGCTCCCATCGCTCTTCGTCATGGTGATGGCGCCGTTACCGCTGTTCTTCACGTTAATATACGTGGTATTCCCCCCAGAAGGGCTCCGATAGATCATCGTCTTGGCGCTAGGAGTAAAGGGCGCATATGCCAGTTCATTTGAGTCCACCACGGGTTCAAATTTTCCGCCCGGCGAGGGCGTGTGGCCTTGCGGCAGGGGTGGCGCATTCTGAGTTAAATACTGGTCCGCACGCCTGAATTCGCCGATCTCTCGGAGCCTCTGATCCGCTTCTTCTTTTTCCCCTACGAAATTTGCCCCCAATGCCTGGCCAGCATTCCCCCACGGGCTGACCGGCGGCAGCCCGTACAAGGGCAGGAACGGTTCGTCGTCCCTGTATTGACGTTCGTACCGAGAGGACTGAAGAATGGCCGCAGTCTGCTTAGGGTCGGGCGCCGCATAAGGCTTCGGTGGATTTGCCCCGAGAGCAGCAAGATTAGCCTGATTCATGCGATCCAGAGCAATCGCTTCCGTGGAATTAGCTATCACCGCTCCGCCCGCTTTAAAGGGATTGAGGGTGTACGCCTGCTTAGTCCGCTCAAGAAATCTCTCCGCAGCTTCCGTCACCCCCTTCTTGTAATCCTCATTCCACTTCACCGCATCCTCTCGACTCAGCGGGCGTGCAGCCTCGTCTGCATAAACCTTGTCGAGCTCGTTGCCCGCGGACTCAATCAGGCGCCGCGCATCGTCACCCTTGGCACTATCACGAATCTTCTCTTTCATCTCCTCAAATTGCCGGTGATGCGCTTGTACCAGCTGCTTGCCACGCTCCCGATTATATCTCACCCACGCTTCATCTCGCTGTCTGATAATTTCCTCGGATCCCGGGAACTTCTTAACAGCCTTCCATTGTTGTACAGAATCCTTCCCCAGCTCATAGCCACCCTCCCCGAGCATGAAAATATCCGGCCTGATGCTCATTTTGCCCAGCCAAAGCGCACCACGACCAGCCGTACGGAGCAGCCCCCTGGCAGAAAACGAGCCCGGCCCTCCGGCTGAATCCGCCGCTGGAATGTGGAAACTAGGCTGCTGCCGCGAACCGACCGACGTCGGCCGACTCGGGCCGGAAAGCTCAGGAGGTGCGGTCCACGCCCTAGCATTCGGATGCTCCAAATCCCTTACAAAACCCTTACCACGCGCCTTGTCAAGGGTCTGCTTCAGCCCGGTATCTGCCCTCGCCCAATTATACTCTCCATAGTCCACCGCCGAGACGTTAATGCCCACTGCAACAGGATTCCCGTTCCTGTCCCATCCGACCAGTGGTGCACCGCTGTCACCAGCATACATCGGGGCTCCACGCATATGCACCTTAACCGGATGTCTAGAATTACCCTCCTGCGCCAATTGGTTTCGCGACCTGAATACCTGGTACCCGTGGGCGTCGTCTTCCACGTTAACCAATCCACTATTTACCGTATTTCCGAGTCGATTAGGTGCAAGCCACCTTCCGAGTCGATTACTCCACCTTCCGAGTTGATTAGGCTCGGCGCTTCGATAAGGCCAGCCGGGTACCCTATCCCAATTGGGCTCAAGCCGACGTCCGAGCCATTCAGGCAAAACCGGCGTAGGGCGACCTCTTTCTAAGAAGGTGGCATAGTTCTCGGGTCTGACACCAACCTGCCGCAAGACTGGCCACGTCTTATCAGCCAGCATCGTCCGCACAGCGCCAGGCTTTTGATGCCCATACACTCGAGCCACCCGGAAGCCATCGCTTGGAACTTCAACACCGGCGTCGCCCGGCAGGCGAAGATACGGAACACCGCTGACGGACTCTGGTAACCAAAGAGACGCAGAATCATAGGCGCTATTCCCCCAGGCAGAATTTATGTGTATCGCCTCGGGTGTTACCGTGCGAGGATGCCCGTTTTCGTCCGTGTAGGAAATTCTCACATCCTTAGGGTCCTGTCCGTTTACGACATGCGCCGCGGTCGCAATACAGTTGGGCGCAATAAAGAATCCGCTCCCAAAGCCCTTACAATGATTGATCTGCGCCATAAAGGGAGCCTCACTCCGCGGTTGCTTCGTATATCCATCCAGCCCGTCACCGATGGCACTTGCATTGGGGGCCGTAATAAACTGGCTCGCACCAACTCCTGAAATGCCGATCAGTGCAGCAGCAAACAAATTGCGCCCCGTCTTTTCGGCCGGACCGGAACTACGGCGCTTCGAGTGAGCTCCCATGATCTTCCATCTCCTCGACAAGTACAGGTGAGGGCTGGCGCAGCCCTCTGCATAACAGGCGGTTTTCCAGCTTGAAAGCCTTAGCGGCCGACTGAGAGGTTAGGGCACGCGGAATGCGTAGGCATGCCATCCACTTCTTCTCTTTCGCCTAAATGAACACGGAGAGTTCCCGATGTTGCGCCAATTCAACTAGCAACGGAGACCGGGAACGCCCCCGATCTTCCACTGCTAGGCGACCTGTCGGGAGATAATCACACCGGGCTGAGCGCGTCACCCCAACACACTTGCCGCACCCTCGTTACGCAAGAACAGACGCGATCCCGGCCACAGGCAAGAACGAAACAAAAAAACTGGCGAGCACACAGAAAAACCATGCGCTGCATAACAAAACCAGCCGCCCGCCGCAGCACGGACACAAAGACCGCCTTCCCCGCCCCCCCCAACATGTGACAGGCACCTCACTGGCGCCCAGTGGTCAGGACGGCCGCCGAAGGGCGACGAAAACGACAACTGCGCTGCACCGCACAGCGCTACGTATCTGACCAGGAGGGTCTATCACGAATTAGGCTCTGCCTTGATTTTCGTAGCGGGTGATCGTTCTGTTGGCCCGAAGGTCAGTTGAGCAGGATGCGCTGGCGGAGGAGGGCGAAGCCGGCCCGTCCGTAGGTCTGGCGCTTGAGGAGCTTCGTCTTGTTGTTGATGCCCTCGGTGACTCCGTTGCTGTAGGGCAGGTCGAGGCCGGCCTGGATGGCTGCGCGGTCCTTCTCCAGGCCGCGGCCGAAGGCGTGCAGGGCGGGAAGGTCGTCGCCGTTCACGGCCTCGATCCACTCGGTCAGGGCGGCGTGTTCGGTGGCGGGGTGCTCGTGGTGGGCCAGGAGCTTCGCGAAGGTGGTGACGTGGCTGGTCAGGAGCGTCATCTCAGGGCAGG
>NZ_JBVKCZ010000135.1:0-5615 GCF_055634335.1 Streptomyces sp. NPDC111802 | reverse complement strand
CGCGCGAACCTGCCGGACCAACGCCCCCGACAGGAACGAACACGACATCACGGGCGCACGATCAACCGCTCGGCGTCGTGAAACAACGAGGCCGGATGTGCTCCGATTGTGTGAACGGCTCTCCTCGGGCGGCATTTTGACCGATGAGCAGTAGCTGTAGAAGGTGAACCGACTAACTTGGCAGCCTCTCTCAGAACGGCGGGAAAAGTGCATGGCTCAACTAACTGACCGCCCGCTTCTCTCGGCGAAAGGTGCGCCGGTGTCCGAGGCCGCTCTCATGAGCCTGTTGAATTCGGGTCTCAGGTCGGCTGATCCGCTGCCCTCCTCACGCGGCTCACCAGAGGGGCCGACTCTGGCGGTTTGAATCTATCAACGAATTTCTCCCGTCCAATCTTCATCAAATCAGCCCAGCAGGCCGTCGTTCCAACGCAGTTGTGTGACACGGCACTCCAAAAGGGGTATTCTGGGCTTACCTAGGGAGTGTGGCGGAACTGGCAGACGCGCCGGATTCAAGTCCCGGTGTCTTCGGGCGTGAGGGTTCGAATCCCTCCACTCCTACGCCGTATCCTGTAAGGCTGTTCGGCCAAGAGTCCGGCTGGACAGCCTAGAGGGCGCCGAAATCGATCTGTTGAGCAGTTGCGCAGGTAGGCACGGTCTCGCTCGGGTTCCTCGTGAACGGTTGCAGTCGCTGGTACGACTGCCTTACGAACCCCACGCCAACTGTGATCTCCGCCCGAGACAGGCACATCCGTCTCGGGCCAGGTGTCCCCTGGGAAGCCAGCGCAATTCTCTGACCAGCCTGCATCGCTTCCAGAGGCGTACGTACGTGTCATTGAGTTCGCGTTGAGGCTGAAAGAGGCCTCGCATATGCAGAGTTTCTGGGCTGTGACAGGTACAGCAGGCACTGCGGTGAGATGCGGAAGTTGAGCCTTTGAATATGTCCTACGAGACTAACCCTGCCTGCTTCTCTTGAAGCAGGCAACTTTCTCCCCGAGGCCCTGTACATACTCCGCCCGGTGCGGGGCACGCTACCGGCAGCGTGTGCCAGTGTGCACCGTTGCAAGGCCAAGCCACAGTACGATAGGCAAGTGCCGTAATCCGGTTGTCTGAATTTGAGGGTAGGGGTCGGCGTTGGGTGCAGGTCCCGAGGGTTCTTGAGGGTCGTATGTACTCGATACGGTGAACTTGGTCTGTGCCCCACGGATTGCAGCCCGAGGAGGCGTGCTAGCGCGGTAGGTTGATGTCTACTCAATTTTCCGTGCGACTCGCAGGGGGAGACATTGGAGAGCACGACGCACCGGGGCCCGGACCGACGCCCAGGTCTGACAGCTGGGGAAATTGCCCATCTGTCAGGTGCAGTCACGCGACCGACGGTTGCTTCGGTAGCGGCAACCGCGGGGGTGCCTGGACATGCAGTACGCAGGGGGATCTCTCGAGAGAACGGCCAGCGCATGGCGGCTGCCATGGCAGTCGGGCTGTTGACCGAACGGTCTGCAAGGAGCATCGCAGAGGATCCGCAAGCGGTCATCAGGGCAGCGCAAGAACTCCAGGCATTGGTCTGGGAAATCATGCGCGCAAGATTTGAAGAGGCGACTGCTGAAGGAGTAGCTATCGCATAGTAATTGGAACACCGGCCCGCCGTACCTCGACCAAGAAGCTGCCGGGCCGGTGCCAACAGATAGTCCGTCAGTCGGATAGATACACCGGATGAAGGACCCGTGTTCGATTGTGGGCCCCTAAACGATGACGAACGCACTGCAGGGAGAGAATACACATGTCTGCGGCAATTCGAGGCAACCCACGCGTAAGCCTCAACCTCGTGCCTGCGGAATGTTCCCGTGGCGGGGACTCCCCGCCTGACTTGACAGCGGTTCCGGGATCCTCCGGCTGGTGGTACGCGATTCCTGCGGGCGGTCTGGGAGGTGGTGTCTGGCATCGGTTCAGGGATCACAAGAGCCCAGTCCTGTCCTGGTGCCCAGAAGTCCTCGCCAGACTGACGATGCTCGACGCCTACGGCATTTGCCAAAAGCAATACTATGTCGTCCGGGTCGATTCACAGCTGGGCTTGGTCTACGACCAAGATCTTCCACAGGGCACAGGCTGGGGGCAATTCCCCCGCGTCGACCTGTGGGAGGCTCTCTCCTACAAAGATCTGCTGGCCGATATCGTCCGTGACCAGGCCAATCGGCTCCCTCAGATCGTTTGTCGGGAGGATTCCCAGTGACCGGCGAATCTGCTTGGGACGTCAATATGCCAGCGGCACTGAGCATCAGGCATACGACTGATAGCGGGCGACAAGAGCTCCTCCGCAGGAGCCGGGAAAGCGTCGGATGGAAAGGCAGCGCGCAGCTCAACCAACGTAGCGGCACAGCGTTGGAACAAGTGCAAGGAGCGCGGGTAGTGCAAGAGACGCGCGACCCCGACGAAGGCCCGCCCGGCCGACTCGTAATTGGTTCAGCTGGTTGGTGCTACGAAGCCTCCGACGACTACGGCACAGTCTGGAAGGCGAACCGTGGCAAGGGAGGCGGATGGGACGTTGTCTTGGACTGGGCACCATACGTCTCCGAACGCCTGGTGCTCATCGGTGAGGACGGAAAGTCGGCTGGTCGCTATTACACGATCACCATCGGCGCCGACACCCTCACCAAGAGCCTCTCGGACTTGCGTACTGCTGACGGCTGGAACGACTTCAGTGACGACAGCGGCGCAGCCTCGCGAGCTATTCGTGAGGTCCTCATCAACATCATTACTGATCAAGGCAAGCGGCTACCCCGCACGCCCGTCGTAGCTCACACCGGATGGCACCGCCTGCCTGACGTCGGCTTGACCTACGTGTATGCGGACGGCCGCACGTATCCCAGGGGGCGCTTCGCTCGCGTCATCGGAGCGCCCGAACCCATCCGACGGGCTGCTGCCCCGCTCAACCGGAGTGCCAGCGATGCGGAGTGCCGCCGAGCGGTACGTGATGTTGCTGACCACGGCTGGGCCTCACTCATGGCGTTGGCAGTCGGGGCACGATCCATTGCCTATTCCCTGCGTCCAGTTCCCGCCGCGTTCATCCTCGACGCAGCACCCAACTCAGGCAAGACGTCTGCAGCCAACACCGCTCGCAGTCTCCTTCTCACGCCGCAGCCTCATGCGTGGCCGCCCGTTCCGACGAAGGGCATGAGTAGCACCGCCACAGACATCGAGTGCGCGCTCGACTTCGAAGGAGACATGCCGACACTGCTTGATGACATCCCTCTCACTCGGGCTTCGTCCTCCGCGCAAGTACGTGAGATGGAAAAGAAGCTTGAGCTCGTCATCCGGGCCGCCGGCAACGCCACAGAGATCAAGGGCCGACGCAACCGCGACCTGACTGCGAAACCAGCAAACCGAGTCCGGTCCATCCCCGTGATCGCCGCCCAGATGCTCCCTCCCAACATGCAGGAGTCTTTGTACCGCCGCTCGGTTGTCGTCTACCTGTCGCGGGACGGCGGCGAGGTCGACTGGCGCTGGTACAAGACTGGAGGTGGTCAAAGCCTCACGGTTCCAATCCGGACGATCGGCGACAAAATCATTGCTCACTTGCATGCCTTGAGCGATGCAGACAGGTATCTCGAAGAGCTTGAGGAGCAGGCATTCGCCGAGCTCTTTCCCCACGTAGAGGCCGTCCTGCCGGAGCGGGGGGACACGATGGACGGCGTCATCACGGCCGCTGCCGCAATGTTGGCAGGACTCGGGTTGATTGCCGCCGTCACGAACATGAGTGCCTCCGACCTGATCAGCGTCGTGGCTCCTCAGCTTGCCGGCTCACTGTCTCGGCAAGCTGCAAGGATGGATGCACAGAGCACTGCTCAGGACGGGATTGCCACGGCTGTCGGCGAGGTCCTGCGCAGGGCCTTCTCTCGCGGACGTCTACATATCCGAGATGAGAAGGGCGCGATCCGCCCCGCCGTGTCGGGACAGGTCGAGCAGGATCAGGGCTTGACTCCGAAGCGCGACGGTAGCGGATGGGAAGGCAAGGGGCCCGCAGCCTACTGGCTTCCTCAGCGTGGGCCAGCCTTGGGCATTACGACAAAGAACCTCAACATGCTCCTTAAGGAGAGCGGAGACCGTCGGGTGAACTGCTACGTCGACCGAACGCTGCCCGACGCGCTACTTCAGGCCGGCGCGATCCTACGCAATAACAGTCAAAAGGATCGTGTTGCCTCTCATCGCATCCGAGTGGGTGCAGAGAACCTGCGGCTCCTACTTCTGAAGCCGGACTTGATCTGGGATTTCTAGTGCTGTGACCGCGTAGGTTCGCCGGATTGGTCGTCGTGGCGGTTGGATGTGGGATGACGTCCGATCCGACTGCTGGAGGCGCGGTGGCCGAGCCTGTCCGTGTGCGCAGACTCGCGGACCAAGAGGGGCAGCGGCTGCAGCAGATCGTGCGCCGGAGCAGTACAAGTTCGGTGCGATATCGGCGCGCGATTATGCTGCTGGCCTCGGCCGGTGGGAACCGGGTTCCCGTGATCGCCCAGCTGGTGCAGGCCGACGAGGGCACCGTGCGCGATGTGATCCACCGGTTCAATGAGATCGGCCTAGCCTGCCTGGACCCTCGGTGGGCGGGAGGCCGTCCCGCCTGCTCAGTCGTGACGACGAGGACTTCGTCGTCCTGGCGGCCACCACCCGCCCCACCAAGCTCGGCCAGCCTCTCACCCGCTGGTCGCTGCGCAAACTCGTCGCCTACCTGCGGAAAGTCCACGGCCGGGTGATCCGGATCGGCCGTGAGACGTTACGCAGCCTGCTCGTCCGCCGCGGTGTCACCTTTCAGCGCGCCAAGACATGGAAGGAATCCCCCGACCCGGACCGCGAGGTGAAGCTGGACCGGATTGAGGAGGTCCTCGACCGCTCTCCGGACCGGGTGTTCGCCTTCGACGAGTTCAGACCGCTCGGAATCCGGCTCGCCGCAGGCTCGTGCCGGGCCGAACGGAAACATCCCGACCGGGTGCCGGCTACTTGCCACTGCACCCACGGCGTGCGCTACTTCCACGGCTGCTACTCGGTTGGCGACGACACCCTGTGGGGCGTCAACCGCCGTAGGAAAAGCGCCGCGAACACGCTGGCCGCACTGAAGTCGATCCGCGCCGCCCGGCCCGACGGCTCACCGATCTACATGATCATGGACAACCTGTCCGCCCACAAAGGCACCGACAGCCGCCGCTGGGTGAAGAAGAACAAGACCGAGTTGTGCTTCACCCCGACCTACGCCTCGTGGGCGAACCCGATCGAGGCGCACTTCGGACTCTTGAGGCAGTTCACCATCGCCAACTCCAACCACCCCAACCACACCGTGCAGCCCCGGGCGCTGCACGCCTACCTACGGTGGCGCAACGCCAACGCCCGCCATCACGACGTCCTGGCCGCCGAACGCAAGGAACGGGCCCGCATACGAAGCGAGAAGGACATCCGCTGGGGTGGACGTCCCCTCAAAGCCGCAGCCTGACCCAACCCCCTGAACCTACGCGGCCACAGCATCGGCTTTACTGACGGTCAGCTAGTGGCCTGCGCCAGTAGTTGATCGTTAGTTGTTGTGTGACTTCTGCTGCTGGTGCGTCAGTTCCTCGTCGGGGTCCGAAGCTGGAGCCGTT
>NZ_JBVKCZ010000134.1:0-5683 GCF_055634335.1 Streptomyces sp. NPDC111802 | reverse complement strand
CCGTTGCCTAGTAATAGGCACGGCGGGTTCGGCGAGAGGTCCGGGGAAACGGACCGGGAGCAATCCCGGCACCGCGCCCCGGGCCTACTCAGCGACGAAGCCGGGTTCTCGATGACGCCGCCCACAGCCCGCACCTGGTCCCGGCGCGGACACACACCCGTCATCCGGGTGCGGGGACGCTCCCAGCGTCGCTTCTCCATCGCCGCTTTGGCCTGTTACAAGCCAGGCGAACGCTCTCGCCTGATCTACCGGCCCAAACGGCACGTCGACCACAAGCGGGGCGGCAGACGCAGTTTCACCTGGACCGAGTACCGCGACCTGCTCATCGCCGCCCACCAGCAGCTCGGGGCCCCGATTGTGCTCGTGTGGGACAACCTCAACGTGCACAAAGACCGCAGGCTGCGGGAGTTCATCGACACCCACGACTGGATCGTCTGCTACTTCCTGCCCGCTTATGCACCCGACCTCAACCCCGTCGAGGGCATCTGGTCACTGCTGCGACGCAGCAGCCAGGCCAACACCGCCTTCACCGACCCCGACCACCTCATGCGTGCCCTTCGACAGGGTCTCCGCGAGATCCAGTACCGCAGCAACCTCATCGATGGATGCCTCGCCGAAACCAGCCTCACCTTGACGACATCACGACAACAAAGTCAGTAGCGGCCTCGATGACGCGGGCTTGCTCCAGGCGCAGCGTCGCCCAAGCCGTCGACTCAGGGCACACGGTGAGCCGGCCGAAGGCTGTGTCGTGTCGACGGCCGTGACGTGCCCGGCGAACTCGGGGGTGATGGCTTCCCACGGTGACATAGAGGGAATCGCCAGCGGCAGGGAGAGCGCCGATCGTGGCGCCGCGCCCTATCGGCTCGCGCCCGTCGTGCCGGGCCACCCGGGTCTGGCGGGGCTTCGGCTGCGCCATACGGCCGCCGCTCTTCTGCGCCGTCTTGACGGCGCGCAAGGCGACGCGGGCAAGGCCGACGCCACTGAGCTGCGGGTTCTGGTCTATCACGCGACCTCCCCGGCCAGCTCCTGGACGCGGTGGATGCGGCAGACCTTGCGCCAGGGCAGGGTCTTTCGGCCACGCGGCACGGCTCCGTCCCGGCCCGAGCAGGTCTCCTGCCCGGCCGATGCGGTGGGGGGCGCGGGCACGACGACGGCGCACAGCGCAGCGGCCTCCTCACGGCAGAGCTTGCACAGACCGTCCTCGAGGGCGCGGCCTATCAGCACGATTCGGGCACCGCACTCCCCGCAGGACCCTCGCGGCGGACCCTCCAGCTCGCGCTGCGCCGGGACCGGGGCGGGGTTGTGGATCGCGTCGTCCATCACGCAGTCGGCGCAGCATCCAGCCGCGGGGCGGGTGCCGTGCTCGGGGCACAGGCCCTGCTCGATGCGCTGGGCACGCTGCCGGGCGGCTGCCTTGTCTTGGACGATTTCGGCACACACTTCGCAGTCCTTGCCGGTCGACCACAGGACACCGGACTCGCAGTCCTGGTGGCCGCAGCCCCAGCGAGGCAGGGCCACCCCGAGCAGCCACCGGCCCGGGTCGCGGATCTCCGAGAGCAGCACCTTGGCGAACCGGGCGGTGAGCCGGTGGTGGAGGCGTTCGGCGTCGGTGCCCTCGCGTAGCTGGCGGCCCACCTCACGGGCGATCTGCCGGACCACGAAGTCATTGTTCACCCGCTCCAGCAGCACGTGGGCCGGCTCCAGCACGGCGTAGATCTGTGGGCTCATGGCCAACTGCGGTCCGTCGTACGACGACCGCGCAGACCCCCCGCCCCTGCTGCCGCGCTTTTCGGCCTCCGGCTTCGAGGAGGAGAGCTGGCTGTTTCCACCCGCGCGAAGCGCGAGACCACCGTTGGCTTCCGTACGCGCAGTCGCGGCAGCCGAGATTTCCACAGCCCCAGCGCCCTTACCTACCGGTACCTCGCCTACGGCGGGTGAGACGAGTCCACGCGCGTCATCCGGTGAGTCAGTCCTAAGTGAATCCTCATTCGCGAGGGATCCCTCACCAACCGGCGAACCCGATCCCTTACCAACCGGGGAACTAACCAACTCCTGCGAAACAGCCTCAGTAGCCCCAGCGGCCACCGCGCAGCCATCGCTGGGACGGGCCTCGGGGGTGATGTGGTACGCGATATACCGGTGACGCCCATGCGCCCCCGCACGCCGCTGCACCGTCACCCAGCGCGCCGCCTCCACCTCGTCCACGACCGCCGACGCCGCCGTCACCGAAATCGGCTGACCGGCCTTCTGGCCCGAATGGTGCCGCAGGCCGACCGCCAGCTCTGCTTCCGTCAGCGCAATCCCCCGCGCCTGCGCGAACGCGATCAGCGCGTACGCACGCAGCTGCCGGGGCGTGAGGTCCTCCGCGGCCGCCACCGGCACCCACACGAACGCCTCCGTACGGGTCATCGTCCGCACCGACCGCAGCGCCGACAGCCCCCGGCCGCCCGGCAGCGTACGCCGCTCTGACGTCAGCTCGATCACGCCGTCCGGCGCTGGCCGCGACAGCATCGTCAGCCCGCGCTCCACAGACGCCTTCGACAGCCCCAGGTACGAGGCGATCGTCGACGACTTTGCCTGACACCTCTCCGGACGCAGCCCCAGCGCCTTCACCTTCACGTACACCGACAGCGCCACGTCCTGGTAGTACGGCGAGAACACCAGACGCATCGGCACCCGCACCCGCTGCCGCCGGATCGGCGCAGCCTCACCGACGGAGATGCCGGCGAACTTCGACAGGCCAGCGGCCCCCGCCGCCACGGAGCTCACTGGCCCACCCCAGCCGACACACCAGAAGCGATCACCTGGCGATCGTCAGCCGGACGGCCCGGGGACAGAATCCCGCGGGCAGCGACCAGAGCGGGAGCACTGAACGGACGGACAAGGGCTCGTCGTTGCGCAGCCGCCCGAAACAAGCAACAGCGCTGCTGAACAACAGGACTTACAGAGCGAATCGGGCTGTGAAATCGGTCAAGGCGTGACTTCACAGACCCCCAAACGGGGGTAAAACGGGTGTATGTGGGCTGGCAAAAGCCCAAGCAGTCGTGCAGAATGACGACGCCTCCTTCTTTGAAGGTGGGCATAACGAAGCCCCTCCTGTGAAGGCGGTGCTTCGGGTTCTGGCGAGAACCGAGATCGAACCGCTCGCAGCCGGCGGCAACCGGGACGGGCAGCTCCTCCAAGAGGCGGCAACCTCACGGAGAGCAGATGGGCGCTGGAACTGGTGAAGGGCAATCACCGGAACCAGGCCCGGGGCGGCCAGAAGACCTGCAGCGCAGGCGCCGCCCCCGGAGACCTACGTCATCCCGACCCCCTCACCCGAGGGGTGAACCGGGGTGCGCTCGGACAACACGAACACCCCGCCGAAGGGCCAGCCGTCGCTCACGCGCTGCTGGCACCACGGCGGGGTGCTGTGTGACTGGGGCAGGATACGGGTACCCTGATGCATGTCGATCACCTGGACTCGCTGAAACGGGTGGTCGGCAGGCCGAGGACCCCCACTACAAGGTCCAGTGGCCCGCCCCCTCGACTTGCTCAAGGTCGCGGGGGCCATTTTCGTTTTGATCAAGCTCGGAGACACGATACTCCTCCGCCTCCCCAATACAGGCCTCAGGGGCTCACGTGTCGCAAGGCCCAGCGTTTGCTGTCGGACAGTCAAGTACGGCACGCCTTCCTGAAATGAAGAACATCCACGCAGAGAAATGCCCTGGTGAGCGGCCAAGTTCCCTTGACTCCAGCAGAACTTGGCCCCAGATCAAAGGGGCTTTGCATGTAGTCCCCTGCGAATCCCGCCGGGCGGGAAGCACTTTGCTCGCGGCGCCCGCCACGGGGGAAGGTCAGCTGCCGCATCGGCACTTCCACGCTCCTTTGTATGTCGGGCACTCTCGCTCCATGCCCTCATGGACACGCGGCGGGTCCTCAGGAAACCAATCAGCCACTCCTGCAGCGTGACGTCGTCATAACGCAGCTCGTGCTTGGGCTGACGGCCTCCGGTTCGCTCGGCTTCCTCTACCTGTGCCACCTTCACGAACGGACTCACAGCCTTGCTCGGGTCAGGGCCGAGATCGAACCACTCGCATTGCTTGCGCTTGTCGGCGAAACGGCGGTGCAGCTCGGCTTCGATGACGTGGCCGCCCTCGAAGACGGCGAACAGTTGGAGAGGCACCGGTGACCCCGCCTGAAGATCGCGGAGCCGACGCTCAGGGTTGTCGCTCCAACCGATCTTCACCAACGGCGAGTCTGGGGAGCCGATCAGATATACGCGCTCCGGCCGCACCGTCACGGGTGCCTCCACTCGTGGGCGAGGACGGAGAACAGCACGCTGTCGCGCCACGCGCCGTTGGTGAAGACGTGGTCGCGCAGCACGCCCTCGCGGATGAAACCGAGCTGCTGCACGGCGATCGAGGCGACGTTGTCCGGGCCGATCGCTGCGGTGACCCGGTGGAGAGCGAGCTCCTTGAAGCAGTAAGTGATCAGAGTGCGGGCCGCGTCCGTCGCATAGCCGCGACCCCACTCCTTCGCTGCGATGGCGTAGCCCAACTTCCCGGCCTGGACGCCGCTGAGCCCGATCCGAGCGAATCCGATCACGCTGTCGTCGCCACGCTTGGTCACCCCGAGATAGAACTCGGTCCGAGGCTCCAGCTGAGCGCGCTCGATCGCGCCCTCGATCATGGCGATGGCCTGAGCGCGGTCGCGGCTGTCGAAGCTGAGCCAGGTCGTGACGGTGTCCTCACTGATGATGGCCAGGACGTCGTCGACGTCATTGAGGGTGAACTCGCGCAGGACGACCTGGTCGCTGACAAGGCGGACCGGCTTGGCGGGAGCTTGGAGGCGTACGACGGTGCCATGCCCGCGCGATGACGTGACGAGACCTTCGGCTTCGAGAGCCTTGTAAGCCGCGTGGACTGTTGCCTTTGATCCCTCGCCGGCTACCACGAGATCCCGGATGTGGGGCAGTTGCTGGCCAGGCGCGAACTCGCCGCGTCGGATCTGCGCGGCGAGCCTGTCCGCGAGCTCTCGCCACTTCGGCGCCATGCGTGCCCCCTTCCTTATAGATCTAGTGAACCATAGTCCTAGGACTACTGTGTTGCTGTGTCAGGCATCGAAGGTAAGTAGCGGCACGTCGTAGAGGTCAGGGTTCCTGGGGCGGGTCATCACCGGTGCGGTGACCTCGACTACGAGCATCTCGACGAGGAACTGCACTTGGGCGCTGAGCAGGTGGCTCGTGTGGCCGGTAGCGGAGCGCGCCTTCTCGCCCAGTGACGTGTGGATGTGCGGCAAGACCGAGTCCGTCTCAGCGTCGTACGCGAGCGTTCCGCACCCCATTGCCTCCACTCCGGTCAGGTGGACCTTGCTCCAGACGGGGGCCTCGGGGTTTTCGAGCTTCTCGCATGCGCCGACGATCTCCGCCTCCGCGAAGCCGGCGATGAACATCGGGATGTAGCCGTGCCGGACGCCCTTCTGACGGCAGAAATCGGCGAGCGTGGGAAAGAAGTCGTCGCCATGGTCGAAATTCACGGCGAAGGTTCGCCCAGTGGTGAGTTCGTAGCTGCGCAAGATGGATTTCCCCTGTTGAGATGGTTACGAGATACTGATCTTTGACGTCGTGTTTGATGTTCTGGCCGTGTTCGGCATACCGGGTGTATGGGGACCGGAACACGCAAGTTCTTGAGTCCAGTTGAGC
>NZ_JBVKCZ010000133.1:0-5763 GCF_055634335.1 Streptomyces sp. NPDC111802 | reverse complement strand
CTGACCAATATCGACGCCCCGACGAGCACCGGGAGGAGGACACCCCGCAGTCCACCGGGTCCGTGGAACCCGGCGCCACCGGCACGACAGCCGACGCGCGAACCTGCCGGACCAACGCCCCCGACAGGAACGAACACGACATCACGGGCGCACGATCAACCGCTCGGCGTCGTGAAACAACGAGGCCGGGGCACGGGCGGCCGCACAGGTGGAGTTATAGATCTTGCACGTATCTGTTGTCGATGTGGCCGCCCCAGTTCACGCGATGACCCTTACCGAACACGTAGGCCGGCCCAGCTGGGAAGGTCGACCGGTCGTTCTGCCTCCGCGGAGGCCCTGTGCGCCGCTGTCGGCGGGCTGCGGTGCTGTCGCGCGCTTTGCAGCCTCACCCGGAGTGACGTCCTCTGCGAGTGCGCCTGCTGCGCGCCACCCGCCAGCCGCCCACGATGGTGAGCACGGCCCCCAACGCCCGTGCGCCCGCCGGTGCCTTTTCCTCGACGAGTTCAAGGTCGTGGCTGTTCTTAGAGGCGAAGGCCACCGCGGCGCGCTGGGTCGCGGGAGGTGACTGCAGCCGGTCGCTGCTCAGCAGAGTCACCGCGTCGTGCTTGGAGCCCGGTGCCCGCAGGGTCACCTTCGGGGCCATGGTCACGCGGAGGATCTGGCCGGTGCGTTGGTCGACGATGAATTCGATGTTGTCGTTGCTGTACCACTCCTCGGCGAGTATCTGAGCCTGTTTGCACCGTCCGACCAGGGCCCCGGGTACCTGCCGGGTCTTGCGCTTGGACGGCTTCACTACTCCGGTGAAGCGGTATCCCTCATAGCCCTGAACCTTCTTGACGCCGTCGAAGTGGAGCACGACCGTGTGGCCGAGGGTGCCGTCCCACCAGCGGTAGTCGCGTTTTTCTACATCGAAGGGGAACTTCAGGTACACGTCCCCCCGGTGGTACGGCTTCTCTCCGCAGCAGTGCACCGGCCGGTTCGTGCGGCGGTCGCTGACGAACCGCTCCACGCTCCATTCCAGCGACTTACGCGGGTCCTTCAGCCGCAGAGTCTCGGGGCTGTCGACGGTCGAGGACATGTCCAGGACGGCGTAGCCGCTGCGCTCGCTGGCCGCGACATCCCCCAGCACCCGCTGGGTGATGGTGAGTGTCTGATTCTCCTTGACGGACAGAGAGTCCTGGTCGAAGTAGCTGCCTTTCCCGCTGACGACGTTAGTGACATTGAGATTGATTGGAGTCACCTTGACCCGCGGCGTGACGTACAGCGCGAGCATGGGTCCAAGAACCAGCAGAAAGACACCGGACCCCAACAGTAGCAGCGATATCGGCGAAGGTAATTTGCTCATGGAGGAACATCACATTCAAGTGAAACTGACCGAGCCCTGAATGCCGGAATTCGATGGCCCGTGCCTCCCTTGACAGGAAGGCGGACCGGATACGGCACTCTCGGCCTCATCCGCATGGAACAGCGGCGCCGCTACGCGGACCTGTGCCGGGGGCGGCCGTTCTCTTCCGCGTTTCCGTGCAGTTGCGGCACCTTCGGGTTCCAGACCTGCTGCAGGCCCGCGGTGTCCCAGTGCTGCTGATTCGCGGCGTCCCACTGCCGCTGCGGGCCTGCGGTGCCGCCGTACTGCTGCCGTGGGTCCGCGGTGTTCCAGGGCTGCTGCGGGTCTGCGGCGTCGATGCGGTCTTGTTGGGCCTGGACCTGTTCGGCCTGGGCTAGTTCGTCTGCGGCGCCGCCTGCGCCGACCAGGCGGAGGGGGGTTTCACGGTCGGCGGACAGTTGGGGCTCAAACCGGCGCATCTCGCGTTGTCCCGCCGTGCCGATGATGCCGGGGAGGTAGCCGCGCATGCCTTGCAGGCCGCGAAGCCAGCCCTGGGCGTAGACGTGTGGGGAACGACGTTCGATGCCGGCGACGAGGCGGTCGACGGCCGGGCGCAGGGGATAGGTACGGTTGGCCGGCCAGGGCAGGCGCCGGCGCAGCTCGCGCAGGACGTCGTCCTCGTCCGCGCCACGCACCATGTCGGTGTCGGTCCAGCTCAGGTACGCCACGCCGACGGTGACGCCCTTGTGGCCGACCTCGGCGCGCAAACAATGAGCGAACGCCTCGACGCCCGACTTCGAGGCGCAGTAGGCCGCCATCATGGGGGTGGGGGTCATGGCGGCCATTGAAGCGATCTGCAGGAGATGGCCATGACTGTCGAGCAGGGCGGGCAGGAAGGCGCGGGCGGTGTTGGCACTGCCCAGCAGATTGACCTGCAACACCCGGTCGAAGGAGCGGGCGTCGCACTCCAGGAACGGTCCGCCCAGAGCCACACCGGCGTTGGCGACGACGACATCGACGGTCCCGAAGTGCTCCACGACCTTACCGGCGACCTCTGTCATGGCCTCGGCATCAGTGACATCGGCGTACCAGTAACCGGAATCGGTCGGCAGCTCCTGCGCCACCTGCTGCAACTCCTCCGGCTCCAGACCGATCAGCGCGATCCGCGCACCATGCGCTGCGAGCTCGCGCGCCAGCTGCCGACCGACACCACGCGCCGCACCCGTCACCACCACGACCTGATCCTGAAGGTCCTTGCCTTTCCCCATGATCTCTCTTCCTTTCTTTATGGCTTCGGGTTTTCTATACGGCGACTCAGCGGCGTCCCGCTCGGAGATCGGTAGCCTCTTTCCGTTTCCTCACACGACACCTCGAACAGTTGGGGGGTGATACCCCGGGTAACAGTTGCTGCGGCATCAGCAGAACACACACCGCCCGCGAAGTCACGCGTAATTGAAAAGAACCTTTGTTACGCGCCAGCAGGCGTGATGTTGGTCATGTCAATGACCAAACAATGTAAGGAGGCACGCACTCGGAACCCATGGGCGCGATGACAAAAAGCGTGGCTTTCCAGCCCTATACGGCACCACTGCACGCGACAGCCGGGCGTTATCAAGTTGAGGTGCGGGGCGTGATGATCTTGGTGGTGGTCGTCGTAGCGCGACGCGGAAGAGCTGCTCTTCGGGCGCTGCATCCAGGTGCCCTACGAAGCCATCCGCCTGTGGTGCGACCGTTTCGGCCCCGACTACGCCGTGCGCCTGCGCCGTCGGCGGCCGAAGTCGGCGATAAATGGCATCTGGACGAGGTGTTTATCAAGGTCAACGGCCGGATGCGGTACCTGTGGCGGGCCGCCGACCAGGATGGCAACATCCTCGCCATCCTCGTGACCAGCACCCGCGCCACCGCCGCGGCCAGGCGGTTCTTCCGCAAGCTCCTCAAGGGCATGGAGACCGTGCCACGGGTCGCGATCACCGACAAGCGCCGCTTTTACGGGGCGCCCACCGCCAGGTCATGAGATTCCTGGCCCCCTTCTCCCGGATCTCACCCTGGGTTTGTGACCAAAGTTGTATCGGCCTGCCACCTTTCGGCTTGCGGATAGCTCCCGAGTGAATACTTTAAGCGTAAAACAGGTGGGCTGCCCACGGGTCTTAATAGGCATAGAGCACACGGTTTCCGGTCGAGGGCCTACGAGAAGCGGAACATCCCTCGCTTCGCCGTCATCGTCGATCCGTACGAGCGGCAATAGGAAGGAACATGAAATGACTCGTCCGAACAATCAGCATGGTCGACACCGCCTGGGAAAGCCTGCTACCCGTCTGAAGAACAGGCGCTTCCTTACCGCAACAGTCGTGAGCCTGGCCGTTACAGGCGGTATCCAGCTGATGAACGCCACTGTCAGTTCTGCGGAGGTGAACCCGAATAAGGACTGGGCTAAAACCGGTCCGGATGGCCGCGTACATTACGGATTTGATCCCACCGTACCCGACGCGGGAAGGCGGGTATTCAGAGATGGTGCCAGTATTTGGAACCGGGAACTCGGGCGTGACCTCCTCATTGAGAGTGAAAATCCCCAAGTGCCCATCAGGATGGGCACCCTGCCGGACTCGGGTGAATTCGCCGCAGCCACCTCCACCGGGATATCAGTTGATCCGAACGCAAACCTGTTCAAAATGAGAAGCGTTTGGGATCAAGACAAATTCCATGTGAGGCGGGCTTATCCGGATTACCAGAGTTTCGAGAACGCGATGCTGGGCCAGTACGTGCCCAGGGCCGCTCATGAGTGGGGTCACGCTTTGGGATTAGGTCACGCCTCTGACGCGAGGAACATGCAGAACCCGAAGCCGGCAACTCAGGACGAACTCATGAGAGGACAGGGAACGGTGGGGGAAAACCCTAGCTGGGGTGTGGCTCCCGGGCCGAACCAAGCCGAGCTTGCCGAAGTAGCGAAGCATTACTCCAACGGCTCGGGTTCCAACGGCTCTGGTTCCTCTGATTCGGGTTCCGCTGGCTTGGGTGGTTCCAGTGTCGGTGGTCAGGGGCAGCGCACTTTCACCGCCACTGGCTCGGGTTCCGCCACCAGTTCCCCCGCCACTAGTCCCGCCGGCACTGGTACACCCGCGCAGTTGTCGACGGAGACGTTGTTCCCTCCGCAGGACGAGGACGATGAGCAGAGTCAGGACAACGGTGGTCAGGGGCAGCGCACTTTCACCATGCCTGACGGGAAGCGTGCCACTCTCAGTGAGGACGGGACTCGGGTCAGCTTTGAGGGACAGGAGGGTTCGTTCCCACGTTCGATGTATGAACGTGCGTATGGGCCGATCCCGGCCTCTGCTGGCCCGCAGTACATAAAGGATCTGACGCCCGAAGAGGTTCTGTCAGGCTCGAAGCAAGCTGCTGTTGCGGCCCCGCAAGACAGTACGAGCAGCCAGCAGGTGGCCGGTGCCTCATCTGGTCGCCAGGGCTCGTCCAGCGACTTCACCTGGGCTGGTGACCATTACGAGTACACGGGTGCCAGTGATCCTCACTGGGCGTGGGCGGGTAACAAGGACGGGGGCGGCAGGTGGACCCACAACCCCAACCCGCAGAGCCAGCAGGAGCTGGGGGTTTCTTCCGCCAGTGGGACCACCACACCAGCGACCACGTCCGATGCCGGCGGCATTGCTGCCGCGAGCGGTATCACCCCGGTTGCAGCAGCTGACGGCACCGCCACCAATAGCGGCACGGTTACGCCTTCGGCTTCACCGGCTGCTGACGTGCAGAACCAGCCTCAGAATTCTCTGGCCGACCCGGCTCCTGCTGCAGCTGTGTCCCCGCAGGGTACTGGGGCGGGTGAGATCACGGTTGACTCGCTGTTGAATCCGCTCTATCAGGTTGGGGCTGAGTCGCCGTACGCGGCACCTGACGTTCAGGCTCCTGCGGTTGGGCCTGCGCCTGTGGAGCAGCAGACTCCCGCTCCCGCCCCGGCTGAGGCTCCTGCGCCGGTGGAGGCTGCTCCGGAGGCGGCGTCGGCTCCGGGGGATTCTTCTGGCGTCGGCGTCGGCGGTGGCTATTGGGGCTGAGGCTGTGTCACGGCGACGGGTCTGTTGCCTTGCTTCGCACCGAGACGGTCTCGGAACCATCTTTGAACCCCAGCAATGGCCGCTGCAGGAGGCGGTAATGGACGTGGGTGACCGGTGACGGGTCGGTCATCCGGAATGTGACGTTGAGCGAGCCACGAGCCGCGTGAAGTTCCGAAGGATGGTGGCTATCTCCTCCTTCGCACGTGCAGAACTTCGGCACATGCATGGACTCCCACGCTCGGCTGGTCTTCGCGGACAAGGGAACACAGAAGGCCCGCGCCGGTGGACCTTAGGTTCTAGCGGTCCTCGCAACACTCATGATCATGGGAGTTGCGAGGACCGTGGGCGGCAAGAGGCTCGATCCGGATTTGAAGAGGCTGT
>NZ_JBVKCZ010000132.1:0-5840 GCF_055634335.1 Streptomyces sp. NPDC111802 | reverse complement strand
GAGCGGAGCCTGTCGGTCACGATCACTCTCGGCACGGCCTCGGTGCCCTTGAGGAGCTTGCGGAAGAAGCGCCGGGCCGCGGCGGCGTCCCGCTTATCGGTCACGAGGATGTCCAGGACGTTGCCGTCCTGATCGACCGCCCGCCAGAGATAGCGCATGCGCCCGTTGACCTTGATAAACGGCATTGTCAACTTTGACGATCCGTCAGATGATCACGAAGGCGATTGCGGGCCTGCGCCTTTGAATCCATGAATGAAACGCCGCCTCGACGCACCACAGCGGGTCTCGGGCGGGATTTTTCTTCTTGATCATCTGACGTCCTGTTAAAGTTGACAGTGCCCTTCCTGGCCCTATTACTGCTCGCTCCCAAGAAGTTTCCGGTGATCTCGGACTGACCTTTCAGTTGGAGATCATGGCGGTCTGCGATAGTTCGTCGATCATGGCTGCCGGGTAACTGTCCTGTATGCAGGCTGAGTTGCTGGACATGTCGCCGGAGGGCACCGACGCTGAGTGGCTGGCGGAGTGGTCCGATCAGAGCTGGAGAACCTGCTGGTCGATATCGGCGGGTTCTTCCCCCGTCACGACCTGCGGCGCCGTGCCGCTGCATGCGTCCGCGGGCTGCTGGCGCCGCTGTCCCGCAAGAACGGCTGGCAGATCGCCGAACACGCCGGGACCCCGGGTCCCCGGAGCCAGCAGCACCTGCTGGACCGCGCGGTGTGGGACCAGGACGAGCTGCGCGACTTCACCCGCCGTTACGTCATCGACGGCCTGGACGACGGCGGGGCGGGCCCCGGACCGGGCGGAGCCGGAGTGCTGGTGGTCGACGAGACGGGCTTCGCCAAACAGGGCCGCACCTCCGCCGGGGTCGCCCGGCAGTACTCCGGGAGGGCTTGACAAGCCCCTCTCCCGTACGGAACTTGATCTTCGCAGACCCGTTCCTACCAGGGGCTTCACCCATATCTGACGCCAGGTCACCCGGCAGCCGCGACGCCGCCCCGCACAAGGTCACGCATCGCAGCCATCACGTTGCCGAGAAGACCTCACTGAATAGCAGTGCTGCATTTCGGTGCAACGCTTGCGCGGCAGCAAAAGCGGGCACAGCCTGCAATTTTGTGAAATTGTGAAATGTGTTGTACTGCTGGTGGTGTAGCGCATACGGCGAAGCAGTCACGTAGCGGTCTTGAGGGCTTGACACTGGAGCTGGCTGGATTTCGCACTTCACCTCCCACGTGAGGTCAGTAGGATGATTACAGAACGGATATGATCGCCTTAATCGAGGCGTGGTTACGAAAGGTCGCCCGAGATCGCAAGAATTTCCCCATCCGACGGGTCGCAGTGAAGGCGCCCTCTTTGATGATTCGCGAGTTGGGTCGAGCTGGAGCTGCGGAGTAAGACTCGCGTCGGGGCACACTACACGTTGAACGCCTCTAGATCACTTCCAGGGCCGCATTACTCTCAATTGAAACCCCAGGACTTACTTGGAGTCACTGAAACGCCTAATGCGAGAAAGGGTGTCTACTTGACGGAATTCCAGAGTGGGGCGTAATGAAAAAAAGGGAGGCGTTCATCAGCTGGGGGAAGACGTTTATCTCGGCGTCTGCTGTCCTAGGCCCTCGCTTGGCTATCGAAGCTTCTGCGCTGTTGGTGGGAAACGCACGTGATCGATGTATGAACTCGGCTAGGCAGGATGGGTAGGTACTGGGTGTGGTTACAGAACCCGAGGCGTGGCCCGGCCGGTCTCCGGTGCGGGCGGCTGAGGTTGTCGCGTCGCCTTCGGTATTTCCGTTTGAGCGGACGGGGGACCCGCTGGATCCGCCGCCTGAGTTCAAGTGCTGGCAGCGGGAGGAGCCCATACGCCGGGTGGTCGTGGCCGGGTTTTCTGCTTGGCTGGTGACCAGGTATGTGGATGTGCGCCAGCTGCTGGGGGACGCTCGGCTCAGCAGTGATTGGTCGCGCCCGGGTTACCCGCTGTGGCGGCCGGACCAGCCGCCGCCTGCCCGGGGCTACTTGCCGTCGATGGATGCGCCGGAGCACACCGAGTTGCGGCGGGTCGTCATGCGGAGTGCGCTGGTGACCAATGTGGGGCGGTTGCGGCCGGCCATAGAGCGGCATGCGCGCGGGCTTCTGGAGGAGCTGGCTGCGTTGCCGCAGCCGGTCGACCTGATGGAGCGGTTCGCGTTGGCACTGCCGGTCCGGGTGATCGGTGAGCTGTTCGGCGTTCCGTTCGAAGATCGGGAGGTTTTCGAGCAGTGCGCCGCAGTGACCGCGAGGCGCTCAGCGTCTGGGGCTGAGGTTGCTGCCGCCCAAGCGTCGCTCAGCGAGTACCTCGGTCGGCTCGTCGAAACCAAGGACCGCGAGCCCGCCGACGACCTGCTCAGCGAACTCGTCGTCCAGTACGTCCGGACCGGCCGCATCGCCAAGGAGCAGGTAGTCGGCCTCGGGATGCCGCTGATCACTGGTGGCCATGCGACCACCGCCAGCCAAATTGCGCTGAGCGTGGTTGCCTTGCTGCGACACCCCGAGCAGCTGTCGGCCCTGCTGGCTGGCCCGGAGGCCCTGCCCGGCGTAGTGGACGAGTTGTTGCGCTATCTGACCGTCGTCCACAACGGCCTGCGCCGGGTCGCCACTGCGGACATCACGATTGGGGAGACAGTGATCCGGGCGGGTGAGGGGGTGGTGCTGGCGCTGCAGGCCGCCAACCGGGACGCGGATGTCTTCGCAGATCCGGATCGGCTCGATCTCACTCGCAATGCCCGGGCTCATGTGGCGTTTGGCTACGGCCCTCATCGGTGCGCGGGGCAGGCGCTGGCACGGGCGGAGCTGGAGATCGCGCTGCCCGCCCTGTTCCGACGGCTGCCAGAGCTGCGGCTGGCGATCCCCTTCGATGAGGTCACCTTTGAGGAGGACAGCCTGTTGCACGGGGTACAGGAACTCCCTGTCGTCTGGGACTCGGTGCGCAGCGGCGCCCGAGAGAGGACGGAATAATGGCGGAGAAATACCCATTGGACGGGGGTGCGCTGCCGCATGAGAAGTTCGCCCAGCGCAGGTCATCGGATCCACTTGGCGAGGTCGAGGTGCCCAGCGGGGATCTGGTGCGGCTCGCGGTCCGCTATGACGACGTGAAGATGGTGCTCACCGACCCGCGGTTCAGCACGGACCCGCGCCTGCCGGGCACGTCTCGCTTCCGCAGGAGTTCGGCGAACTCCACGGACGAGATCTTCCACAAGGACCCGCCGGAACTGAACCGGCTGCGCCAGCTGGTCTCCGGGGCGCTCGGCCCGCGGCGACTGCGGCAGTGGCGGCCCCGGGCGGAGGAGATCGCCGACCGGTTGCTGGCAGGGATGCTGTCCGGACCGGAGCCGGCTGATCTGTCGGAGGCATACGCATTCCCTCTGCCACTGTATGTAATGTGCGACCTGCTCGGTGCGCCCGCTGAGGACATCGGCCGCTTCCGTGAGTGGTCGAACGCCTTCATGTCCACTACCTCGATGAGCCCCGAGCAACGGGAGGCGCGGATGCGGGAGTTCGGCAGTTACCTGGCCGGACTCATCGCCGCACGGCGTCGTTCGACGGGTCGCGAGCGGCTCCTTGGCGCACTGATAGAGGCGCGGGATGCCGACGGCCAGCTCACCGATGGCGAACTTGTCTCCCTGGTCAAGACACTGATCATCGCCGGTCACGAGACGGTAGCTACCACCATCGGCCGCGGCGTGTTCGCGTTGTTGCGCCGCCCGGAACAGTATGCGGCGCTGTGCACGGAGCCCGACCTGCTGGAACAGGCTGTGGAGGAGATCCTGCGGTATGAGTTCGTCGGCAGCAACAGCCTGATCCGTACCGCCCGCAACGATGTAGAACTGCCTTCGGGGACGATCCGGAAAGGCACCGGAGTGATCACCGGACTCGCCTCCGCCAATCGGGACGAGAAACAGTTCCCCCGCCCGGAGGAGTTCGACATCCGCCGCACCAAGAATCCCCATCTCGCCTTCGGCATGGGACCGCACTTCTGCCTGGGCGCCGGTCTCGCACGTCTGGAGCTGCAAGTAGCCTTCGGCGTGTTGACACGGTCCATCCCCGACTTGAAGTTGGCGGTACCACCGCAGGAGATCACCTTCGTGACCGGTCTCCAGATACGCCGCGTCGAGCGGCTGCCCGTCGTCTGGCAGCGCAGGGAAGGAAGCACACCGTGAGGGCGATGCCGTCACAGACGTCCGAACTCGACATTCTGGCCCGGTTGTGGGATCCGGAAACGCTTCAGGACCCCTACCCGTTCTACACGTGGCTGCGCGAGCATGCCCCAATCCACCGCAACCCGACGGGCGGTGTGTATCTGGTGAGCCGTAACGCGGCGGTCAGGACCGTTTATCAATCGCCTGACCTGCGTGCCATTGAGCTTGAGGAACTTGCAGCGAAGCACCCGCGCTGGGAGCGATCTCGTGCACTGCGCATCCTGTCGCAGGTCATCACCAGTACCAACCCCCCCGAGCACACGCGGATCAGGCGCGCGCTCTCCCGGCATTTCACTCTCCGGCAGGCCCAGCGCCTGCAGGCGGCGGCTGAACATCACTGCGACCGGCTGCTGGCACCACTGGCCGCCCGGGTGCAGGACGGCGAGAGGGCCGACCTGCACCATGAGCTGACCCAGCCGCTGGGGATGAACATGGCCGGTGACATCATCGGCATCCCCCAGGCCGACCGGGAGACGCTGGCGGCTCTGATCCTCAGGGTCCTGGCTTCGCTCCATCCGGCATCCAGCGACGAGGCGTTGCAGGAAGGAGACCGGGCGAGTGAGGAGGTTGAGGAGTACTTCGCCCAGCTCGCCGCTGAGCGCCGTAAGCAGCCTTGCGGGGACCTGATCTCCGCCCTGCTGTCTGAGGTGCGCGAGGGCGATGAAAAGCCCGAACAGGGGCTGACCCGTGCCGAGTTCATGTTGCTGTTGTGGGGGCTGTGGGCGGGCAGTTTCGAGACCACGGTGGCCGCCATGGGTTTCGGCGTGCTCGCCATGGTCGACTACCCGGAGCAGGCGCGCTGGCTGGACGGAGGCCCAACCGAGGTTAAGTCGTTCGTCTCAGAGACACTCCGGTACAACCCGCCGGTCCTGGTGGACGCCGATCCTAGGATCGCACGCAGGGAAATCGAACTGGACGGGGTCACTATCCCCAAGGGTGCGGACGTGCGGCCCTTGCACGGGCCCGCCAATCGTGATCCGGAGGCATTCCCCGACCCGGACCGGTTCGACCCGTCCCGCAACACTTCTCGGATGGTGACCTTCGGCCACGGTGTGCACCACTGCCTCGGCGCCAACCTGGCGCGGATGGAGTGCGCCGTCGTACTCACCCGGATCCGCCGTACCCTGCCTGGCCTGGCCGTGCCGGAACGGCCGGTGCTCCGGCCGGCGTTGAGCCTGCGGACCTTCGAACATTTCCGTGTCACCCTCTGACTCACCCTCACTTAGGGGAGGCCTGCCCATGCATGTTCGCGCCGACCAGGGTATTTGCGCCACCTCGGGGCAATGCGCCGAGAGCGTCCCCGAGGTGTTCACCACACGGGACGAGGACGGGGTAGTCGTCGTACACAAGCCGCATCCGGACCGCCATTTGTGGCAGGACGTGCGTGCTGCTGCCCGCCGCTGCCCGGTGGCCGCAATCACCCTCACCGAGCCCGAGAAATGACCGATGCCCGCCTGCAGGCCTTGTCAAGTTGCCGATGGTGTAGGTGGGCGCTATCAAGTTGTCTGCGGGGGCGTGGGATGATCTTGATGTAGGTCGTCTTGGGAGGGGCTCGCGGTGGAGGCTGAGGCGTCGGTGTCGTACAAGGGGTACCGATTCCCGGCTGAGGTGATC